>CABUPM010000060.1 GCA_902493345.1 uncultured Eubacteriales bacterium | reverse complement strand
TCCCTAGTGTACCAGAGGGTTTCAAGGATCCAGAGAAGCCTATATAACCTCTGGCGCACCCAGGAGTCTCACTCTCCCAAGTGTGCCAGAGGGTTTGATATGAAGAAAGAGCTATCATCTCTCTTTTACGGTTTTTGATGAATATAGGCCATCATCGCTTCCACATCCAGCGGATCGCGGCCGTATTCCTCTCTCATCTTTTTCATGATTAAAGAATCGATCTCCAGCTCTCCTTCATATGGCAGCTTGATGTGCTGGCCGTCATGCAATGCGGATTCTCTTGCGCACATCTCAATCATCATGGACATATAAGCGTCTTCGTCGTCAAACTCCGAATCTGCCAATCCGCGGATCTGCAGTGCGAAATCAATCATGTGTCCGGCTACGGCAATTCCGTATTCCGGATAATAGTTCTCGCTCTTGACACCGATCTGAATCGGGTTCTTGTAATCGATCATGCCCTCCGGTGTAAAGGCCCGGATTCCCATCCAGTTAAAATCATCATCATAGTAGCGTTCTACCTTGGAGATATAATTGGGATGCACCGGCTTTTCCTCCTCAGAAAAGACCTTGGAGTCCTCATAAACACTGCACCGGACCTCCGCCTCCCAGTCCGGATGGACGCCGCGTCCTACTTCCACTCTCTTGTTGTTATCTAGGAAATAGTGTGTAGGCGCTTCATACCGTCCGCCTTCCTGCACCAGAGTGCCGCGGTATCCTTGCCACTCTGTATAGCCGGGACGGACATGTCTGCCGAGCATTCCCTTGATATTCGCCGCCTGATCGATTACCATCAGCCCGCTTGGGAAATGAATGAATCGGGAGCGGAAGGTCTCCTGATCAATATAACGCTCTGGGATCTGATATCCCGGCATAACATCCATCGTATGATGGGTTGAGGATATCCAGTCCGGGTACTCCTTGGCAAAGACCAGCCACCGGGAATTGCTGTGATATCCCGTATGATCGTTATAGGAAAAGATCCGCTTGATGTCTCCGATATAGCCGGAATCCCGCAAAGTCTGCGCAAAGCGGTCGATCGGATACCGGAAGAAGTTTTCCGCCACCCGCGTATAGACGCCGTTGCGCTTGGCGGCATCGATCATCGCACGCGCCTGGCTCAATGTCGCACACCAGGTCGTCTCGACCAGCGAATGGATCTTATGCTCGGAGAGATATACCGAGTACGGATGATGCAGCGGTATCGGCACAACCACGATCGCCGCTTCAATCTCTTCCTGCGCTACCAGATCCTGAATCTGATAATACGCCTTGGCTCCCAGTGCTTCTGCCATGCTGTCCGCGTGCTCTTTCACCGGATCGCAGACTGCTACCACCTGAATCCAAGGCTTCAAACCTGGGAACAGCGGTTTATAGATTCGATTGGAACGGTGACCCGCTCCGATCAGCGCCACCTTCACTGGTTTTTCCGGAACTAACATAATATGTGCCCCCTTTTTCTATTTATATATTGAGACTTTCTGTAAGATCGATCACATAAATCTGCGCGTATCCTGTACAGTCCGATGTATAGAGCACCTTCTGCCCATCCGGACTGAACCTCGGATGCGGATGCGTGTACTGCGGCGCGTAGACCCGAACCGGACCGTCATCATATGGGAAGGGTCCGTTCCAATGCTCTCCCATGCAGCTGGCCCTGGGATAGCACAGCGTCCGATAGGCTCCGGCATTGCTTCTGGGATCCAGCAGACGGATTCCCACATCCGGGAAATTGGTGTCCGCCGCCATCATCGTACCCTGTTCATTGCTGATCGCGTGCCATGCATTGAAGTCCGCGATCCTTCTGACCTTTCCGGTCTCACAATGAACGGCCAGAATTCCATGCGGCCAATCCACCAGAGACAGTTCCATGGTTCCCGGAATCCATGTCTCGTGCGTGATCCATTGCTTGGCGGCCGCATTTCTCTTATAAACTCTGCGTCCCTCGCCTGTCCTCCGGTCCAGCACCCAGACCCGGTCCTGAAGTGTCCCTGCGCAAAAGAGATATTCGGACACGTCCGGGCAAAACTGCATATGCGACACCTCTGCCGCTTCCCATTCCTTTTTCCAGCTCTCCCTCTCTGTATCGTAAACCAGCACATGAAAACGTCCGTCCTGCAGCGCGCGAATCGCCCAATAACGGTCGTCCTTGCTTAACGCCGTTGTTCTGCCCGTCGGGAATACAGCCTTCCCGACCCCGCCGCAGAGTCTCGACGCTTCCTCTTCCGTCAGAAGCACCTCGCTTTTTCCGGAGCTGCATTCCGTCCGAATCGCCTTGGCATCCCCATGATAATAGATATACCGTCCGTCACGCGAAGGATGTATCGTCCATTCATCCACTTCCTCTACCTCACTGATACGAATCAGCGCGTAGTCTGAAGTTCGGCATAAATAGAGCTGATTGTGTCCTGTACGGTCGGATATCACCGCGATATGCCGCATTGCATCGTCCCAGGCCGGCGACAGAAAAAACGGATGGTGCTGAATCGACGCGTGGGATGTCAGCTGATGAATCTTCTGTCCTGTCTGCGGGTCCGTAATCCAACGGTCTTCCGGTGGTAGTATCTGATACATGATTAAACTCCTGATAAATGATGTTCTTTTCTATACCGTGCCGGTGAAACTCCCATATTTTTCTTGAATACTACAAAAAAATGCTTTTCACTCGTATACCCTACCTGACGCGCGATCTGCTCCACCGTATACCGGGTGGTACACAATAGATTACACGCTTTGAGAATTCTCTCCTGAATCAGCGTATCTCCCAGAGGCTTGCCTGTCTCCTTATGATACAGCGTGCTCAGATATCCGCTGCTGATATGCAGCGCGTCGGCAAGCTCGTTCAGCGACCATTCCGGCCGCTCATGAATGAGCTTCTTCGCTTTGAGGATGATGTTTTCCTCTTGTTTCTTTCCCAATTTTTCACTGATCCGGCACACCGCTCTTGTCACCGACTGCCGAATCTTTTCCGGTTCTTCCTGTATAAACATCGCGCCGCTGTGCAGCAGCAAATCAAATTCGTCCTGGCACTCCCTGGCCAGCGGAATGCTGAAATACCGTTTGTAAACCTCCATACAAACCGCCGTATACAGGGCCGCCGCTTCTGAACGGCTGTGTTTGGACTTCTTCAGGATCTCCTGGTGCAGTGCCGTAAGGGCCTGCTCTGTCTCCTGTTTTCCCTGCTCCATCGCGTTCCACAGTTGACGCATATCTGACAGATCCACCAGCGGCAATATGCTTTTCGCATTCTGAATATCCGAAAAGGACAAGATTCTCTGTCCCTGCAGGCTCTCCCTGCGCAGATGAACCTGATAAATCTGCCTTACCGCTTCCGGCAAATCCGCCAGATCAAAAAAGGGCTTGCTCAGATTGATCTCCATCCCCTGTACTTCTTCCGTAAACTCCGTCCCTGTCAAGAGAAAATAGACCTCTGTATCCCGGATATAGGCAGCATAGAGCCGTTCCTTCAACGCCTCTCTCAATTCTCCGATCCTTTGGTAAAAACCTTTCCGATCCCCTTCTGTGCGAATCTGCACCAATAGCATTCCTTCTGGATGATGCTCTGGCGCCGGACCGCTGTCCGACCAGTGCAAAATATCACGAATCACATGCTCCCGAAAGTTCATCCGGGAAACCCGGTCATTCATCTGACTTCGCTCTTCTTCCAGCATATCCATCATCATCCGGCAGCTGGCATACAGTTCATCTTTACTGACCGGTTTGAGCAGATAAAAAAGGATCTTGTGTGTAATTGCCTGCCTGGCATATTCAAATTCGTCATACCCTGTCAGAATCAGAATCGGCATCTCACGGAACTCATCCTTACGGGCCCGAATCCTGCGGGCCATTTCCAACCCGTCCATCACCGGCATCCGAATATCGGTAATTACCGCGTCCGGATTCTCTGTCTCCAGCATCTCCAGCGCCTGACTCCCGTTCTCGGCAAAGACAAACTGATCAAAGGGCAGATTCATCTGCTGGATGAGCTTAACGATCCCCTCCATGATGATCCGCTGATCATCCACAAGCATCAATTTATACATGACCCTTTGCCCTCTCCTAGACATTACGGTCCGCAGCCTCTAAAGAGGCCGCGAACCGTAAATTTACCATTTTCTCTTACTTAAGATCCGCGCTGTACTGAGCGATTTTCTGGTTCTTATTCTGGAAGAAATCATCAATCTGCTCATTCAGCTTATCCTGACCCATACTGTCGATGGTCTGGATCATTTCGTTATACAGCTTTTCAACGTCTTCCGGAGCGCAGGTGATGATCTTCATTACCTGTACTTCGTAGTACTCCTTGACGCTGGCAAAGATCTTGATCTCTTCGCTGTCAGCCGCATAAGACTCTGCGCCTCTGTAGAAGGTCAGATCCTTGTAATACTTGGAAGCGATCTCCAGGCTGCGCACCTCGGCATCGGATACACCAAACTTCTCCGTCAGCGCGTCCACATCCTCGTTTCCGAACAGCCAATAAGCCTGCGTGCCATACACGCCCTTCTTCACGTCGTCTTCCGCGCCAGAAACTTCCGGATACAGTTCCGGAATGCCCTGATCGTTGTAGTCCCAGGACTTTCCTTCGATACCATACTCCAGAATCAGCTGGGTGTCTTCCTGCAGCAGATAGTCCAGCAGCTGCAGGCAACGGCCCGGGTACTGGCCGCTCTTGGTAATCATCGTCACCATCTCAGCGCCTACGCCGCCATTGATGCTGTCCGCACCGTAAGGCGCGTCCGCATATGCGCTGGGAGCCTCAATCATAACGAAGTTCCATTCCGGATGGAGCTTTTGCAGCTCTCCATTGAACCAGTCAATATTGTTGGAATCCTGGTTCATATCCGCGAAAAGCATGCCGGAGAACTCCTTCGCCTGCAGCTGCTCACCGGAATCAGTGAACTCTGTCGGGTCGATCAGTCCCTCATTGTACAGGGTGTTGACAAACTTCAGAAGATCCAGATACTTTGGGCTATACCAATACTTGACGTACTTGCCGTCGATCTTGTCATAACGGCCGCCCAGATCGAACATCGGGAACAGCTTGTAGATCAGACGAAGGTTGCCGTCCGCGTCCTTACCGTTATTACGGGAAGCCTGCGCTGGAATCATGTCCGGATACTTCTCCTTTACGGTACGCAGAAGATTCAGGAAGCCTTCCAGTGTCGTTGTGTCAGGAGAACCCAGTTCCTTGTAGATCTGCTCTATTACCGCAACGCCCTGTCTATTCTTGACCAGGCCCTCATTCTGCAGCATTGCCTCTGAATAGAAAGCATTGGGAACGCCGTATACATTCATGCTGTTCCAGCCCATACGCTGGCTCAGAACGATGTGGTTGCCCAGATTTCTCTCAATGAAACCAGGAGCGTACTCTTCTTCCAGTTCGTTGATCGCCCAGATTCTGTCATTGGGTGCCAGATTCTGAACCACCGCGTTACGATAATCCGACATCATCATGTCCGGAAGATTACCGCCCGCGATCAGAACCTGCAGTTTGCTGTGGGAGTTATCCGGCGGGAACTGGAATTCCAGGTTGATGCCGGTATCCTCAATGATCTTCTGGCTGACATAGTCCTTACCCCAATACTTGTCAAAGTTGGCTGTCGGAACCAGCTTATCATAGAAATAGCTCAATGTCACCGGAGTTCCATTTTCCCATTCCCAGCTGTTGCCTTCCTTGACATCCTTCTCCTCTTGCGAGGATTCCTGATCCGCTTTGGACTGCTCCACTGCGCTGGACTGCTGCTGCGTAGAAGAGTTGTCGCCGCCCTTGGCACAGCCAAACGCGGATGCCAGAACCGCCAGCGCGCACAGAAGCGCCGCGATTTTTCTGAACTTTCTCATAATACTTCTTCCTCCTTTTATTTATTCTATAAGGTTTACCCCTTAATAGATCCAACCATGATTCCCTTAACGAAATACTTCTGCAAGAAGGGATAGATAAAGATAATCGGCAGAACGGAAACGACCATCGTCGCCATCTTGATGCCTTCCGGATTGAACGATCGGTTCTCCATATCGGAGGTCAGCTCCGAGTTCATATCTCCCAGATTGTTCTCTCTGACGATTCTCATCAGTACCGAGGACAATGTCTGCAAGGATTTTTTATTGGTATAGAACATCGTATCATACCATGCGTTCCACTGGCCGACTGCCGCATACAACGCGACGGTCGCCATCGTAGGCAGGGATACCGGCAGAATGATCTTGATAAATACCTGGAAGAATCCCGCGCCGTCGATCAGCGCCGCCTCCTCCAGAGATTCCGGAATCGCCCGGAACGCGGAGACCATCAATACCATATAGAAAAATGAAAATCCCGCGGGAAGTATGTAGATCCAGAACGTATCCAGAAGTCCCAGGTTGCGGAGGTTCAGGTAAACCGGAACCATACCGCCGTTAAAGAAGCTGGGGATGGTAAAAAGCACCATGTAGATCGTCCGGAACTTCAGATATTTCTTACTCATCGCGTAAGAACACATAGAGGTGACCGCCAGTGTGTAAACGGTTCCCGCTACGGTTCGGCATACAGAAACCAGAAACGCGTTTAAGAGCGATCCGTCACGGAATACCGTCTGATATGTCAGGAGCGTTGGCTGCTCCGGCCAGAAAAAGGAAGGCCTGTGGCTGCTCAGCGCGTTAAAGGAATTGACAACGACATAGACAAACGGATATACGATGATGATAATCAACAGCGTCAAAAAGATATAATTTACAACTTCGAATGCATCCAGCCTTTTTCTCTTCTTCATCAGGGTACCTCCTAAAACAGCGACTGTTCTGTCAGCCGATTACTGATCTTGTTCGCAGTTAGCAACAAAATCACATTGATCACTGACTTGAATAAGTTGGCCGCCGTCGCGTAAGAGTATCGCCCCTGTTCCAGACCCACTCGGTTGATATACAGATCCAGAATATCCGATACCGCGCGATTCTGCGTATTACCGAATACATACACCTGATCAAAGGTGTCGCCGCCGGACATGATCTTGCCGCATTCCATGATAAACAGAATCGCGAATGTGGGTTTCAGGAACGGCCAGGTCACATAGCGGATCTTAGCCAGTCTCCGTCCTCCGTCGATCTCAACCGCCTCATACAGCTCCTGATCGATGGATACGATAACACCCAGATAAATGATAGAACCCCAGCCGATGCCCTTCCAGATCTGCGTCAGAATGATAATCGGCCGGAAATAATTCTCATTGGATATGAAGTCGATGCCCTTCTCCAGAATCCCCCACTGTACCAGCACCGTATTGAGCGCGCCTCTGGAAGGATTCAGCAGATTGTAGAAGATTCCGCCGGCAACGGCCCATGAAATAAAGTGCGGCAGATAGGACATCGTCTGCACCGTTTTCATAAAGTGAACATTGCGTACCTCGTTTAAGAGGATCGCCAGAAGCATGGGGGGGAACATACAGAACAAAAGCTTCAGAAAAGCCATATAGACTGTGTTCCACAGAATGGAGCCTGCCTGCGGCGCGGAGAAAAAGTCAATGAAATGCTCAAGACCGTTGTTCCTTGCCCACGGGCTCTCCATGATACCCTTGAAGATATCGTAGTTCTTAAAGGCGATAATCACGCCGTACATGGGGAGATACGAAAACAGGATTACAACGATCAGTGCCGGAAGCACCATCAATTGTAAAGTTAACTGAGATCTCCCATCTCTGCCCATAGCGGTAGAGACACTTTTTTTCTTTTTGCCCAATTCCATCACACTCCAATTGTTAATCTACACATATTTTTGACATCAAATGTATCACTTATAGACAGATTATAGCATCCTTCGGAGTTTTTCGTTAGTTCTATAATTTCATATTTGTTCGTTTCGTTCATATCTTTTCGTCCTTGAGACGAATTTCTACCTGTGTTCCGCTTCCCTCTATACTGTCCAGCTGCATCTCGGCGTCACGTCCCATCTTCAAGCGCAGACGCATCGCGAGATTGACCAATCCTGTTCCATGCTCCGCGTTTTCCTTCAGCTTTTCTCCGTCCCGCATACAGCTGCGGATCTGTTCCAGCCTCTCCTCATTCATACCGGCTCCGTTATCGGTGACCCGTATCAGAATGTTTTCTGCCTCCTGCATGATTTCCACCCGGATCATCAGGTATTCCCGTCCTCCTGTGAAACCATGCCGAACCGCGTTGTTCACCAACGGCTGCACCGTAAGCGCCGGTATCCTGCGTTTTTCCAGGCTCTCATCGACCTTGGTCTGCATCAGGATCCGGTCATTGTAACGAAGATTTTCTACCTTTATATATTCTCGTGCCGTCTCCACTTCTTCCGCGATTGTACTTGTCACATCGTCACGCAGC
This sequence comes from uncultured Eubacteriales bacterium, assembly GCA_902493345.1. Classification (GTDB taxonomy): domain Bacteria; phylum Bacillota; class Clostridia; order Lachnospirales; family Bianqueaceae; genus Faecimorpha. The sequence goes on along the minus strand of CABUPM010000060.1, from coordinate 5,740 downwards.
CTTCTGCGCAGGATACTGCTGAGCGCCACCAGCGCTTCTTCCACCCGGTCATAGTAGCCAAGGGTCACTGACATCCGGATGGCTTCCAAAGCGTTAAAGAGAAAATGCGGATCCATCTGCATCCGGAGCGACCGCAGGGTCGCCTCCTTTTCCGACAGCTCCACTCGGTATACCCGGTTGATCAGCTGATTGATATGCCGCAGCATCTGTTCCAGCGTTCGGTTGACTTCGCTGATCTCATCCTCCTGATCATCGGAGAATTCGACCTCCATCGAACCGGCACGCACCTGCTGCATCCGCTTCACCAGTATTTGCAGACGTTCCGGCACCTCCCGGAAAAACACCTTCAGGAAGATCAGCATCAACCCGATCGCCCCAAGGATTGCCAGTACGACCATCCAGATTCCGTTATAGAATACCTGATGATATACGGACATCGGATACGTATAATAGAGCGTAACCTGCGGTTTCTGCAGCTGCGTACTGTACAGACGCCAGTTCTGTCCCCCATACTGAAAGGTGTCCGCGGTCCCATCCGCGTATTCCGTTACCGCTTTCTCCAGACCAGCATCCCCATTTAAGCTGTACAGAACCCCATTCCCTTCTTCATAGAAAAGAATATCTACGCCCTCCATGAGTGTGTTGGCCACTCCCAGCATATCCTCGGTCCGCATGCAGATTTCCAGATACCCTACCGACTTCGTACTGCCCACCCCATAAATCTGCCGATACATTGAGAACACACTGGGTCCCATCTCATTTCTCGGGAAGATCAATTCCCGGTAATTCTCATCATTCTGCGCACTGTAAAGCTTTGCTGATTTCCCGATAAAATACGCATCGTACCCCAGGTGCTCCAGCTGCTGCATCCAGGCCTTCTGAGCCATAACACGCTTCGGATAGATCGTGTTCTGATATCTGGGGATGGCCTCATCCAGCGCATAAATCCGCATCGCCTCAATCCTCGGATTGATCTGATCCACGCTTGCGATAAAGCTTCCAAAATTCCCCATTGCTTCCAGCAGGTATTTCTCCGGCTCCTGACTGTAATTGGAGAGATAATCGATAATCTGCGGATTGGCGGCAAGGTTCCTTGCTGTCGTGTCCATCTCCTGAACCCGATAAGCAATCTCACTGAGAATCCCGGCAATATCGTTCTCTATCTGGCGTTCTACATTTTCTTCCTGTATTTTTCCAATCTGATAGACCCAAAAGATCAAAAAGACTACCAATGGCAGACAAAAGCTGACCAAAAAACCTGTGATGATCTTATGAGACAGACTCTTTTTTCTCATCTGTGTACCCCCATCTCTTTTTATCCCGTAAAATCTCTGACGCTTTATTATAGCATCCGCCCTGTAAAAGAACAAGAGGAATGCCCCGACTCCTTGACGAATCTATACGTTTCCATTATAATATAGATAATATATTTTCGGAGGTAATGATTATGGAAATCATTCTATGTGTTGGCAGTTCCTGCCACCTGAAAGGAGCCCCCGCGATTCTCACCCGAATCAACTCGCTCATTGCTGAATACGGGCTGCAAGATCAGATACAGCTCTCCGGCTCGTTCTGTATGGAGCAATGTACGAAGGGCTCCAACGGCGTATGTATCCGGATCGACGGAAAAATTCATATTGTGACGGCGGCAACGATCGATGAAGTCTTCTACAATGAAGTGATCAAGCCCCTGCGGGAGGAGTCCACACCATGACCAGTATCATCAGCTTAAAAAAGGTTCGATGTAAGAACTGCCACAAATGTATTCGTTCTTGTCCTGTCAATTCCATCATGTATAAAGACGATCAGGCACAGATCATGCCGGAGCAATGTATCCTGTGCGGTCACTGTATCAATACCTGTCCTCAGAACGCTAAAACCGTGCTGAGTGACATCTTTAAGATCCGCGGCTATCTGAAAGCCCACGCGGTGACTGTTCTCTCGATCGCTCCGTCTTTTTCGGGACTTCTGCGCCGTCCGTCCCTTCTTCCGGCGATTTTGAAAAAATTAGGCTTCTCCTATGTTCATGAGACTTCTGAAGGCGCCGCTCTGGTTTCCCTAGAGTATCAGCGGCTGCTGGAGCTTGGGACAATGGATAATATTATCACCACCTGCTGCCCCACCGTCAATATGCTTCTGGAAAAATACTATCCCGACCTGATCCCGCAGATGGCGCCTGTGGTCTCTCCCATGGTCGCCCACGCCAAACTGCTCCGGGAAAAATACGGTCCGAGCGCCAAAATCATCTTCGTCGGTCCCTGCATCTCCAAAAAAGAAGAAGCCCGAGATCCTCGCAATGCCGGCCTGGTGGACGCCGTTCTGACCTTTGAGGAGCTCATCCACTGGATCAAGGAGGAAGGACTCGACCAGGACGATTTGGAGGAGGGTTCCTTTGATAACGACAGTCCGGCTTCTGCCAGGATGTATCCTATAACCAGCGGCATTGTCACAACGATTATAGCGCAGAAGGGATTCTATGGATATAAGACGCTGTGTGTCGATGATATCGAAAACTGCAAGGCGCTGTTTCAGGATATCCGGCACGGAGAGGTTCACGGCTGTTTTATCGAAGTAAACTCATGTCCAGGCGGCTGCATCAATGGCCCTGTATCCGGACACGAGGGCAGCCGTTTCTCTGCCCGTCTGGCGGTCGAAGCCTATACCGGGCCTGAACAAACAACCTTCCCGCGGATTCAGCGCGACTCTGACCTTCAGGCGCAATTCCGGGATGCCAGCCAAAAAGAGGACATGCCGACGGAAGAAGAACTAAAGCAGATTCTGCATCATATCGGCAAGGAGACACGCGAGGATGAGCTGAACTGCGGCGCGTGCGGCTACTCCACCTGCCGAGAGAAGGCGATCTCGATCTTCCAGGGCAAGTCCGAGCCGACCATGTGCCTGCCCTATATGAAGGAACTGGCACAGTCTCTTTCAAACAGCATCCTCAAGGTGACGCCCAATGTGATCTTTGCCGTGGACGAGGATCTAAGAATCCGGGAGTTCAACTATCAGGCAGAGCGGGTATTCGGCCTCTCCCGCAAGGAGGCGCTGGATACCTATCTGTATGAGCTGATCGATACTTCGGATTATGAGCATATCATCAAGAGCCGCAGTGCTTTTCTGGATCGGATTGTAACCTATGACAATCTGGGCATGACCTTCAGCGCCAACATCCTCTATATGCCGGAACAGCGTATGGTGCTGGGCATCCTCAAGGATGTGACGCAGGAGGAACGTGCTAAGGCCAACCATCACACCCTGCAAATGGATACAATCGCTATGGCGCAGAAGGTCATCGATAAACAGATGACCGTGGCGCAGGAAATTGCGGGGCTTCTGGGCGAGACGACCGCCGAAACCAAGGTCACGCTCTCCAGATTGAAGGACATGATCTCTGGGGAGGAATAAAGAATGCAGCATGTCGTTGAATGTGTTTACAAAAGCCTGAACCACAAGGGTGAGGAGCTGTGCGGGGACAAAGTCGAGATCATACGCACAGCGGACGCTGATATCCTGATTTTGGCGGATGGTCTCGGCAGCGGAGTCAAGGCCAATATTCTGTCTACTCTGACTTCCAAAATCATCTCTACCATGATTCAGGAGGGCGCGCCGCTGGAGGATACGATCGAAACCATCAGCAGCACTCTGCCCCTTTGCTCCGTCCGCCACCTGGCCTATTCCACCTTCAGTATCCTGCAGATCTATCATGATGGGCGGGCGCATCTGGTGGAATTTGACAATCCGGCCTGCTTCTGCCTGCGCAAGGGCGAATTGATCCGTCCTGCCTATATCAAGCGGCAGATCTCCGGCAAGGAGATCCGTGAAAGCTTTTTTCAGGTAGAGCTGTGGGATTACTATGTTCTGGTCAGCGACGGAGTCATCTACGCTGGTGTCGGTGAAACACTGAATTTCGGCTGGACCTGGGATAATGTCGCGGACTATCTGCGCCGCGAGATCCTCAAGCGTCCTTCGGCTCACCGTCTCGCGAACCTCCTGTCCTCCGCCTGCAACGACCTGTATATGGGGAAACCCGGCGATGATACCACGGTGGCAGTCGCCAAGGTGATTCAGGCAAGCCATGTACATCTTCTGGCCAGCCCCCCGCAGGATAAAAAGGACGATGAACGGATGGTGCAGGACTTTTTGCAGGATTCCGATATCCGGATCATCTGCGGCGGCAGCAGCGGTAATATGGTCGCGCGGGTTCTCAATAAACCTCTGCGTGCTTCTCTGGAATATCTGGATCCGGCGGTTCCGCCGACGGCAGAGATCGAAGGCATCCAACTCGTCACAGAGGGCGTGCTGACACTCAGCAAGACGCTGGAGATTCTCCGTCAGTGCGTCAGCCCGACGGGCGAAGTCCAGAATCTGGAACTGCTGGATGCCAAAAACGGTGCCGCGCAGATCGCCAAGATTCTTGTCGAACGCTGTACTCACCTGAATCTCTATATCGGGCAGGCCATCAATCCGGCGCATCAGAACCCGGATCTTCCCTTTGACCTGAGTATCAAGTTCCGGCTGCTGGAGGAGCTGGCCGCTCTTGCCCGCAAGCTCGGACGTACTGTAGAATGCTATTATTATTAAAAAGGAGATGCTATTATGACGTATCAGGAAGCGTATTCACTGCTGGAGGAAAAGCAGCAGACCGGTCTTCTGCGGTATTATGATACCCTGGATGAGGCCGGTCAGAAGGATCTGCTGCGGCAGATCGAAAATCTGGACTGGAGTTTGTTTGAGGCCCTGTCTCACAAGGGGCAGCCCGTAGCCAAGGGACACCTGACTCCGATGCCTGCGTTGGAGATCTCCGAGATTGCCGCTAATGAAGAGCGTTTCCGCAGCCGCGGACTGGAAGCGATCCGCGGTGGTAAGGTCGCCGCCGTCCTCCTGGCCGGCGGTCAGGGAACCCGTCTTGGACTGGATAAGCCCAAGGGGATGCTCAATGTCGGGATTACCCACACCATGTATCTGTTCGAAATTCTGATCGGCAATCTGAAGCGTGTAACCGATGCCGCTGAGTCCTATATTCCGCTCTATATCATGACCAGTGAGAAGAATCATGAGGATACGACCCGCTTTTTTGCCGAAGAGAACTACTTCGGTTATCCTGCGGAATATGTGCATTTCTTTAAGCAGGAGATGGCGCCTTCCGTAGACTATGACGGTAAGATTCTGCTGGAGGCTCCGGGACGGATCTCCCTCTCCCCCAATGGCAACGGCGGCTGGTTCTCCTCTATGAACCGTGCCGGACTTCTGCCGCAGCTCCACAGTCAGGGCGTGGAATGGCTCAACATCTTCTCTGTCGATAATGTACTGCAGCGCATCGCGGATCCGGTGATGATCGGCGCGACTCTGGAAAAGGGATATGTCAGCAGCGGCAAGGTTGTCCGTAAGGCGGATCCGGACGAACGGGTCGGTGTATTGTGCCTGGAGGACGGTAAGCCCTCGATCGTAGAGTATTATGAAATGACCGACGAGATTCGCAACACCCGTCTGGAGGACGGCAGTCTGGCCTACGGCTTTGGCGTTACCTTAAACTATCTGTTCCGTCTGGACAAGCTTGAGGCCATCCTGTCCAACAAGATGCCCCTGCATGTCGTAGAAAAGAAGATTCCTCATCTGGATGAGAACGGCAATCTGGTAAAGCCCGAGGCTCCCAACGGTTATAAATTCGAGACGCTGATCCTGGATATGGTGCATATGATGGACAACTGCCTGCCGACAGAGATCATCCGCGAGGAAG
>CABUPM010000059.1 GCA_902493345.1 uncultured Eubacteriales bacterium | reverse complement strand
ATAATCAGAATGTGATCAAAGAAGCACAGAAAATTCTGGAGGAACACCCGGATACCCGGCTTTTCGTGGTAGGCGAATACGGACGGCAGTTCTATAGTCAGCATCAAATCCCGATTTCCCGCAGTTTCTTGTATACGGCGCAGAATCCGACAATGGACCGCGCGCGGGAGATCAGTGCGATTCTGCTGGACCAGTACGATCGGGGAGAGATCAAGAAACTCTTTATTATCTATACGGATATGAAAAACGGGCTCAATGAGACGGCGGTATCCACAAGACTGCTGCCTTTTCATCGTGCGCAGTTTTCAACCAAAAAGGATGAGAGGCCGGTAACCAAGGCCTTTGAGTTCTTTCCGTCCCTGGGACAGGTACTGGACAATGTCATGCAGAGTTATGTGTCAGGTTATATCTACAGTGCTCTGGTAGACAGCTTCTGCAGTGAACAGAACGCGCGTATGACCGCCATGAATTCGGCCAATCAGAACGCGGAAAAGATTCTGGCGGATCTATCAGTGCAGTATAACCGAGTTCGGCAGGCGGCGATTACGCAGGAGATTACGGAGGTTTCCTCCGGGGCCAAGGCGCAGAAGAAAAAGCATAACAGGGAGGCGGCAAGACGATGAATCATGGAATTATTACGGCAATATCCGGCCCGGTCGTAGATGTTGCCTTTTCACATGGGAAGCTGCCCAGAATCCATTCGGCCCTGAGCGTTACGGTCAAGGGAAAAGAAAGGATTATGGAGGTAGCGCAGCATATCGGAAACGATACAGTACGATGCATCATGCTGGCGGCGAGCGAAGATCTGGCGCGCGGCATGGATGTAACAGATCCAGGCACCGGAATTCGCGTCCCGGTGGGCGATCAGACATTGGGCAGAATGTTCAATGTATTCGGCAAGCCCATCGACGGAGGCGAGGAGGTTCCGGCAGAGGAGGAACATTGGGAGATTCACCGCAAAGCGCCTTCTTTTGCGCAGCAGCGGCCGGTTGTTGAGATCCTGGAGACAGGCATCAAGGTCATTGACCTTCTGGAGCCGTATCCCAAGGGCGGTAAGATCGGTCTGTTCGGAGGCGCGGGTGTCGGCAAGACGGTATTGATTCAGGAGCTCATCCACAATATCGCTATGGAGCATGGCGGTTATTCCATCTTTACCGGAGTCGGAGAAAGAAGCCGTGAAGGCAACGACTTGTGGAAAGAGATGCGTGAGAGCGGAGTTATCGATAAGACGGCCATGGTATTCGGACAGATGAACGAGTCTCCCGGCGTGCGTATGCGTGTGGCTCTGACGGGCCTTACGATGGCGGAATACTTCCGGGATGTGCAGCACAAGGACGTTCTGCTCTTTATTGATAACATCTTCCGTTTTGTACAGGCCGGCAGCGAGGTATCCACATTGCTGGGACGTATGCCTTCGGCCGTAGGATATCAGCCGACACTGGCAGAGGAGATGGGAGCGCTTCAGGAGCGTATCACATCGACCAAGGACGGTTCTGTTACATCCGTGCAGGCGGTATATGTTCCTGCGGATGACCTGACCGACCCGGCACCGGCTACAACTTTTACCCACTTGGACGCAACGACGGTTCTGAGCCGTAAGATCTCTGAGCAGGGCATCTATCCGGCAGTGGATCCTTTGGCGTCTACCTCCCGGATTCTGGAGGCCGATATTGTCGGAGAAGAGCATTATCAGACGGCACGGCGCGTACAGGAGATTCTGCAGAAGTATAATGAGCTGCAGGATATCATCGCCATTCTGGGTATGGACGAGCTGAGCGACGAAGACAAACAGATCGTCGGCAGAGCGCGTAAGATACAGAGATTCTTGGCGCAGCCTACCCATGTGGCGGAGAAGTTCACCGGAATTCCCGGTATCTATGTCAGTCTGAAGGATACGATTCAGGGCTTTAAGAAGATCATCAACGGCGAGATGGATCAGTATCCGGAGGCGGCCTTCTACAACGTAGGTACGATTGAGGATGTAGAGAAAAAGGCTGCCGCGATCAAAGCGGGTACAGTCTGATGAGTGAATTCAAAATAGCGATTCTCGCGGCGGACAGAGTGTTTTATGAAGGACCGTGTGAATCTCTGGTGGTTCCGACGGTGCTGGGACAGCATGGAATTCTGGCCAATCACAGCAACATGATCAGCGCCCTGATTCCGGGAACGCTGATGTACCGTGTTCCAGGCAAGGACATGGCGATGGCGGCGGTTTCTTCTGGTCTGGTCAAGATCGAGGACGGAGATGTACTGGTTCTGGTCGACTCGGCAGAACGTCCGGAAGATATTGATGAGAACCGGGCGAAAAGAGCCGCGGCGCGGGCCAAGGAAGAGCTCCTGCAAAAGAGGAGTATTCAGGAGTATCATTCGGCGCAGGCGCAGCTTGCGAGAGCGATCAGCCGTCTGCAGGTCAAGCAGCATTATTATGATGGATACGGGCCGGGATCCGGCAGTCATTCATAAACAAAATACAGGAAAAACAACAGCCGGACTATTCAAAGTCCGGCTGTTGATGTATAATTATGGATAGTGCGGAATACTAAGATAAGGGAGGCGAAAGTGTGGCAGCGCAGCGCAAACAATATGTATGTATCGACTTAAAGTCCTTTTATGCTTCGGTCGAGTGTGTAGAGCGGGGACTCAATCCGATGACTGCCTATCTGGTTGTAGCGGATAAGAGCCGAACGGAAAAGACGATCTGCCTTGCTGTCTCGCCCAGCCTCAAAAAATACGGTATTCCGGGACGGGCCCGCCTGTTTGAAGTGGAACAGCGCCTAAGAGAGCTGAACGCGTATCGGAGACGGTTCCTGCCGGAACAGGAATATGCAGGCAAGGCCTATGATGCCGAAGCATTGCAGGATGAACTGGAAGTAGCCTATATCGCGGCGCCGCCGCGGATGGCGCTCTATATGGAATACAGTGCCAGGATCTATCAGATCTACATGAGATATGTCGCGCCGGAGGACATCCATGTGTATTCGGTGGATGAAGTCTTTATGGATGTGACACCCTATCTGGAGCTCCACCATATGAGTGCCAGAGAACTGACGAAAAAGATGATTCTGCAGGTACTGAAGGAGACCGGACTTACGGCGGCTGCCGGAATCGGGACCAATCTGTATCTGAGCAAGATCGCGATGGATATCGAAGCCAAGCATGTACAAGCCGATGCCGACGGAGTTCGGATCGCACAGCTGGATGAAGAGTCGTACCGGTATCAGTTATGGAACCATCGTCCCCTGACGGATTTTTGGCGGGTCGGCAGAGGATACGCCAAAAAGCTGGAGAGCTGCGGCCTGTATACCATGGGAGATATCGCGCGGTGTTCCCTGGGAAAGCCGGAGGAATATCACAACGAAGAGCTGTTGTACCGGTTGTTTGGAGTCAATGCCGAGCTTCTGATCGATCACGCGTGGGGGTGGGAACCATGTACGATTGCGCAGATCAAGGCCTATAAGCCGCAGGAGAACAGCATCAGTTCCGGACAGGTGCTTTCCTGTCCCTATGAAGCGGATGGGGCTGGACTCATCATTCGGGAGATGACGGACGCTTTAGCGCTGGAGCTGGTAGAAAAGAGGCTGACGACGGATCAGCTGACATTGACCATCGGCTATGATGTAGAGAATCTCAAGGATCCGGTGAGGCGAAAAGCCTATCAAGGCAAGATCGTGACCGACGTCTATGGACGGCAGATTCCGGAACACGCGCATGGAAGTATTCGTCTGGAACGGACCTCCTCGGCGCGAAAGCTGACAGGAGCGATGACGGATCTCTTTCAGAGGATTATAGATCCGTCCCTTCTGGTGCGGCGGATCACTATAACGGCCTGTCGTGTGGAGACAGAAGACTCCAGACAGCCGAAACCGGCAGTCGAGCAGATGAACCTTTTTACAGATTATGAGGAAAAAGAGCGGGAGAAGGAGCAGGAGACCAAGCTTCTGAATAAGGAGAGGAAGCTCCAGGAGGCAGTTCTGGGACTCAAGAAGAAGTATGGGAAAAACGCGGTCCTGAAAGGAATGAACCTGGAGAAGGGCGCGACAGCCCGGGAACGGAACGCGCAGATTGGCGGACACAAGGCATAGAGAAGAGGGAAAACATGCATCCATATGAAGATATCATCCATCTGGAACGTCCGGTATCGGCACGGCACAAGCCAATGCCGGCAGAAGCCCGTGCGGCCCAGTTTGCGCCTTTTGCCGCATTGACCGGATTGGAAGGAACGATTCAGGAGACGGAGAGAGTCACAGAAGGACGGATTCATCTGAGTGAGGCAGAAAAGGAGCTCCTGGATGAAAAGCTCATGCTCCTCGCGTCCAGACTGGAACAACGGGTTTACGTCACTGTAGTGTATTATGTTCCAGATGAACGTAAGGCCGGGGGACGGTATGAAGAACAGACTGGAATCGTCAGAAAAATAGACACATACGAGAGAAAACTGATTTTTGAGGATGAAACAGAGATCCCCGTAGAGAGAATCATTCGGATGGACGGAGAGATTTTTCGCGGATGGGGAGAGTTTTTGTGAGGACAGAATCGATAGTGAGGTGGATCGTATGGAACAGTCAGACAGGCAGATGATGGCGCTGTTGGAAGTACAGAACCGGCGGATGCGTACGCAGAATCTGCTGCTTATCGCGGGAGTCGCGCTTCTTTTGATCCTTCTTCTGCTTCTCGCGGTAACCGTGACGGCAGTGACGCCGCGGCTGGAAAAAACGCTGGAGGAGGTCGAAGCGCTGACAGCCAGTATGACGGCAATATCGGAACAGTTGGAAGACCCGCAGCTTGTCGCGAACTTCAAGCTTGCGGTTGAGAATATTCAGGCGGTAGCAGGCAATCTGGACAATATCAGTGAACAGTTTGTCGGGATGGATCTGGCAGGAGAATTGGAGGATCTGTCCAAGGGAATCCAGGAGACCGGAGAAATGCTGACTGCCGCGGCAAATGAGATCGGAACCCTGGATCTGACTGGACTTCGACAGGCAATCGAGAATCTTAAGAATCTGTTAGCGCCCCTGGCGGCGCTTACGGGACGGTAGAACGGACAGCAATTCCTGCATAGTGGGCGGCGTCAGGAGACGGGAGAAGCGCAGCCGTACCGGTGTCACCCGAAGGAGAGAATGCAGATTCAGGACGGACAGAAGGATATTAGTCAGGAGCAGGCTGAGAATAAAGGCATGAAAGCCGTAGACAGGCACCGCCAGAAGGAGGATCAGGATCCGGATACCGTCACACAATACCGTATGCACCAGAGAATCCGTCTGGAGATCCATGCCGTTCATGAGTCCGCCCAGAATGGATTGGAGATAAAAGAAGGGACAGACAAAAGCCAGAAGACAGATATAGTTCCCGGCGGAAGCGCTGTTGTAAAGTGTCTGCCCGAGAAAATCCCCTGTCAACAGGAAGAGTCCGCCAAAGAAAAAGCCCATGTAGAGGGCGACGCGGAGCGCTCCTTCAATCGCGTGCCCGAGACGGTCATACCGGCCGGAGACTTTTGCGGAAGAGACGATGGGGAGCAGGTTGGTAGACAGAGCGTTGGTAAAAAGGGTCGGAAACAGGATAATGGGGAAGGCCATGCCGCCGAATTCGCCATAGGAAGCCAGAGCTAAGGCAGGGCTCATACCGGAGCGCACCAGTACTTTGGGGATGATAATGTTTTCCAGACCGGACAGAGCGGAACTGATGGAGCGGTTAACAGTCAGCGGAGCAGACAGGGAGAGGAGACGGCGCCAGGTGTGTTTGGGAAGACGCCAGGCACCGTTTCTGGTTTTGCGGCATACGATACAGTAGGCGGACATGGCGAAGAGGCAGGAAACGATGTCTCCGGCGACATTGCCGAGGACCGCGATGGTGCAGGCACCCTGCAGGTCATCTTGACACAGGGAGGCGGCCAGCAGCCAGATGACGCCCATTCGGATGAGCTGTTCCAGCACTTGGTCGGCAGCGGGTACCAGCATCTTGCGGACGCCGAGAAAGTAGGCCTTAAAGCAGTTTCCGGCCACACAGAAGGGGAGTGCAAGACTAAGAAGACGCAGTGCGGGAATGGTTCTGGCATCTCCAAGAAAATACAGCCCCAGCGGTTCTGCAAAGAGCCGCAAAGCGGATACGGCGGCCAGACTGGTGAGGAGGGTGATTGCCAGTCCTGGCAGAACAACTGCCTGGGCGGAACGGTCGGACTGGGCTTCTGCCGCCAGCTTGGAGACAGCCATGTACACACCGGAGCCGCACAGAGTGAAGGCAAAAAAATAAATGGGGGAGATCAGGCCGAAAAGCCCCAGGGCTTGAGCGCCGATCAGGCGGGAGATCAGGATTCGGTAGATAAATCCAATCAGGCGGGTTACAAACCCGGCAGACGCGAGAATCAGGGTGCCGCTGACGGCCGTATTCTTTTTCATGGAAGAGCCTCCGAAGATATCTGATAGTATCATATTCCGGATGGAAGGGCGCAATTCCCCGAATCCGGCAGAAAGGATGAGGAAAATGAAACCGGAACGAGTTGTATATGCGGATCATTCCGCTACTACGCCACTGCGGCAGGAAGCGCTGGCAGCGATGCTGCCGTACCTTACGGAGAAGTACGGCAATGCTTCCGGCATTTATTCGATTGGACGAAGGAGCCGGGAGGCAGTGGAGCGTGCCCGCAGGACGACAGCGCAGGCCCTCGGAGCCTTACCGGAGGAGATTTTTTTTACAAGTTGCGGAACCGAGTCGGATAACTGGGCCATCAAAGGAGCCGCGGAGGCTTACGGAACACGCGGCCGGCATATCATAACGACGGCGGTAGAGCATCATGCGGTACTGCACACCTGCGAGCATCTGGAGAGACAGGGATTTCGTATAACGTATCTGCCGGTGGACGCGGAGGGAATGGTGCTTCTGGAGGCGCTGGAGAGGGCGCTCACTCCGGATACGATTCTGGTCAGTGTGATGATGGCCAATAATGAAGTGGGAACCATCAATCCCATCAGCCGTATCGGAGAAATGCTGAAGGGGAGAGGTATTCTGCTGCATGTAGACGCTGTACAGGCTGTGGGCAATCTTCCCATCGATGTTCGGGCGCTGCATGCCGATCTGCTTTCCGTGAGCGCACACAAATTCTATGGGCCGAAGGGAGTGGGAGCGCTATACATCCGTAAAGGTCTGAAGCTCCCCTCGTATATGGACGGCGGAGCGCAGGAGCGTGGCAGGCGTGCGGGGACGGAAAATGTGGCAGGAATCGTTGGAATGGCGGAGGCCATCCGACTGGCGGTAGAAGAACTGCCGGAACATGCCGCATATCTGGAGAGCCTGCGGGAACGGCTGATTCAGGGAGTGCTGGAAGAGATCCCGGGCAGCCGCCTGAACGGCGCAAGATATAACCGATTGCCCGGACATGCCAATTTTGGCTTCAGCCGGGTGGATGGGGAAGAGCTCCTTCTGTGCCTGGATCTGGCGGGAATCGCGGTTTCGACCGGCTCAGCCTGTACGGCCGGGGAGACAGAGCCTTCCCATGTGCTGAGCGCCATGGGAAAGTCGCGGGAGGAAGCTTATGAATCTCTGCGCATTACTTTAGGCAGTGAGAATACGAAAGAGGATGTGGACTATATTCTTCAGCAGCTCAAAACGCATATTGAGCGTCTTCGTCAGATGAGTCCCGGGTACGAGCGCAAGAGTTCGCTGATCCGGTAAAAAGGGATTGAAAGTATCTGTACAGATGTAGTATAATACACGTAAGAAAAGCGTGAAAAACGCAAATATACCTAAGGGAGGAAGTACGGATGGCAAAACTGATTATAAATACAGATATCAGCCGGGGGAAGATTAACAAAAATATTTATGGACATTTTTCAGAGCATCTGGGACGTTGTATTTACGGGGGTATCTATGTAGGAGAGGATTCGGAGATTCCCAATATCGACGGAATGCGCCTAGATGTCGTAGAGGCATTGAGAAAGATCCATGTTCCGGTACTGCGTTGGCCGGGCGGCTGCTTTGCGGATGAATATCATTGGGAGGACGGAATTGGACCGAAGGAAAAGCGTCCTTGCATGGTCAACACCCATTGGGGCGGAGTGACAGAAGACAATTCCTTTGGAACACATGAGTTTATGCGTTTTTGCGAGCTGATCGGCGCGGAGCCTTATATCAACGGCAATCTGGGCAGCGGTACCGTACGTGAGATGCAGCAGTGGGTGGAATATATGACGTTTGACGGAATCTCCCCCATGAGCAATCTTCGCCGGGAGAACGGCAGAGAAGAGCCCTGGAAGGTAAAATATTTCGGTATCGGCAATGAGAACTGGGGCTGCGGCGGCAGTATGCGGCCAGAATATTATGCCGATGAATACCGTCGGTATGCCACATATGTGCGGAATTTCGGAGACAACAAGATCTACCGGATTGCCTGCGGACCCAATACCGCGGATTATCATTGGATGGAGATCCTGATGAGTCGGGCTGCCGATGCGATGGACGGCATTACGCTGCATTATTACACAACGCCGGGTGAATGGAAAGCCAAAACCCATGCGATTGGTTTTGACGTGAATGAATGGTACAGCACAATGAAAAAAACGCAGTATATGGAAGAGCTGGTGACACGGCACAGCGCCATTATGGACCAGTATGATCCGGACAAGAGAGTCGGGCTTCTGGTAGACGAATGGGGAACATGGCATAAATGCGAAGAGGGAACTAACCCGGGATTCCTGTATCAGCAAAATACGCTGCGGGACGCGCTGGTAGCCGGATTGAACCTGAATATCTTCAACAATCATTGCGACCGTGTGCAGATGTCCAATATCGCGCAGATGGTCAATGTTTTGCAGTCTGTAATCCTGACGGAAGGCGAGAAGATGATTCTGACGCCGACTTATTATGTGTATGATATGTATCAGGCGCATCAGGACGCGCAGCGTGTTGACGCGGTGCTTCAGGACGTGCCCCAGGTAGAGAATATGGATTCTGTTACCGTATCGGTGTCCGTGAAGGACGGCAAGGTATTGGCGACCCTGTGCAATATTGACCTGGAGAACAGCGTTACTGTGGATCTGCAGCTGCGCGGCAAGGTATGCGCGTCCGCTTCGGCGACAACACTGACAAGCGACATCATGGATCAGCACAATACATTTGAAGAGCCGGAACGCCTGGCTCCGAGCGAACTTGCGGTAGAGATCCTGCCGGATGGCTGCCACCTGACGCTGCCGCCCAAGAGCGTAACAGCGCTTGTACTGGAATGAACTGCCGAATCTGTGAGGAGCTGGGGTGGAGCGTAGATGAGCATGTGGCCGAGGCCCTGCGAAAATTAGAAGAGAGGCCGCAGCAGCTTGCGGAAGAGAAAGAATATGGGCGCAGACTGGAGATCTGCGCCCAGTGTAAGGAAAAGCTCCCGGATGGAACCTGCCGTATGTGCGGATGCTATGTAGTGCTGCGGGCAAGACTCAAGACAGCCAGGTGTCCGTACCGCGACCGTTGGAGAACTGTACAGGAGGTTGGATGAGAATTGGATTGGCAGGACCGGCTGATCGGATGGTACGCGGCGGGACACCGTGAGCTGCCCTGGAGGCAGACCCATGACCCGTATCGGGTGTGGATCTCGGAGATCATGCTGCAGCAGACGAGAGTGGAGGCCGTGATCGGATATTACGAACGCTTTTTAATGGCATATCCTACGGTGCGGCAGTTGGCGGAGGCTCCTCTGGATGCGGTTTTGAAGCTCTGGGAGGGGCTGGGATACTATTCCAGGGCCAAGAACCTCCAGAGGGCGGCGCGGCAGATTGTGGCGCAGGGCGGCTTTCCGGAGGAATACGCGGAGCTTTTGAAGCTTTCTGGCGTGGGCGAGTATACGGCCGGAGCCATCTGGAGTATTGCCTATAACAAACCGGCCGCGGCAGTGGATGGGAATGTCCTGCGGGTAATCAGCAGACTCTATGCGTTAGAAGGAGATATCACAGAGGACAGGAGCCGGAAGGCGATCCGTGATATCGTTCAGGAGCACATACCTGAGGCAGAGGATTATGAACATGGTCCGAGCGCGTATACGCAGAGCCTGATGGAGCTGGGAGCGATGGTATGTATCCCCGGCAACCCCCGATGCACGCAATGCCCTCTGCAGGAGGATTGTCTGGCATATCAGCAGGGAAGGGCAGGAGAGCTGCCGGTAAAAAAGAAAAAAGAACGGCAGAAGGTAGTTCTGCGATACATCGGGATTGCGGAACGGACGCGGAACGGCCAACGGGAAGTGTTGATGCACCGCAGGCCGGATTCGGGACTGCTGGCCGGACTCTGGGAGTACCCCGGCGTAGAAGCGGACTCTCTGGAGAGCATGCAGGAAAAGTTCCTGACGGAATACGGGATGCAGATACGCCCGGAGGGACACCTTCTGGATACAGAGCATATTTTTACACATAGACATTGGAAGATGCGTGTCTATCTGGTCCGTTTGACCGGACCGGAGCCCGTGGGGCCGCAGTGGCGGTGGGCGGGAACGGACGCGCAGCAGGAGCTGATGATTCCTACAGCGTTTCGGCGGATCCAGGAGTATCTGGCGGAGCCGGAACAATTGAAATTGGTATAATAGAAGCAGGAGGAGCAGAGATGGAGGAGCAGCCGCATAAGAGGAGAGTCCGCTATGCAGGGACGCATCCCAGGCATTACAGTGAAAAATATAAGGAGCTGCAGCCGGAGAAATACGCGGATACGGTGGCTCATGTAATTGAAAAGGGCGGCACGCCGGCCGGCATGCATATTCCGATCTGTGTAGACGAGATCCTGAGTTTTTTGCAGGTCCAGCCAGGGCAAAAAGGGGTAGACGCGACATTGGGATACGGCGGGCATTCCGGCCGGATTCTGCAGTGTCTGAATGGTCAGGGACATCTCTATTCCTTGGATGTGGATCCCATAGAGTCGGAAAAAACCAGAGCGAGACTGAGAGAACAGGGATATGGAGAAGAGATCTTTACGGTCCTTCTTAAGAATTTTGCCAAGATCGATGAGGTCGCGGCGGAATATGGTCCGTTTCATTTTTTCTTGGCGGATCTTGGTGTGTCCTCCATGCAGATTGACAATCCGGAGCGCGGCTTTTCCTATAAGCTGGACGGCCCTCTGGATCTGCGGATGAATCCGCAGCAGGGCGTCAGTGCGGCGCAGCGGCTTCGGGAGCTGGATAAAGCGGAATTTGCCGGAATGCTGATAGAGAATGCGGATGAGCCCTATGCACAGGAGATTGCGCGTTCTGTCTATCGCAAGGAACGGAAAATAGAGACGACAACGGATCTGCGGAGGGCGGTTGAAGAAGCCCTGCCGCGCGGATCCGCAGAGGATTTGCGGAAAGCTTGTCAGCGTACTTTTCAGGCGCTGCGTATCGATGTCAATCATGAGTATGAAGTGCTGTATGAGCTGTTGGAGAAGCTTCCGGAGGCGATGCTTCCCGGAGGACGGATTGCGATTCTGACGTTCCATTCCGGAGAGGATCGCCTGGTAAAGAAGTCGTTTAAACAGTATTTGCAGCAGGGAGTATATCAGGCGGTAGCGGATGAGGTGATCCGTCCTTCCGCAGCTGAGTGCGCCCGGAATCCGCGGGCCCGTTCAGCGAAGCTGCGCTGGGCTATTAAGGCATAGGAGGAAGAACGATTTGAATACATATCCCAAATGTCCATATGCGGCCGCATGCGGTTCTTGTCAGTATCAGGGGATGCCTTATGAGGAGCAGCTGCAGCACAAGCAGCAGAGAGTTCAGAGCCTTCTGCAGCGTTTCGCGGCGGTACAGCCTATCCTGGGGATGAAGGACCCCTATCATTACCGCAATAAGGTACACCATGTATTCGCAAGACAACAGGGACGCACCGTTTCCGGAACCTATCAGGCGGGGACACATCGGGTGATCGCGTTGGAGCATTGTCTGATTGAAGACGAGAAAAGTCAGGAGATCATTGCGGATATCCGTTCATTGATGCGCTCTTTTAAGTATACAGTATATAATGAGGATACCGGCTCCGGTCTGATTCGGCATGTATTGGTGCGCAGAGGCTTTTCCAGCGGAGAGGTTATGGTGATTCTGGTGACAGGACAGAGTGTTCTGCCGTCTAAGAATAATTTTGTCAAGGCCCTTCGAAAGCTGCATCCGGAGATTACGACACTGGTCCAGAATATCAATTTCAAGAAGACAAGTATGGTGCTGGGAGAACGAGAGAATATTCTGTATGGTCCGGGGATGATCCGGGATACATTGTGCGGATGTACTTTTCGGATTTCGCCGAAGTCCTTCTATCAGGTGAATCCGGTGCAGACAGAGGTCTTGTATCAGACAGCCGTGGAATATGCCAAGCTCACGGGAAGAGAGACGGTGATCGATGCCTACTGCGGAATCGGAACCATTGGATTGATCGCGGCACGTCGTGCCAAAAAAGTGATCGGCGTGGAGCTGAATCCGGACGCGGTGCGGGATGCCAAGCGCAACGCACAGGAGAATGGCCTGAACCGGGCAGAATTCTGTCAGGGTGATGCCGGAGAATTCATGCTGAAAATGGCAGAAGAAGGAAGTTCAGCGGACGTAGTGCTGATGGATCCGCCGCGCAGCGGCAGCAGCACCGTCTTTTTACAGTCGCTGATGAAGCTGGGGCCGAAACGGGTCGTGTATGTGTCCTGTGATCCGGAGACGCTGGCCAGAGATCTGGAGATCCTGACGGAACAGAAGTATGCCGTCGAGAGGATCCAGCCGGTAGACATGTTCCCTTTTACGAGCCATGTAGAGACGGTCGTTGCCCTGAAGGCACGCCAGTGATCTAAGGATAATTTTATATAGCGAGGATGTTACATATGGCAAGAGTTTCAACAAAAGAAAATAAGAATATCTATCATAAGACCCGAGAGGCGATGGGACTGACGAGGGAGGCAGCATCCGAGCTATTGGAAAGCATTACACCGGAGCGTATTGAAAAAATCGAGAATGAACGTTCTCTGCCGCATCCGGATGAAGTTCTGCTCATGGCAGAGAAGTATAAACAGCCCAGCCTGTGCAACTATTACTGTGCCAATCAGTGCCCGATCGGTCAGCACTATGTTCCGGAGATTAAGATCAAGGACTTATCCCAGATTGTTTTAGAGATGCTGGCTTCCTTAAATTCCATGGGAAAACAAAAGGAACGGCTCATTGAGATTACGGTAGACGGCAAGGTCACGAGCGACGAGCTGGAGGATTTTATCAATATTCAGGAAGAATTAGAAAAGATCTCGATTGCAGTCGAGACCTTACAGCTTTGGTCGGAACGGATGATGGCAACCGGCATGATCGATGTCAACCAATATAATATCCGTAAAAGGGAAAAAGGTAATTCTCCAAATACGGAACAATAACAGTGTTTATTTTGCGGATACAGTGATTTATTTTCCCATAGTTTTAAAGTATACTGGACCTATACAGCAGATGCAATGTAAGGGGGTGATGCTTTTGAACGTAAGAGAAAGAATTCTGACCATTCGGCTCATGGATAAGTTTGCGCGGAATCCGGAGTATGCTGCGGTTCTGGGCGTCGAGTGTGTACAGGATATGGACGGTCTGGGTGATCCGGAGGATCCACCGTGAGGCTACTGGCAGCCACTGTAAGAGCAAAACACAAGAGAATCTGAAAGGAGAAAGTTATGGAAATTATCATTGGGGTTGTGGTCGTACTTATTGTTATCGCGTTAATCGGTTATGTGAAGGCGCCGCCGGATACAGCCTACATGATTTCCGGCTTCCGTAAGCCCAGAATCCTGATTGGAAAAGCAGGTGTCCGTATTCCGTTTCTGGAGCGGCTGGATAAGCTGTCCCTGAAAATGTTTTCCGTAGATGTAAAGACGACGGACTATGTTCCCAATGCGGAGTATATCAATGTCAAGGTGGACGCGACGGTTAAGATCCGAATTGGTCAGAGTGAAGAGATGATGGCTCTGGCATCCAAGTTCTTCTTGAATGAAAAAGAAGACATGATCATCCGCCGTGTGCAGGATACATTGGAAGGTAATATGCGTGAGATCGTAGGACAGATGCGTCTGGAAGAAATGGTTACCGACCGTAAGGCCTTCGGAGAACGGGTTCAGGAAAACGCGATCCCCGATCTGCAGAAGATGGGCCTGGAAATGATCTCCTTCAATGTCCAGTCGTTCGCGGACCAGAACAACGTCATCGAAGACCTGGGTATTGACAACATCTCCCAGATCAAGAAGGGCGCGGCCGTTGCCAAGGCGCAGGCGGACAGAGATATCGCGATCGCACAGGCGCAGGCCGCAAAAGAAGCCAATGATGCCAAGGTTCAGTCCGAGATGGAGATTGCCGAAAAGCAAACCTCTCTGGCCATTCGTCAGGCAGAGCTGAAGCAGCAGTCTGACTTTAAAAAGGCAGAAGCGGACGCCGCGTATTCCATTCAGGAACA
>CABUPM010000058.1 GCA_902493345.1 uncultured Eubacteriales bacterium | reverse complement strand
CGTCATACATGAAACGTACTTCCACACCTTCCTGTGCCTTTTGACGCAGGATCTCCAGGATGCTGTCCTACATGCCGCCCTGATCTACGATAAAGTACTCCATGAAGATATATCGTTCTGCCTGGCGCAGCTGCTTCTTGAGCTCTTCATAATAGCTCTCGCCGCTTGGAAAGTACTGCACCGATGTATTCTGATAGCTGGGATATCCTCCCTTTTCGCCCAAATAGTACGCAAGCTGCGCCATCTGCGGATTCTCGCTCCTGAGGTTCTCCATAACCGCCTGACTCTGTGTCAGATACGGCTTGGTCTCCTCCTGAAGCAGAGCCAGCTTCTTCTGAATCTTGCGTGTTCCGGGCTGGGCCTGAATAAAAAGGTAAAACAGGCCGCCAAAGACCGGAAGGGCTGCCAGAGGCAGGATCCACGCCATGGTAAAAGCCGGCTGCGTTCCGCGGTTGATCACGAACACCAGCAGGACAAAGCTGAGCGCCAGCGTCAGATATCCAGCCAGCTCCCCTACGGTTTTTATCAGCATGAACAACAGCACGATCTGCAGGATCAACAGCAGAGCGATCACTAGTGTACGTCCGAATATCATTTGAAACGCCGTTTTTTTCACTTTGGAATCCTGTTTCATTTCCTGCTCCCTTCTGAATGAAATAAAAAGCAGGGCGGCTATCGTGCCGCCCTTTTTTACTTTTCCTTAGAATGTCGGTACAACTGCGCCGCTATAAGTATCTTCCATGAACTTCTTGGCGGTCTCACTGGTCAGTGCCTTTACAAGCGCCTGAATGGCCGGGTTGTTCTCGTTGCCTTCCTTAACAGCCAGCACATTTACATAGAGCGTAGCCGCCTCAGAATCTGCCGCCTCGACTGCCAGAGCATCCGTCGATGCCTTCAGGCCATTCTGCATCGCGTAGTTGCCGTTGATAACAGCCATATCTACGTCCTCCAGAGAACGCGGCAGCAGCTCCGCCGCAATCTCCTGGATGTCCAAGTTCTTGGGATTCTCGACAATATCCAGCTTGGTCGCCTCGATGCCCACGCCCTCCTTCAGCTTGATCAGACCCTGTGCCTGCAGAAGCAGAAGCGCGCGCGCTTCGTTGGTTCCGTCATTCGGAATGGCGATCTGAGCGCCGTCCGCCAGATCTTCCAGCGTCTTGGTCTTGCCCGGATACAGGCCGAACGGCTCGTAGTGAATCTCTGCTACCGAAACCAGATGGGTACCATTTTTCTCATTAAAGTCATTCATGTAGGTGATGTGCTGAAAGTAGTTCGCGTCTACCTCTCCGCTCTCTACCGCATTGTTCGGAAGAACATAGTCGTTAAAGGTTACAACCTGCAGATCGTATCCCTGCTCTGCCATCAGGCCCTTGATGGCCTCCAGAATCTCCGCATGGGGAGTCGGACTGGCTCCTACCTTAATGACCGTCAACTCCGCGGACTCATCCTTCTTGCCGCCATCGCTGGAGCATCCTGCGAACGCAGTCAATCCCAGCAGCAGCGCCAACACCAACGCAACATACTTTTTCATTCTCTTTTCTCCTCTTTCTTTTTTATATTCTCTTATCGGTGCGGCGGGCAATCAGCATGCCCACCTCCTGAAAGATCTGAACAATAACGACCAGCAGCAGCACCGTCACCCACATCGTATCGGCTTGATACCGATAATAGCCGTAATTGGTGGCGATCGCGCCCAGGCCGCCTCCGCCTACAAATCCTGCCATAGCGGAATATCCCAGAATGGTCGTGATGGCAATAGCGCTTCCCACCAGCAGGGAAGGCTTGGCCTCCGGGATCAGCACGCGGCAGATGATCTGCAGCGGTGAGGCTCCCATGGACTGTGCCGCCTCAATCACTCCCCGATCCACCTCTTTGATGGAGGACTCCACCATACGCGCCACAAAGGGTGTCGCCGCGATCACCAGAGGCACGATTGTTGCCGTAGAACCGATGATGGTTCCCACAATGGCCCGTGTCAGCGGAATCACCGCGACCAGCAGAATCAGAAACGGAATGGAACGAAATACATTGATCAGGATACCCAGGATCCGGTTCAGCCATGGCATCGGCCGAATCCCCTCTTTATCCGTCACACATAGAATCACTCCCAAAGGAAGTCCAAAGAGATAGGCCAGAATCGTAGACACCAGCGTCATATACAATGACTCACAGATTCCCGTCCAGAACAGACTTAGCATTTCCGGTGTAAACATCCAAGCTCTCCTCCTTATATGTAATCTTACGCTCCGTCAGATAATCCAGCATCCGCTGCGCGGATGCCTCATCCTCCGGAAGCTGCAGAACCATCTGTCCAAAGGCCTTGCCGTCGATATCCTTAGTATCCGCAAACAGGATGTTGACCGCCGCCTGACACTGAAGCGTCATATTGGAAATGATAGGCTCAAAAGAAGAATTGCCGTCAAAGACGATCCGAAGGCATCTCTTGCCCTGAATCTGCTCTACGCTGCGTCCCTGCGGAAGGATAAGCTGACGCGCAATCTGGGACTTGGGATGCCGGAACACCTCCTGCACCTCTCCTATCTCTACAATATGGCTGTGGTCAATAACCGCGACCCGGTGGCAGATCTGCTCGATAACTTTCATCTCATGCGTGATCACGACAATCGTTACGCCCATTGTCTGATTGATCTCCTTAAGAAGCGTCAGAATCGAGCGTGTCGTATTCGGATCCAATGCGCTGGTCGCCTCATCGCACAAAAGCACCTTAGGGTTCAGCGCCAAGGCTCTCGCAATGGCCACCCTCTGTTTCTGTCCGCCAGAGAGCTGCGCCGGATAGGCCTGCGCCTTTTCCTTGAGGCCGACGACCTCCAACAGCTCCATGGCCCGGCTGCGCGCCTCCTGTGAGGATTTGCCCGCGATCTCCATCGGGAAACATATATTGCGCAGGACACTGCGCTGCGACAGCAGATTATAATTCTGGAAGATCATACTGATACTCTGGCGCATTCGGCGAAGCTCGGCAGGCTTTAACTGGGCCAGATCCTGTCCGTCCACAATTACCTGTCCCTGACTGGGCCTCTCTAAGAAATTCATACAGCGCACCAAAGTACTCTTACCGGCTCCGGAGAGTCCGATGATTCCAAAGATCTCTCCCTGACGGATGGAGAGCTGAATATCGTCCAGCGCCACTACCTCGCCCTGCTTGGATGTAAAGGTCTTATTGAGTCCCTCAATCCGGATAATCTCGCTCACTGCCGCCACCTCCTTCGTATAATCCTCTTCCTTTTCGCATTATTATAAGAAAAAGGGCTGAAACTGTCAAGCCCTTTTCCCATTTTCTTTATTTTTATCATCTACAAACAAAAAAACATCGTAAAATTTCAAAGCTTCATAGAATATTCATAATGCATATATGACATATCATTTTAGTATGTATTATTCTATCGGTCTCAGCGGCCCATAGTAGTAGCTTGCCGTCGCGCCGCCGTCCATCAAAAAGGCGGAACCCGTGATAAACGTGCCCTTATCGCTCATCAGCAATTCTGCCACATTGGCAACCTCATCTGCCGTACCGGGGCGTCCTGCCGGGCACTTGGCAAACATATTCTTATAAAAATCTCCTCGGGGACCCTGGAATTCATCCAGTGCCAGCGGTGTGACGATGATGCCGGGAGCAATCGCGTTGATCCGTGCGCCTCTCTGTCCCCACTCGACCGCCTGCGCCATCACCCTTTTCTCATTGCACCGTTTAGCCAGCTGATAGGCATGCAGCGTATCCCGTATCTGGGACGGCTTTAAAAAGTCCAGCGAAAGCAGCTCTTCTGTCGGCGCTGTCGCAAGCTGTTCATCCTGCTTGGGCGTCAGGGCCGGCATACGCCACCCGGACTGGCTGGAGATTGTCACGCCCACGCCGCCGTCAGCAATGACCTTGCCTACCTCCTCCAGCAAAACGGCTGTACCGTACAGATCGACCTTCAAAATCGTCTCTATCGGCGCCTGGCTTGGAGATACGCCGGCGGCATTGACCATCATCTGAATCTCGCCGTATTTTTGTCCTTCCGCAATCAGTGCGCGGATCGAAGCCCGGCTGGAGAGATCCGTTACAACCGGTACAGCGTCAAATCCAGCTTCATTCATGATCCTTGCGGCTGCCTGCGCGTTTTCCATTCTTTTATCGCCGACCACGATCTTCATACCCGTCCCCATACGTCGGGCAATTGCCCTGCCGATCTGTCCCGCCCCGATCCACAGCATTACCTTTTTCTTATTTGTCTCTGTCATTTTCCTACTCTCCCTACCCATTTTTTCAGGGCGGCTCCGGCCTGCCCCACATCGCTACCGTGAATGGCCAGTCCCTCTGTAACATCGGCTCCCTGCGCCGCTTTCTGAATGTCCTTTACTGTCGCCAACAACCCGCTGCCCTCATGCGTGCAGAACGGATGGATCGTCTTACCTGCAAAATTATACTGCTCCAAAAATGTATAGACCGCCATCGGCATTGTCCCCCAATAGTTCGGGTATCCCAGATAGATCTCATCATATCCGTCCAGATTCTCCGGCATGGAGACAAGCCTCGGCCGGGCCTTCTGCTGCAGATCCTGCTTGGCCTGCATGATGCAGGCCTGATAATTCTCTGAATACGGCTCCGCCTGTTCGATTCTTAGGAGTTTCCCGCCTGTCAGCCTTGCCAGCATATTTGCCGCTTTTTCCGTGTTGCCGACTTCAATCTTACGATAGCTTCCCCCAAAATAATTCTCTCCAGCGCGAGAATAATACGCGATCAGAATTGCCATTTTTCAAGACTCCTTCCTGTTTTTATTTACTATATCATTATACCCGTCAAAAAAAGAAGGATCAATTCCGGTTTTGCGTCATTCAGATAAGTAAAACTGATACGAACCTACGTGATATGCGAAATTGGCGATTCTTATACATTTGTGATTGCAAAATATTCAGAATAGTGTTACAATATCTCTCGTAAGGAGGGATATCGTTGTTTCCTGTAATTTATTTTCTTTTTGTCACTGCCAAATGCCTCTCGTACCGCGGTACTTGGAGTCTGTCTCATAAGCACCACACCAACGGGCACATGTATTATTACAAGCAGACTGGCAATAAGACTTGCTATGTGAGGCGCAAGGACGAACCTCAGGTTTTAGCCGAATATGCAGAGCGGCAGAAATGGCGCCAGGAACGCAGGAATCTCAACCAGCAGCTGATGGAATTGTCCCCGGCTGAGCGCCGCGAAGCACGTCAGCAGATGAAATTATATCAGGAGCTTGGGCTCGAGAAGTTGCCCTTGGACAAGGATATATCCTTTGATGGGACGGTTCTCGATTCTAGAGCCGAAATTATTCTCTACGAATTTTTGAAAAATCTAGGCATTGTGACCGAACACAACTGCCCGATCGATTCCGGATTCTATAGCTATTGGCCAGATTTTACCTTCACCATCAATGGCAAAAGGGTATATCTGGAGCATATGGGCAAACTAGACGATCCCCAATACCATCGCAAGCAGGTCGAAAAGATCAAAAACTACAAAACTCATGACATCCGGCTTGGCGAGAATCTGGTTATCACAAGCTCCCATAGACACTTCCAGGCGCCAAGGATTCTCTGGCAGCTCGTAATCCGCGGAGTTTTGTCAGCCGCTAAAGCGAGAAAACTGATCAAAAAGATCAAAAAATGACAATTCTTATTCTTGATCCACCCTTCCCCAGAAGTCCGTCCCTCCACGAAAAATCAAGCAAAAACTCTAACCCTCTGGTACATTTAAGAGTCTCATTTTCTTAAAGTGTGCCAGAGGGCTTTCAAAAATCCAGAGAAGCCTACAAAACCTCTGGCACGCCCAGGAGTCTCATTCTCCCAAATGTACCAGAGGTCTTGAAAAATCCAAAGAAGCCCACAAAACCTCTGGTACACATAAGAGGCTCGCTCCCAAGTGTGCCAGGGGTTGGTTATAAGGATCTTATTGAATCACTCCGACGCAGCGCAGCCATGCTTCCGCAATCACTGCGTGTCCATACTCTGTCGGATGCACGCCGTCCGCTGTAAGCTCTTCCTGACGGACGCCATGGCTCATGTATTCTGCAAACAGCTTCGGCAGATCAATATAATAATCTGCCATCTCCTGTCCGACCGCGCGGATTCGCTCGCGCTTGGGCTCAAAGTCCTCATGCCAGCTGATCTTTTTCGGATCCGAATCCAGCAGATAGGGCTCCAATACAAGGATCTTAGCCTGCGGCAGATCTCTGCGAATCCGTCCCAGCAGCTCCCGGACATTGGCCTCTGTCGTCTCGTGCGGAATCACGTGTCCTTCATTCCAACCATGCCAGGTATCGTTGATACCGATCATGACCGACACAAAGTCCGGCTGAAGGGCCAGTACATCCTGCTCATAGCGGGTCAAAAGATCCGCTGAAGTATTGCCGCTGATCCCCCGGTTCAGGAAAACAATCCTCTGTTCCGGTAAAAGCGCCTGATAGGCTCTGGCTGTCCGAGCCGCATAACCGCGGCCCCATTCTGTATCCACTGTACGGCTGCGTCCCGCATCCGTAATAGAATCTCCGTAAAATAATACTTTTGCACCCTTTTGAAATACAGTATTCAATCGAACTGCCTCCTTTATGTTTTATGCGTTTTTCTCTTCAAATTCTTTCATAAAGGCGGCCAGCTTCTCCACACCCTCCATCGGCATCGCGTTATAGATGGAAGCCCGCATACCGCCGACGGAACGATGTCCTTTCAGATTGGAGAATCCCGCGGCCGTGCTCTCCTTGACAAACTTAGCATCCAGCTCTTCATTACCGGTGCGGAATGTGACATTCATCATGGAACGGTCGATCGGGTCGGCTACCGCCTTAAACATCTTACTCTGATCCAGAAAATCATACAGAATCCGGCACTTCTTTTCATTACGCGCCTTCATCGCCTCCAGGCCGCCCAGCGACTGAATCCACTCCAGCACCAATTTGCAGACATAGATCGGATAGGTCGGTGGCGTATTATACATGGAAGCGTTCTTGATCTGCACCGCGTAATCCAGCATCGTAGGAGTCGCGGGCAGCGTATGCCCTGTCAGGTCCTCCCGGATGATCACCACCGTAAGACCTGCCGGAGCGATATTCTTCTGCGCTCCCGCATAGATCAGCCCAAACCGGGAAACATCCACGGGCTCGGACAAAATACAGGAGGACATATCGGCAACCAGCGGAACATCGCCCGTCTCCGGGATATAATGCCACTTGGTTCCGAAAATCGTATTGTTCATGCAAATATGAACATAATCGGCCTGGGGATCCAGCTCCAGTTCCTCCTGCACAGGGACTCTGGCAAAATTACAATCCTGTGTCGTACCGGCCAGATGAATCTGATCACTGAACTTCTGGGCTTCCTGATAAGCCTTCTTGGAAAACTGTCCTGTCACCACATAATCCGCCCGTCCGCTCCTCAGGAGATTCATGGGCACCATCGCGAACTGCGTACTGGCTCCGCCCTGCAGAAACAACACTTTATACTGATCCGGGATCTGCATGACCTCTCGGAACAATGCCTCTGCCTGCGTGATGATCTCATCGTATACCTTGGAACGATGGCTCATCTCCATCACGGACATTCCGCTGCCATTATAATTCAGCATCTCCGCTGCGCATTTTTCCAGTACCTCTTGCGGCAACATCGACGGCCCTGCAGAAAAATTATAGATTCTGTGATCGAACATGCAATCTCCCCCTTAGACTTATTAATAATGGATTAGCGCTATTGTAGCACAGTACCATCCTAAAGTAAAGAAAAAATTTATCTCCTCCTCTCAAAAAATGAAATTATACGAGAGGAGGAGATATCATCCGCTTTATAACTATAAATATTTAAGTTGTTAGTTTGCCTTCTTCGCCTTACCTACCGACAGCAGCAATCCGGAACGACGCAGTACCGGCGCCAGCGCCGCGTACAGCAAAACGGCAATCAACACCGCGGCAATGGCATTCACAAAGGTTGACAGTGCCGACCACTTTGCCAGGATATCTGCCAAAGCCGGTTCCGCTCCCAAAAAGTACCTTTTTCTTATATAGGACATCACCGGATCTACCAGTACATTGAACGCCATACCGGCAATCGATCCCAACAGAGACCACTGCAATACCTTCTTACCTTCTGTCTGCTCAGACAGATGTCCTACATGATGCGCTACGGCTCCGACAATCAGGCCAATGCAGAACTTCATAATAAAAGTCTGCGGCGCGCTGGTCGCGTATCCGCTTGTCAGATCCGCGATCGTCATTCCGATAGCGCCTGCGAGGCCGCCCTTGACACCGCCCAGAAGCAGCGCCGCCAATACACAGAATGCATTGCCCAAATGCAGCGCCGTCTTACCTCCCGGCAGCGGAATATCAATTCTCAAAAACTGAAATCCAATGTAGCACAGTGCCGCAAACAGCGCTGTCTGTGCAAGAGCAACCGTCGTCTCATGATACCTTTCCTTTGTAGCCATATCTCTAGCCCTCTCTTCTTCAGATTCTCACCGGCTCCGCCGGTATTGGGCTAATCATATACTACATCTGGCCTTATCGCAATGTCCAATTTAATCATTTTTAACCGGGCCAGTTGAATTTTCAATCCTTTTGTCTTGTATTATCTTCCGCTTGCTGCGCCAGAGACCTTTCAACATCTTCTTTGGTCAGGGTCACCAGCTGCTCATCCGTTACCTTGTCATAGCCTACAAGGCGGTTCGCCTGCTGCGTGATCGTCTTTTCAAAGAGATTTCTGGCGTCTCTGGCATTGGCGAAGTTCTCCGGCTTATGCGCGCAGCGGTCCACAAAATACTGGCTCAGGAGCGCCTTCGCGTCCTCTGTGATCTCGTACCGGTTCTTGGCGCACATGCTCTCATAGATCTTGAGAAGCTCGTCCGGATCGTAATCCTCAAAGAAGATAAATGTGTTGAAACGGGAACGCAGTCCCGGATTGGACTGTAGGAACTTCTCCATGAGCTCGGTGTATCCGGCCACAATCACGACCAGATCATCCCGATGGTCCTCCATTGCCTTCAGAAGCGTATCGACCGCCTCCTGACCGAAGTCGTTGGTTCCTGTATTGGCCGTCAGGGTGTACGCTTCATCGATGAACAGCACGCCTCCAAGCGCGCTCTCCACCGTCTCCATCACCTTGCCCGCCGTCTGGCCTACATAGCCGCTTACGAGTCCCGACCGGTCCACCTCCACCAGCTGTCCGCCGGAGAGAATCCCCAGGCCCTTATAGAGTCCCGCAAGAATTCTGGCGACCGTAGTCTTACCAGTTCCGGGATTGCCGGAAAAGACCAGATGCATGGAGACCACCGCCTGCGGCAGCCCACGCTCCTTACGGATCTGCTTGATCTTGAGAACATTGATCAGGTTATTGACTTCTTCCTTGACCCGCTCCAGTCCTACCAGAGAATTCAGCTCATCCAACAGCTCGTCAGCCGTCTTCTCCGGCTTATTCTCTTCCGCTGCCTTTTCCTCTCTCTGGGCTGCCGTCTTCACTCCAGACGATGTCTTCGCTCCGGACACCGGCTCCGGCTTCTTATGCTTTCGGCCGCTCATGGGCTTCAGATCCCCCGCCGCGTTTCCGGATTGAACATTGTAATGCCGCAGATATTTCTGCAGATTCAGGATATAGACCGTCATATTATCCAGTTCGATCGCGTCGATGTCATTGTTGCTGGAGATCATAGCCTGTCCCAACTCTCGGTACAGGTTGACCAGCTCCTGAGCATACACCGTTTTTCCGCCTTTCTTCAGACTGCGTACATCCATCCGCACACACTCCTGCACGGACTTGGGGATCTGCGCTTCATAGCTGGCGCCAAGGTTCCGCTCATAATAATACATCATGATCTGCTCCTTGGTCAGATACATCCCCGTCACCTGATTGATAAACCGTACCTCACTGTTCAGGATACGATGCTCATAGCATGCCGTATGAATCAGATAAAATACGATCTCAAGCCTCGTACAGTCGCGAAAGCTCAGCTTCTGATCGGAAAAAGCCCCTTCCTGTGTCTGCAGTCTGTCGCATACACGGTATATCCTGTCACATTCTATTCTCAGCTGGTCTACCGTCATGATTACCACCGTCTCTTCCTTACAATTCCGCAGAATCCCGCATCTAAAAGGGTACCATGATCGGTTCCAAAAGTCAATCCTTATTCCAGAACCGCATACCCCATAATCTGTATATCCGTACATAAATAACGCTGCCGCAGGCACTGATCGCTGCAATTGCCTTCAATCGTGCAGACATACCCTTGATCCACACTTTCCACAATGCCCACGTGGTCTTCCGCGCCGTCCTGCACCCCGCCGCGCACCCAGTCGAAAAAAATCAAGTCGCCGGGCTGAGGCTCGTACTCCTCCCTCTCCCGCCAGCGCCCTGCCTCCTTCAGCCATGCTCCGTCGCAAATGGAAAACTTCTGCAAGATTCCATCCTCAATATAGCCGCATTGATCCGCACACCAGCTGACAAAACAGGCGCACCATTCCACACGCTCAGAAAAACCGTACCAGCGCCAGTATTTTTCTCCGCCCGTATTGCCGATCTCCTGTCTGGCAACCTGCACCAGCCTGGATCTTCGGCTCTCCCGCGCGCTTTCTTCCGGCCGCACAAGGATGCCGATATCTTCCTTTTCCCATACCGCCGGCATCTCCTGGCCGCGAAGGACCAGTCCCGCATCTTCCTCATCTTCTTCCGCTTGTCTCGGATAAAAGACAGCGATCACCAACATAATGCCGATCAATGTCAGCAATATGGTCAGGATCGGATCCGGACCGCGGCCTCGTCTGCGCATGGCGTTCCTCCGGCGCTTTTCCACTATATGTATTCCAAAACACCGAATTTATGTGTGTTCCGCCTCTTCCAACGCCTGCCGCATCGCCGGATTCTTCTGCTTTTTGTTCTGCTGGCGCAGCTGTTCCCGGATCTGCTCCTGTACCTCGGCCGCTTCGTCGTGGAATTCTCCCGCGGCTACACGAAGCGCCCCATGTCCCAGAACAATCATCTGTTCTGCCGCATCGGACGTCACAACACGGACCCGATGCTCCTTACTGATCTCGTAGACCGCCCGCTCAATATACGAATCCGCCGTCTGCGCTTCTTTGGTGTAGACGACATAGATATTATGGTAGCGGACTACGTCCTCCTTGGCTCTTGGCACCTTATAGGCGTCAAATACCAATATGCAGACGCATTGACGAAATCCCTGATAATTGGATAGAAGATCCATCAGCCGGGTTCTCGCCGCGTCCAGACTCTCCTTGGCCAGCTGCTGCAGCTCCTTCCAGGCAAAGATGACATTGTAGCCGTCGACCAAGAGATACTCCTTCTGCTCCTTCCGGGGCTGAATCTCCCTTTTATCTAAGCTACGCGGATTCTCCGGTTTTTTAACGCTCTGGAACTCACGTCTTGTGATCTTGCCATAGGTGCGCTCAAAGATCTCCATCAGTTCCTTATCGGCGATGGGCGCCTGCGGCGGAGCGCTCCGTACAGCTCGGACCGGTTCTGCCTCCTCTGCGGGACGCTCCGGTGACCATCCTGCAAGATGCATGTACTGCTCCACCTGATCCCACTTAACAGTGAAACCGGCGCCATGGGAGCAGAATACGGAATCCGGCGTATTCTCCAGATCCCGCTCCGGATCATACTGCATGGAAGTGATTACTTCATCCGCATTATGACAGGGCTTGTATCCCATAAGGACACAGCTTAACCGTCCCGTTCCCCTGGTATAGGCCGCGACCTCCAGAGGATAGGAATGCATAGACGCGACCGGCGCCGTACCGGTCAAAAGCGCTGTCTCGTTCTGCACTGTAGGAGCAGCGAATTCCGCGGACATCCGCTGCAGATCACTGAGCGCCCGCCCCACATACTGCTGCGGGATCTCCAGCTGAAACTCGTACCAGGGCTCCAGCAGAACGCTCTTCGCCCGCATGAGTCCCTGACGGACTGCTCTATAGGTTGCCTGACGGAAATCTCCGCCTTCCGTATGCTTCACATGCGCCCGGCCGGACAAGAGTGTGATCCGCATGTCCGTAATCGGAAATCCTGCCAGAACGCCTCGGTGTTCCTTCTCCTCCAGATGGGTCAGGATCAGCCTCTGCCAGTTTCTCTCCAGCACATCCTCACTACAGGCCGTGGCAAACTGCAGGCCACTTCCCTGCTCGCCCGGTTCCAGCAGCAGATGCACCTCCGCGTAATGGCGCAGCGGCTCATAATGCCCTATGCCCTCCACCGTGTTGGCAATGGTCTCCCGGTATACGATACTCCCTGTACCAAACTGCACCTGCAGGCCAAAGCGTTCCTCAATCAGACGGGCCAGAACCTCCAGCTGTACCTCTCCCATGAGCTGCACATGAATCTGCCGCAGCAGTTCATTCCATATCACATGCAGCTGGGGATCCTCCTCTTCCAGCTGACGGAGCTTCACCAGCGCCTGCCCCGGGTCCACCCCTTCCGGCAAAATGACCTGATATGTCAGGAAGCTCTCCAGCGCCGGATGCGGCGAATCCGGCTCCGCTCCCAGTCCCTGTCCCGGATACGTCCCGGTCAGTCCTGTAACCGCACAGACCATGCCGCTGACAACCGTCTCTGCCAGAGTATACCGCGGGCCGGAATAGATCCGGATCTGATCCGCTTTCTCTCCCTGGTCCACAACCGTTTTAACCTTAAGGCTGCCTCCCGTGATTTTGATATGGGTCAGTCGGACTCCCGCGTCCCTTGTGACCTTATAGACCTTAGCGCCGAATTCTGCTGGATAGTCCTTTTCCCGGGTATATTGCTCCAGTCCCCGCAGCAGCTCCCGGACGCCGCGCAGACGAAGCGCCGAACCAAAATAGACCGGAAAGAGCCTGCGCTCTCCGATCATCCGGATCATCTCACCCTTCTGCACGGTCTCATGCTCCAAGAATTCAGCCAGCACCGCTTCATCACAGACGGCCATATCCTCCAGCCTGTCTACTTCTGGTACGGTAAAGTCCACACAGGAGGTACTGAGCTTATTCTTCAGTTCCTGCAAGAGCCTTCCGGAATCCGTCCCCGGCAGATCCATTTTATTGACAAACAAAAAAACCGGGATCCCATATCTCTCCAGCAGGCGCCACAAGGTACGGGTGTGGCTCTGCACCCCATCCGAACCATTGATTACAAGAATCGCATAATCCAACACCTGAAGCGTACGCTCCATCTCACTGGAAAAATCCACATGTCCCGGTGTATCCAGTAAAAACACCTGCGCTCCCTCAAGCTGCAGCACTGCCTGTTTGGAGAAGATCGTAATACCGCGCGCACGTTCCTGCGCGTCCGTATCCAGAAACGCGTCCTGATGATCAACCCTTCCCAACGTCCTTAATTGCCCGCCTTCATAGAGCATGGCTTCTGACAATGTGGTCTTGCCTGCGTCCACATGTGCCAGAAGCCCGATACAGATCTGTTTTTTCCGGAGATCCTTCCGTTCCTCCATATTACGAACACAAAATGATCGGATTGTATCCGATAAAAAGTCCTGTCTCCACCACACCGACAATCTGAATCAGCTTGGCCTCCAGATCCTCCTGTACATTGGTAAAGCGGGCATCCAGGATGAAATTGCCGTGCTCGGTAATCACCGGGCCGTCCTTGGCCTTGGCAAGACGCAGAACGACGTCTTCGGCGCCGAGGCGGAACAGCTCCTCCCGGACATGATTGGCCGCTTCAAACTGACACTCCACCGGTATGGAGAACTTCTCGCCCAGGGACTGTACCATCTTGGACGCATCGACCAGAATATAACGCTGCGCGGAGCAGGCCATGACCAGCTTTTCCCGGTACATCGCGCCGCCGCGTCCCTTGATCAGCCATCCATGCGGATCCACTTCATCGGCGCCGTCAAAGCACCAATCCGGCTTCTTCTGCATCAGCGTCGCGGTCGGAATCCCCAGAACGTCGCAATGAATCTGCATCTCCTGCGAAGTCGGAACCGCCGTGATATGCAGCCCCTCCTCCTTCACCCGCTTCGCGATGGCCAGCGCTGCCAAAAGGGAAGTAGAACCGGAACCGAAACCAATCACGTCTCCTTCCTTCACCTTTTCTGCCAACTGCGCCGCTACCTTTTCCTTAGCTTCCCGGTTGCTGATCGCACCGTTCCAGCTCATTGTCTGCCGAATCTCCTGACTCCATTCCATTGTATATCTTCCTCCATTTCTATAAATCTGTTAAAAGGACCCGCCTCGTCCGCCATGGCTGTGTCCGCCGCTGGAAACATGGTGGCCTCCGCCACCGCCGCCTCCGCCGCCGGATCTTGAGTCATCCCTCGGAATGCGGCTGCGCGTCGTATATTCTCTGACAAAGAAATCATCCTCCTGCAGCACGGCAAAGGACCCCTGATGCAGATACGTATTGCTGTTGACTGTAACCTTGCTGGCACGATTCCGGACCAGAATCCAGACCGTCACACCGGACCCCGCCAGCGCGATCAGGATGTATGCCGGCAGATGCTCTGTCGCCGCCGATACTCGGTCTCCCCATGTCACAGGCAGATTGGGATTGCGGAACCGCGTCATAAAATTGATGAATTCCCGTCCCGCGCCATACCAGTTGTCATCCGCCAGTTCTCCTACGACCTGGTCCTCCAGATCATCAAACCGGCTGTCCGTAAAATACGTTTCCGCACCGCCGGAC
>CABUPM010000057.1 GCA_902493345.1 uncultured Eubacteriales bacterium | reverse complement strand
TCTGCCGGATGCTCTTCTTCCCATTTTCGGCGCTGCTCCTGATGCAGCTTGACCTTTTCCCGTACATTTTCTTCCACATTGCGTGTCACCTGACGGGTACCCTTCCAGGCCTTCACCGCCGTCTCGATCGCTGACTTCTCCGTAATGACAACCAGACATATGATGATGATCCCGGACAAGAGAAGAATTCCTCCGACATTGCCCATCAGATCCAGAAGCGCACTGCCCAGGAACCCACCGACCACGCCGCCAGTGTACCAGGTTGCCTGCGCATACCATTCTTTCAGTGTTTTAAGCTCTTTTCCGTTAATTATGTGCATCAGCACGGAAATGCTTACAATCAGCAGCACCATGCACAGAACCTTGGCATAATTGGAATACCTGGATCGCTTCCAGATGCGCAGTACCATAGCGGCAATCCCTGCTATACAGAAAAGATACGCCGCTATGCCAAAGATACCCACACTCACCTCATGCACCAACAATCCGAACTTTCCAAGAACCGAACCCAGACAAATACTTAACAGCAGGAGCAACATCACGAGGAGCCCGATGAGATCCCGTACCTCCTGTCCCACCGTCTCCTTTACCTGAAACTTCTGTGTTTCGGACGTAGTCTTCTGCCCGCTTCCTTTTTTTGCGGAAGCCGCAGCATTCGCCCTGACCTTCTTCCCGGAAGGCGCTTTTCCGGTTTTGAATCCGCTGCCGGAACGCTTGGCTGCCCTCTGTCTGTCAAAAGCTGTTTTCTTTGCCATATCCATCCTCCCGGCTTTTCGGCGGACTTACATTACCAGTCCGCAAATAATCGCAATCACGCCAACGGCTCCGCAGTAATATCCAAAATAATGGAATGTATGATTCTTGAGCATCCGAAGAAGCGTACGGATACACAAGTACCCTACTGCCGCGGACAGAACCAATCCCACAAGATACGGTCCGGCATTGGCGGCCAGCTCCGCAAGGTCCGCCTTAATAAAGGTCAGGAGACTTGCGCCCGCAATGGCCGGAATCGAAATCAGGAACGAAAAACGAATCGCGAACTCTCTATCGAAACCGCCGGCCAGTCCCGCTACAATCGTAGAACCGGAGCGGGAGATTCCGGGCATCGTCGCGATCCCCTGGACAATGCCGACAGCGAGGGCGTCACGATATGTCGCCTTCTCTACCCGCTTGCTTCCCTGCTTGATCTTGGTAGACAGCAAAAGCAGCGCGGAAGTCACCAAAAGCATCACTCCCACAGCGATTGCCGAACTCATAAACAGATCCTGTAAAAAAGCCTCTACAAAGAGTCCCAAAACAGCCGTAGGAACACTTGCGATCAATACCATGACCACCATCTTCCGTTCCGAATACATGCGAAACGGGTACTTTGCCTTATTCACCAGATATCGTACGCCGTCAATGATCAGAAGGACTCCTTCCTTGATCAGGCTCCAGACATCCTTATAATACACGATGAATACCGCAATCAATGTGCCGATGTGTAAAATAACCTCCAACAGCGGCCCGCCATCCGTCTGAATCCCCAGAATCTGACTCGCAAGGACCAGATGCCCGGAACTGCTCACCGGCAAAAATTCAGTCAATCCCTGAACCACCGCCATCCATATTACCTGCCAATAACTCAGCATAATTCTCTCTCCTTTGCTCACCCTGGCCTATAAGCCTATATTATCATCTTATTATACAATGGATTATAGAATCTGTAAAGGCGAACGCTCAAATCTTTTCCTTTGCTTTTTTTCGGATAAATTCCTCTTCTGATTGGGATACTAATCAAAAATTCTATAAGGAGGCCGCTATGGATTCTCAAAAAGATCTATCGCAAGATGAACAAATACAAGAAACCGGACAGCTGGAATTGACCAGCAGTCCGGAAAAACACCATATTCACCTGCTCACCATTATCGGTGAAATTGAAGGACACGAAAACCTGCCCGGCAGCAGCAAAACCACAAAATATGAACATCTCCTGCCCCGACTCGCCTGGATCGAAGACACTGCCGATGTGGACGGCGTACTGGTCCTGCTCCAGACCAGCGGTGGCGACTGTTCCGCCGGGCTTGCCCTTGCGGAAATGATCGCTTCCCTCAGCAAGCCTGTCGTCTCACTGGTCATCGGAGACAGCCATTCCATCGGTATTCCTCTTGCCGTCGCAGCCGATTACTCTTTTATCGCGCCGACCGGAACCATGATTATACACCCTGTACGCATGAGTGGCCTCATCATCGGCGCGCCGCAGACTTTTGACTATTTCAAAATCATTCAGGACCGAATTACAGGCTTCATCGCCGCGCATTCGCATGTAACCGAAAGCCGTCTGGAAGAGATGATGCTGAACAAAAGTGTCCTGACCAAAGATCTCGGCACCATTCTTGTCGGAAAGGACGCAGTCCGTGAAGGACTGATCCATGAAGTCGGCGGTATTGACCTGGCTCTACGCAAGCTCCATGAATTAATCGATCAGGCATCGATGCGGACTCTATGAACCCGCCAGCGTCCTTCATGAATCGTCATGACCGCCATCGTAAGCGGCAATGAAAAGCGGGCACGGCCGCAGCTTCCTGGATTGAGCCACAACCGTCCATTTTCCTTTTTTTCATAATATTGATGCGTATGTCCAAAGACCACGACATCCGTTTCCTCCGGAACCTCTCCCGCCTCTTCCCGGTTATGCACCATATAGAAACGCACTCCGCCAATCTCAAACCGTGCGGTTCTGAGCTCTCCGTAGGGCAGCCACAGATCATTATTTCCACGCACCATATAGGTTGGGGCGATCTGCTCCAGCCTTCTCGCGGTCTCTTTATTATCGAAGTCCCCGGCATGTACGATTTTATCGCATTTTTCCAGGATCCTCTCTACTTCCGGCCGAAGAAGTCCATGCGTGTCAGATAGAATACCGACCTTGATACTGTCCGCCAAATCCAGATTCGCCCGAATGTCTCCCAGCGCTCGAATCATTCTTCGGTCCTCCCTTTTGTTATTTTTGGTTGGTAGATCCAAATCCGCCGCTGCGGCGTTTCTGCACCGGCATATCGTCCTCTGTCACATAGTATTTCTGTAATATACCCTGTGCGAAAGCGTCCCCGGCGTGAAGCACCAGTTCTCTGTCTCCGCCGTTATAGATGCCGACCTTCAGATGTCCTTCGTTGTCAGCGCCGAAGTAATCCGCGTCGATCACCGCTACCGAATTCTTAAGCCGCACATTATATTTAAAACCTAAGCTGGAACGGATATAGATTCCCATCCACATATCCTCTTCCATCTGAATACGCAGTCCGGTAGGGATCACAAGACTCTGTCCCGGCTGCAGAACATACTCCGCGGGCGTCCTGAGATCGTATCCGGCAGAGTACATTGTACCGCGGCGCGGCAGTTCAATACTCTCATACTCTTCCTGTGCCGTGCGTTTCGCACCCTCAGTATCAAAGCCCGCCTGGAGCAAAGCTTCCAGGCGGTCCTTGAAATACTGGTCCTGACTGACCTTATAAAACTTAATCATTCCGACGGCGGCCTCTATCCGAACGATTGCGGTCGCTTCTCTCCCGGCGGCCCTGATTCTGGTCTCCGCCCTCACGAGGCGGCAGCAGTGCCTTGCGGGATACCTTAACCTTACCCTGATCGTCGATTCCGATGACCTTAACCATGATCTCGTCACCGATCTTGAGCACATCCTCCACCTTTTCGATCCGCTCATAGCTGATCTCGGAGATATGCAGCAGCGCGTCCTTACCGGGCAGCAGTTCTACAAACGCTCCGAAGGTAGCCAAACGTACAACCTTGGCATTGTATACTTCATCCATCTCGATGTCCTTGGCAATGGTCTCGATGATCTGAATTGCCTTCTTGGACATCTCTTCATCGGCACCGAACACATATACATGTCCGTCATCCTCAATATCGATCTTGGTGCCGGTCTCCTCGATAATCTTATTGATCATCTTACCCTTGGGTCCGACAACCTCACCGATCTTCTCCGGATTGATCTTGGTCTGATAGATCTTAGGAGCATACTCGCTTACAGACTCTCTCGGCTGCGAAATGCAAGGCAGGAGGATCTCATTCAGGATATACTCTCTGGCCGTTCTGGTTCTGGCAATGGCGCCCTCGATAATCGCCTTGGTCAGACCCTTGACCTTGATATCCATCTGAATCGCCGTAATTCCCTTGAACGTACCGGCAACCTTGAAGTCCATATCTCCGAAGAAGTCTTCCAGTCCCTGAATATCTGTCAACAGTACAAAATCATCGTCGATATCGCCCGTTACCAGTCCGCAGGAAATACCCGCGACCGGCGCGCTGATCGGAACGCCTGCCGCCATCAGCGCCAATGTACTGGCACAGATGGAACCCTGAGAAGTAGAACCGTTGGAGCTCAGTACCTCAGATACCAGACGGATTGCGTACGGGAAGGTCTCTTCATCCGGGATAACCGGCAAAAGAGCACGCTCCGCCAACGCGCCATGTCCGATCTCACGACGGCCGGGTCCGCGGCTGGGCTTGGTCTCTCCTACAGAGTAGGACGGGAAGTTATAATGATGAATATACCGCTTGGTCTCTTCCAGCTCATCCAGGCCGTCCAGCTTCTGCTGCTCGCTGATCGCGCCCAGCGTCGCTACCGTCAGGACCTGTGTCTGGCCACGACGGAACAGGCCGCTTCCATGAGTTCTCGGCAGAACATCAATCTCCGCGGACAGCGGACGGATCTCCTCCATGCCACGTCCATCCGGACGCTTATGATCTTCCTTGATCATCTTACGGACGGTCTTCTTCTCATACTGATATACCGCGTCGGCTACATTGGCCTTGAATACTTCCTGCTCCTCTTCCGGCAGCGTCTCGATATAAGCCTCAAACTCCGCGGTCAGCTTAGCGATATTCTCTTCGCGCACCTGCTTAACATCTGTAAATACAGCCTCTTCCATTCTATCCTGGCTGATGACCTGCTTCAGAGCCGTCATAACCTTCTCCGGAACAACCTGCTCCTCATAGGCATGCTTGGGCTTACCGCACTCTGCTACGATCTTATCGATAAACTCGACAATCTTCTTGTTGACTTCATCGCCATAGAAAATTGCCTCCAGCACCTTGGCTTCCGGCACTTCCTTGGCACCAGCCTCGATCATGACAACCTTCTCTCTTGTAGAAGCAACTGTCAGATTCAGCTCGCTGACTTCACGCTGCGCGGAAGTCGGGTTAATCACCAGCTCTCCGTCTACCAGTCCTACAGATACAGCGCCTACAGGACCCGCAAACGGAATATCGGAAATGGAGACCGCGATAGAAGAACCTACCATCGCCAGAATCTCCGGAGAACAATCCTGATCTACACACAGTACAGTATTCACCAGGGATACGTCATTTCGATAATCCTTGGGGAACAGCGGACGCATGGGACGGTCGATGCATCGAGCCGTCAGAATCGCGTTCTCTGTCGGTCTGCCTTCACGCTTTACAAAGCTGCCCGGAATCTTGCCAACCGCGTACAGTCTCTCTTCATAATCCACGCTCAAAGGGAAGAAATCGATTCCCTCTCTGGGCTTCTCGGACGCGGTCGCCGTAGACA
Source organism: uncultured Eubacteriales bacterium (assembly GCA_902493345.1). Taxonomy (GTDB): domain Bacteria; phylum Bacillota; class Clostridia; order Lachnospirales; family Bianqueaceae; genus Faecimorpha. Next base: position 9,579 of record CABUPM010000057.1, on the reverse strand, counting down.
GAACAACCGTATCTCCATAATACAGCAGGACCGCTCCATTGGCCTGCTCCGCAACCTTACCGATGACCGCACGCAGAGTCCGTCCGGCCAGCTCCATTGTAAACTCTTTTACCATTTTCCTTTCTCTACCTCACTTCCAGTAATGATACAGAAAAGCACCCGCTTTTCTGCAAAAATAGGACGGATGAACCATCCGCCCTATGAGTCCGGCACAGCCGGAAAAGCACCGCAACGGTTCAAAAACGCTCCGACGACGCTCTATTATCTTCTGATTCCGAGACGAGCGATCAGTGTACGATACTGCTCGATATCCTTGCTCTTCAGGTAGCTCAGCAGGCCTCTTCTCTGACCAACCAGCATCAGCATGCCGCGGCGGGAATGATGATCCTTAGGATGATTCTTCAGATGCTCTGTCAGATAGCTGATCCGCTCGCTAAGCAGAGCGATCTGCACTGCGGTGGAACCGGTATCCTTCTCGTTTGCGCCAAACTCCTTGATGATCTCAAGCTTTCTTTCCTTCGTCATAATGATAATCCTCCATAAAATAATATTCGGATCGCCGCTTGCTGAGCGCTGGTCGGAGACTCCAACCGCCAAGCAAGGGTTCTATCCACAGTTTATGATTATACCATGCTCCGTACCAAATGTAAAGCCAAAAATCAGAACTTTATTGATTTTTTCCAAGAAGCTTCGCCAGCTCTTCCGGATGCCGGATCCATCTTACCGCTCCCGCTTCTTGCAGCTGCGCAAGACTCCTGTATCCCCATGCCACTCCGATAAAATCGACGCCTGCTCTCTTCGCTGTAAAAACGTCTTCCGGAGAATCCCCCAAATACACCGTCTCCTGCGCTGTCACCGACAGCTTTTCCATCAATCGGAGAAGTCCGGCCGGATCGGGTTTGCGGGGAATACCGCTCTGTTCCCCTTGCGCCATATCGATTTTCCCGTCAAAATATTCTTGGCTCAGCTCACAGACCGCCGTATGAAACTTATTGGATAAAATCGCCGTCCGAATCCCCATACTCTGTAAATTGGCAAGCATCTCCGGCACACCGTCATACGGTCTTGTATGCTCACGCATATGTTCCTTATAGTATTCCCGAAAAAACGTCAGGCACTGCGCTTCTTCTTTTTCTTTGGTTCCCTGCGGAACCGCAAGATGAATCAGACGCCCTACACCGTTTCCCACAAATTCGCGTACTTCGTCCAGTGTCCTCGGCGGGTAGCCGCTGTGTGCCAGGGCCTGATTGGTGCTGCGCCACAAGTCTTCCAGACTGTAGAGCAATGTCCCGTCCAGGTCAAAAACTGCTGCTTTTTTCATTCTGACTCCTTTACATGAACGAACCGCCACACGGAATCCGCATGGCGGTCATAGACTTACAGATTGTTGTAAAAAGAAACCTTATTGTCCTTGCAGAACTTGACCAACATCTCCTTATAGCGGTCAAACTTCTCCTGTCCCTCTTTTCCTCTGAAATACTCCAGCGGCTTTTCCTTTCCGCGAACAGTGATCGAGATCTTCTCGGAAGGTTTGCCGAACAAACCCTCTTTGCACTTGTCAAAAGAAATGCTGATGATCTTATCATAGGTAAGATTTAGGAGCGCCGGACGCTTTCCGGTCTCGTCTACTACGATAATCTCTGTCTTATCATACAGAATCTTATCATGCTTCATGTGAGTTCCCCCTTGGCATATGCAGCCGAATGATTTTGGCTCTCAAGCCAAGTTTATTATAACACATCTGTCCGAAAAAAGCAATTCCTTTATTCTTCCTCCAGCATGACATCCTCGATCGAAGCCCCGGGCGCAACCATCGGGAACACCTTATCATCCATCGGAATATCACATATGATCATGCTGGGTCCCTGAATGGCCAATGCCTTCAAAATCGCGTCGTCCACCTGCTCCGGACGGCTGATATGAAATGTCGGGATTCCAAACGCCTCTCCCAGCTTATCAAAATCCGGTCCCCGGTCCAGTGTTGTCTGCGAATATCTATGATGATAAAACAGTGTCTGCCACTGCCGAACCATACCCAACGTCTGGTTATTCATCACCACTTGAATGATCGGGATATTATAGAACTGCGCGGTTGCCAGCTCATTGAGATTCATCCGGAAGCTTCCGTCTCCCGCGATATTAAAGACTCTCCGATCCGGCCGGCCGATCTGCGCGCCCATCGCGGCTCCCAGTCCGTATCCCATCGTTCCCAGGCCTCCGGAAGTGATCCAGGTTCTCGGCTCCTTAAACGGATAATACAGTGCTGTCCACATCTGATGCTGACCAACCTCCGTCGAGAGTATCGCTTTATCGCCGGCCAAATCATAAATTCTGCGGATTACATAGCCGCCATGCAGCGCGCCGTCCTTGGGCATTGGCAGCGGATAGCGCTTCTTATCCTCCTGCACCGCATGAAGCCATGCTTCATTATCGACCGTAATATTCCCGATCCGCTGATTCAACTCTGAAAAGACATGACGGATATCTCCGATGATGTGTTTGGTGCTAGGTACATTCTTATTGACCTCTGCCGCATCCACATCGATATGTAAAACCTTGGCATGGGGCGCAAACGCTGAAACCTTGCTGGTCACACGATCACTAAAACGCGCGCCGGCAACAATCAGCAGATCTGAATGCATTACGCCGCTATTGGAAACCTTGGTCCCGTGCATACCGATCATACCGGTAAAATTGGGGTGATCTCCCGGAAATCCGCCCAGACCCATCAGGCTGGAACCCACCGGGATCTGCAGCTTTTCCGAAAACTTTACCAGTTCCTCGCTGGCTTCGGAGATCACCGCGCCGCCGCCTACATACAGAAACGGCTGGTGCGCCTCCTGAATCATCTTTACCGCATCGTCCAGCGCTTCTTCCGAGATATAATCCGTCATCGGATGAATCTCTTCCGGTTCTTGATATTCGTACTCCGCCTGATTGACCGTGGCGTCCTTGACGATATCTACCAGTACCGGTCCCGGACGGCCGGATTTCGCGATCTTAAAGGCCCGCCGCAGTGTATCCGCAATATCCTCTGCCCGCTTAACAATGAAATTGTGTTTGGTGATCGGCATGGTGATTCCGGTAATATCTACCTCCTGGAAGCTGTCCTTACCCAGAAGATGGTTAGGAACATTGCCTGTAATCGCCACCATAGGAACGGAATCCATATACGCAGTCGCGATTCCTGTGACGAGATTGGTTGCTCCCGGGCCTGAAGTCGCAAGGCACACTCCCACCTTGCCCGTCGCTCTGGCATAGCCGTCCGCCGCATGCGCCGCTCCCTGTTCATGACTGGTCAGAATATGGCGGATGGAATCCTGATAATCATATAAAGCATTGTATATCTCCAGCACCTGACCGCCCGGATATCCGAAAATCGTATCCACTTTCTGCTCTCTCAGGCATTCCAGAACAATCTGTGATCCTCTCAATAACACAGCTTTCCCTCCTCTTATTTCTCTCCAGGAACCTTCAGCACGGCTCCCTCACTGGCGGATGTTACCATAGCTGCATAGCGCGCAAGATATCCTGTCTGAATCTTGGGCGGCAGCGGCTTCCACTGCTTCTTTCTCTCTTTCAGCTCTTCATCCGATACCAGCACATTCAGTGTATTGTTCAATATATCAATCTCTATCATATCTCCGTCCCGAACCAGGCCGATCTGCCCGCCATCCGCGGCCTCCGGAGAAATATGCCCGATGCAGGCGCCTCTCGTCGCTCCGGAGAACCGTCCGTCCGTCAGAAGCGCAACCGTCTTATCCAATCCCATTCCGGCCAATGCCGAGGTTGGAGACAGCATCTCTCGCATTCCGGGGCCGCCCTTCGGACCTTCGTAGGTGATCACCACGACATCTCCGCTCTTGATCTGCTGTGCGTAGATTGCCGCGATTACATCCTCTTCGCTGGTAAAGACTCTGGCCGGGCCCGTATGCTTGAGCATCTCCGGCGCTACAGCGGATTTCTTGACAACACTGCCCACAGGAGCGATATTCCCCTTCAAAACCGCGATTCCACCATAAGCGCTATAGGGGTTCTCTATCGGGCGGATAATGGCCGGATCCCTGTTGACCACTCCGGCGATGTTCTCCGCAATCGTCTTGCCGGTCACTGTCATAAGCTCCGTATGCAGCAAATGCTTTTTATCCAGTTCCTTCATGACCGCCGGAACGCCGCCGGCCGCGTACAGATCCTCAATAAAGGAATCCCCGGCCGGACTTAATTTGCACAGATTGGGAGTACGGTCACTGACCTCCTGCGCCATATCCATCGTGATCGTGATGCCCGCTTCATGAGCGATCGCCGGTAAATGCAGCATGCTATTGGTTGAGCACCCCAGCGCCATATCCAATGTCAGTGCGTTTTCAAAGGCTTCTCTGGTCATGATGTCCCGCGGCTTGATATCCTTGGCAACCATCTCCATGACCTGCATACCAGCCTTTTTGGCCAGACGGACCCGCTCCGCGTAGACTGCCGGAATCGTACCGTTTCCTGGCAGAGCGATGCCCAGCACTTCACACAGACAGTTCATGGAATTGGCTGTAAACATACCGGAACAGGAACCGCAGCCCGGGCAGGCATTGTTTTCGTACTCCAGCAGCTCTTCATCATTCATCGTTCCGGCTTTATAGGCGCCGACCGCCTCAAACATATTGGAAAGGCTGGTCTTCTTTCCCTTGACATGTCCTGCCAGCATCGGTCCTCCGCTTACGACCACCGCCGGGAGATTGACCCGAAGCGCCGCCATCAGCATACCCGGTACAATCTTGTCACAGTTTGGCACCAATACAAGGCCGTCAAAACCATGCGCCGTTGCCATAGACTCAATCGAATCCGCGATCAATTCACGGGATGCCAGAGAATAATGCATTCCCTTGTGTCCCATAACGATTCCGTCGCATACGCCGATGGACGGAAATTCTACCGGCGTGCCCCCTGCCATACGGATTCCGGCCTTGACCGCTTCCGCCAGCTTGCTCAGGTGATCATGACCCGGAATTACTTCATTATGCGCGTTAACGACTCCAATGAGCGGTCTTGCCAGCTCCTCATCCGTATATCCCAATGCTTTCCAGAGACTGCGGTGCGGCGCCCGCTCACACCCTGACTTTACTCGATCACTAATCATTTTCCTGCTCCTTATCCAATTTTCGCAACGATCAAATCACCCATCTCACGGGTTCCCACCAGCTTGCAGCCTTCTTCATAGATATCGGCCGTACGGTATCCCTCGTTCAAAACATCATCCACCGCTTTTTCAATGCAGGCAGCCTCTTCTGGACCGTTCAGCGAATATGTGAACATCATGGCCGCTGACAGGATCGTGGCGATGGGATTGGCCTTATTCTGTCCCGCGATATCCGGTGCGCTTCCGTGAATCGGCTCGAACATGCCGCGGGTCCCTTCGCCCATGCTGGCCGAAGGCAGCATACCGATGGACCCGGTAATCTGGCTCGCCTCATCCGACAGGATATCTCCGAAACAGTTTCCGGTCACAATGACGTCGAACTGTTTGGGATTGCGTACAAGCTGCATAGCCGCATTATCCACATACAGATGATTCAGCTGTACATCCGGATATTCTCCGGCCACTTCTTCCACCACTTTGCGCCACATTCTGGATACCTCCAATACATTGGATTTATCCACGTTAGTGACAAGCTTGTGTCTCTTTCTTGCCGTCTGAAAGGCTACATGCGCGATTCTCCGCACTTCATTTTCGTTATACAGCATGGTATCCCATGCGGATTCCACTCCATTTTCCGTTTTGCGCCCGCGAGGGCCGAAATAGATGCCGCCGGTCAGCTCCCGTACGATGACAATATCCAGACCGTTGTCCCCGATGATTTCCGGCTTCAAGGGACACGCTGCGGACAATGCCGGATAGATTCTGGCCGGGCGGATATTGGCAAACAGCCCCAATCCCTTGCGGATTCCCAGGAGAGCTGCTTCCGGCCGTACATCTCCCTTTAATCCGTCCCATTTAGGGCCTCCGACCGCACCCAGCAGTACAGCATCGGATGCGAGCGCAGAACGCATCGTCTCCTCCGGCAGGGGATTACCGGTCTTATCATAGGCAATGCCCCCCATAAGCTGATAATCGTACACCATGGTATGCCCGAACTTTTTAGCAACCGCGTCCAGAACCTTTACGGTCTCTCCTACGATATCCGGGCCGATTCCGTCTCCCGGCAGAACTGTGATCTTATATTCCATGATTTTCTCCTCACTTTACTCTGGCAGCTACCATCTTCATGAGCCCGCCTGCATTGATGATCTCCTGAATGGACTCTGGAAACGGCTGTGCCTGATACGTTTTTCCTGTCGTCTTATCACAGATCACGCCTGTAGAAAAATCTACCTGCACCACGTCACCGGCCTGAATCTCTCCGGCAGCTTCCGGGCATTCAATGATCGGCAGACCGATATTGATGGAATTCCGATAAAAAATTCTGGCGAAGGAGCTTGCGATCACGCAGGAAACTCCCGAAGCCTGAATGGCAATCGGCGCATGCTCACGTGAAGAACCGCAGCCAAAATTCTTATCGGCCACAATGATATCTCCCTTTTGAACCTTCTTCACAAAGTCTTTATCGATGTCCTCCATACAATGAGAGGCCAGATACGAGGCTTCCGATACGTTCAGATATCTTGCCGGGATAATTACATCGGTGTCTACATTATCTCCATACTTGAAAACTTTTCCTTCTACCATGATTACGCTTCCTCCCCCTCAAGTTCCGCAGGATCCGTGATATATCCCGTGATCGCGGAAGCCGCGGCCACAGCCGGACTTGCCAGATAAACCTCGGAATCCACATGTCCCATCCGTCCTACAAAATTCCGATTTGTTGTCGATACCGCCTTTTCTCCCGCGGCCAGAATTCCCATATGGCCTCCGAGACATGGCCCGCAAGTCGGAGTTGAGAACGCCGCTCCGGCTTCCACAAAGATCTCTGCCAGGCCTTCCCGGACCGCCTGAAGATAAATCGCCTGCGTACCCGGCAGGACTATACAGCGTACCCAAGGCGCGATCTTGCGTCCCTTCAGAATCTCTGCCGCAATCCGCAGATCACTGATCCGTCCGTTGGTACAGGAGCCGATCACGACCTGATCAATCTTGATCTTGTCGATCTCATCTACATAGTGTGCGTTTTCCGGCAGATGCGGAAACGCGACAACCGGACGCAGACTGGAGAGATCGATCTCATATGTCGCCTCATACTCCGCATCCTCGTCCGCCTCATATACGGTATAGGGCTTGTAGGAATGCTCGCCGATATATTCCAGCGTTTTGGCATCGACTGGGAAAATTCCGTTCTTGCCCCCCGCCTCGATCGCCATATTGCAGATCGTAAAACGATCATCCATGCTGAGCTGTGCTACACCCTCGCCCGTAAATTCCATCGACTTGTACAGCGCGCCGTCCACACCGATCATACCGATGATGTGCAGGATCAGATCCTTGCCGCTAACGTGCTTGGGCATTTTCCCTTTTAGCACAAACCGAAGCGCGGAAGGCACCTTAAACCATAGCTTGCCGATCGCCATTCCACATGCCATATCCGTAGAGCCCACGCCTGTAGAGAACGCGCCCAACGCGCCGTAGGTACAGGTATGCGAATCCGCACCCACAACCACGTCTCCGGCAGTCACAATTCCCTTCTCCGGCAGCAGGCAATGTTCGATGCCCATACGGCCGACTTCATAATAATGTACAATATCATGTTTATGCGCAAATTCCCGCACCATCTTGGCATGGGTCGCGCTCTGTATATCTTTATTGGGAGTAAAATGATCCGGTACGATCACTACCTTATTCTTGTCAAATACCTTTTGGATCTCCGCCTTTTCAAACTCTCGAATCGCTACCGGTGTGGTCACATCATTGCCCATAACGATATCCAGATCACACTCGATCAGCTGGCCTGCCTGCACGCTGCTCAGTCCCGCATGCGCCGCCAAAATCTTCTGCGTCATTGTCATTCCCATCGATGTATCCTCCTCTTAAAATGTGACATGCTGTTCTACATCTTTGATCAGCTTGATCTCCAATGAATCCACCAGCGCTCTGAGGCTGGCATCTATAATATCCGTAGAGACTCCGATCGTAGACCATTTCTCCTTACCATCTGTCGTCTCAATCAGAACCCGGACGATTGCCGCAGTCGCTTCTCTGGTATCCAGAATACGCACTTTATAATCCGTCAGATAGATGTTGCGCAGCGCCGGAAAGAATCCTTCCAGAGACTGACGCAGTGCCTTATCCAGCGCGTTGACCGGTCCGTCTCCTTCTGCCGCCGTTACCTTGATCTCATCATCCACCCGCACCTTAACCATGGCGTACGAGCTGAAACCTGCTTCTCCCCGGCCTTCCTCTCCGATAATCTTGAAGTCCTCAATCTCGAAAAAGGGCCTGTAGCGTCCTAATTCCTTACGGACACGGAGTTCAAACGAGCTTTCGGCGCCCTCGAACTGATATCCCTCATGCTCAAGCTCTTTCAGCCTCTCCATCATCCGCTTGGTCTCTTCGGATTCCTTGGTCAGTCCCGGCATCAGCTTCTGCAGCTTATTGAGCAGATAGCCCCGGCCCGCTACTTCCGACATCAAAAATCTCCGGCTGTTTCCTACCGTCTCCGGCGGAATATGTTCAAAAGATTTCGGATTTTTATTGACTCCGTCAATATGCATTCCGCCCTTATGTGAAAAACTGGACCGACCGATATACGGCTCCTTTTCCGTCAGAGTGATGTTGGCAACTTCCGCGATATACCGCGCGGTCTGTGTGAGCTCTATCATCTTCTCCGCCGGGATACATTCATATCCCATTTTGAGCTGAAGATTGCCCAGAATCGTACACAGGCTGGCATTGCCGCATCGCTCTCCAAATCCCAGGAATGTGCCCTGTACATGATCCGCCCCCGCAAGAACCGCCTCAATCGAGTTGCCGACGGCCATTCCACAGTCATTATGACAATGGATTCCCACGGACTGCTTCGGAAACCTCGCCCGTACTGCCGCTACGATCCGCCGGATCTCATCGGGCATCGTCCCTCCGTTGGTATCGCACAGTACCAGACAATCCGCGCCGCCTTCCGCGGCGGCCGCCAACGCTTCCATCGCATACCGCGCACTGGCTTTATAGCCGTCGAAAAAATGTTCCGCGTCAAAGATCACCTCGCGGTCCCGGCTCTTGACATAACGGATCGTCTCCCGGATCATCCGCAGATTTTCCTCCAGCGTTGTCTGAATAATATCGGTTACATGAAAGTCCCAGCTCTTGCCGAAAATCGCAACTGCCTGCGTCTGAGCGGACAAAAGCGAATTGACATACATATCCTCCGCCGGATCGCAGTTCTTATGGCAGGTACTGCCAAACGCTACAATTCTGGCCTTCTGGAGCTTCATCCCTCGAACCCTCTGAAAAAATTCCAGGTCTTTGGGATTGGATGTCGGATTGCCTGCTTCTACATAATCGATGCCTAAAGCATCCAGGCTCTGCAGGATCTTGATCTTATCCTCTACTGAGAAGGTAATTCCTTCGGCCTGCGCGCCATCCCGCAGGGAAGAATCAAACAG
>CABUPM010000056.1 GCA_902493345.1 uncultured Eubacteriales bacterium | reverse complement strand
AAATTGCCCTCTCCCATGATTTCGGCATATTCCAGCGCGACCTCTTTTGCCTTTTCATAGCCCGAGCCGATCAGAGCACGCGGAACCGCCCCGGCCAGGCAGGCGCTCAGAGCGATAATCCCTTCATGATTCTCCCGCAAGAGCTCCAGATCGATCCTGGGCTTATAATAAAAGCCTTCTATAAAGCCCAGCGAAACCATCTTGATCAGATTCTCATAGCCCTGCTGGGTCTCTGCCAGAAGCACCAGATGGTAATACTCCGCATCGGAACGGCCTTCCTTTTGGAAACGGCTCCGCTCCGCCACATAGACTTCACAGCCGATTACGGGGTGTACGCCTTGCGCTTTACACTCCTTATAAAAATCGATCACGCCGTACATCGCTCCATGGTCGGTGATAGCCAGATTCTCCATCCCCAACGCTTTGGCCTGCTTTACGATTTCCGTGATCTTGGACGATCCGTCCAAAAGGCTGTATTCCGTATGTACATGCAAATGAGTAAATCCCATGGCGCCTCCTCCTCTTTATGTAGAACAAAAAACGGGGAATCCCCCGTCTTTTATCTGTCCGACTGTGTTAAAATCCACTGGCTCAAATCCGCAATTACCTCATCCGCGACATGCAGCGGACGGGCATATTGTTTGGTTACATCGCCGTATAATCCTTCCGGCTGCATCATCATATGATTGAGGCCGTCATAAAGCTTCATGACTACATTGGATTTGCCTGCCAGCTTTTCCTGCCAGCCGGTATAATCCACATCCGCTTCAATCTGATAGTCCGCGCCGCCTTGCAGGATCATTACCGGCTTATCCGTATCCGCAACCATCTGCGGATAATCATACGCGTTCAGATCCTTCCAGAAGTAGGCGTACTGATTCAGCATGACCGTTGTCATCTTATCGTCCTCCAAAGTATCCACCTTGCGGATGGACTCGATCTCGGACTTCAGCATGGGCTCCAGATATTTCGCTGTTTCCGCCTCCATGCCGTTCATGCCGTACCGTATGGTCTGATCATACGCGGCCTCCGACCACTCTCTGGAGGGTACCGCAATCATCGCGTATCCGGCATAATCTGCCTGCAAGTCGATTCTGGGCGCTACATATCCGCCCAGATCATGTCCGATCATGTAGACCTGCTCCGGATCCACACAGGACTGCTTCCGCAGCACCTCTGTCGCCAGAACCGCGTCATCGATGGTCTGAAAATCAATAGTCAGCGTATCCAGGTCGGTAATGCTGTATCCCTCCGGATAGGTATACGCCCGCTTATCATATCTCAACACGGCGATTCCCTGCTGCGCCAGGCCATTGGCCAGATCCCGGAACATCTTGGTCGCGAGCGCCGTCTCATCCCGGTCATTGGCTCCGACTCCATGCACCAATACTACCGCCGGAAGATTTGTGCCGCCCTTAGGATAGGTCAGCGTCCCCTCCAGCTCATATTCGGTTCCTTCTCCGATCTTAACAGTCTTTTCCTCCAGTCCCTCCGGCAGCGTATAGGCAGCTTCTGCTGACAGCGCTGATTCATAAAAGTCCAGATAGACCAGATTGTAATCGCTGGTGAACAACATATCCGCGGACATGGTAATATCCTCGAACTCATAGTTGACTACCGCCGCCCCGGCATAACAATAATAAAATCTGTCGATAACGGTGGTATTTTTCAGCTCTCCATACTGTGCGAGAATCTCCTGCCACTGACTCCAGCCGTCCGCCAGATTCTCTTCCGCCTCTCCCGCTTCCTTCGGAAGCTGCGCGACCAGATCCTCAAACGTGCCTTCTTTTAGGATCCGATTGATCTTGGACACCGCGGAATCCACCTCGGACTCGGTACTGCTCTCCATCGCAATCACGGCTTTTCCGCCATTGTAATATTTCTCCGTGCAGCCCGCCATGCCAAGCAGCAGGCACGCCGCCAGCAGGAGCGCCATGCCCCGCCGCAGATATCTCTTCATCGCTTTCATCCTTTCCCGGCCCGATTACTCCTCCTGGCCGGTTGCTTTCTTGCTCTTCCACATCAGATAGGCATTCATAAACGGCGTCAGGTCTCCATCCATCACGCCCTGAATATTAGCCGTCTCTTCTCCTGTCCGAAGGTCCTTGACCATACTGTAGGGATGGAATACATAGGACCGAATCTGGCTGCCCCAGGCAATGTCCTTGACCTCGCCCCGGATGTCCGCCATCTTCTCCATCTGCTTCTCCTGCTCCACTTCATACAGCTTGGCCTTCAGCATCTGCATCGCCTTGTCCTTGTTCTGGAACTGGGAACGCTCATTCTGACACTGTACGACGATTCCGGTCGGCAGATGCGTGATACGGATCGCCGAACTGGTCTTATTTACCTTCTGTCCGCCCGCGCCGCTGGAACGATAGGTATCGATCCGCAGATCATCCGGATCAATGTCTACCTGGATCGTATCATCCAGTTCCGGCATGACATCGCAGGAAGAAAAAGAAGTATGACGGCGGCCGGAGGAGTCAAACGGAGAAATCCGCACCAGACGGTGGATTCCCTTCTCCGATTTCAGATATCCAAACGCATTTTCTCCGTTCACCTGGAAGGTTACGGATTTGATACCAGCTTCATCGCCCTCCTGATAGTCCAGAAGCTCCAGCTTATAGCCCTGCTTCTCCGCCCATCTTGTGTACATTCTGTACAGCATCTCGGTCCAGTCGCAGGCTTCTGTTCCGCCCGCGCCCGCATGAAGCGTCACAATCGCGTTCTTATTGTCAAACTCGCCGCACAGAAGCGCTCTCAGGCGATACTTCTCATAACTGTCCTTAAAGTCCTGAATCTCCTGCTCCAGCTCCTCGGCCATGGATCCGTCTTCCTCCTCCGTCGCCATCTCCAGAAGCGTGCAGGCATCCTCGTAGCTCTGAATCACATGCTCATAATCCGCCAGCTTGTTCTTCAGCGCTCCCGCTTCCTGCAAAATTTTCTGACTGCGCTCCGCATCGTTCCAAAAATCCGGTTCCGATGCCATGAGATCGTACTCTTCGATCTTATTCCTCAGCTCAGCCGGGTTAAAGGGACTCACCCAATTCTTCAACAGCTCCCTTGTATTTTTCCAGCTCTAATTTGTACTCGTCAAATGCAAGCAAAGATCTCACCCTTTCCTGTCGTTATTTTTATAGAAACAGGGCCGTCGCCCGATTTCACAGATTATACGTTGCGGCCGCAGCAGTTCTTATACTTTTTCCCGCTGCCGCAGGGGCACAGGTCATTGCGCCCTACTTTGGCTTCCGCCCGCTTAACCGGCTTCTTCACCTTGCTGGTGTCGCTCCCCCGGTTGGTCGAGATATCCTTGGAGACTTCCTTACGCTCCACTTCCTGATTCTGCGCGATATGCACATGGAACATCGCCTTAAGCGTATCCTCCTGAATATTCATCGCCAGCTCCTCAAACATATCATAGGAAGCGATCTTATACTCATCTAGAGGATTCTTCTGCGCGTATGCCTGCAGGCCGATGCCCTGCCGCATCTGATCCATCAGATCGATGTGCTCCGTCCAATGCTGATCGACCACCTGCAGCATGATCACACGCTCAATCTCGCGCACACGCTCCTCCGGCGCCAGCTCTTCCTCCTTGGCCTCGTACATCTTTTTGGCATCCTGAATGATTCTCTCGCTCAGCTCCTCCGGAGAGATCTTATCCTTTTCCTCCTCCGGAATCGTGATCATCTGACGGAACGGAACGATCCGCCGGATCTCCTCATTCAGATGCGCCATATTCCAGTCGCCGGAGAACTTGGACTCCTTGGCCATATCATTGACATAATAATGAATGATATCCTCCAGCATCTTCATCAGCGTCGGACGCAGATTCTCGCCCTCCAGCACCTGACGGCGCTGCTCATAGATAATCTCACGCTGCTCGTTCATTACCTGATCGTATTCCAGCAGACGCTTACGAATTCCGAAGTTATTCTCCTCCACGCGCTTCTGGGACCGCTCGATTGCGCCGGACAACGTCTTATCGCTGATGGGCTGGCCTTCCGGAAGCTTGAGTCTCTCCAGAATCGCCTTCATCCGCTCACCGCCGAAAATACGCATCAGATCGTCTTCCATGGAGATGTAGAAACGGGATTCACCCTTATCGCCCTGACGTCCTGCACGTCCGCGGAGCTGATTATCGATACGTCTCGCCTCATGCCGCTCGGTACCGATGATCTTCAGTCCTCCCAGATCGGCCACGCCTTCTCCCAGCTTGATATCTGTGCCTCGTCCTGCCATATTGGTCGCGATCGTAACCGCGCCCTTCTGACCTGCCAGCGCTACAATCTCCGCCTCTCTCTCATGGAACTTGGCGTTCAGCACATTGTGCGGGATACCGGCACGCTTCAGCATGCCACTGACCAATTCAGAGTCTTCGATGGTGATCGTACCGACCAGCACCGGCTGTCCCTTGGCATGAGACTCCACAATCTCTTCCACAGCCGCCTGGTATTTTTCTTTTTTGGTCTTAAAGACCATATCCGGATAATCCTTACGTGCCACCGGACGGTTGGTCGGGATCTCTACGACATCCATACCGTAGATATCCTGGAACTCTCCTTCTTCCGTCTTGGCCGTACCGGTCATACCTGCTTTTTTGTCGTATTTATTGAAATAGTTCTGGAAGGTGATGGTCGCCAGCGTCTTGCTCTCCCGCTTCACCTCAACATCTTCCTTGGCCTCGATTGCCTGGTGCAAACCGTCCGAATAGCGGCGTCCGGGCATCAGACGTCCCGTAAACTCGTCTACGATGATGATCTGTCCGTCCTTGACCACATAATCCTTATCACACGCCATCAGATACCGTGCCTTTAAGGCTGTATTGATATGGTGCAGAATCTCCGCGTTCTCCGGATCGCCCAGATTCTCCAGCTTGAAGTACTGCTCCGCCTTGCGGATACCATCCGCCGTCAGCGTACAGGACTTTTCCTTCTCGTCTACAACAAAGTCTCCCTCTTCCTGGACCTCTTCATTCATCATCATTGCCAGTTTGCTCTGATCGCCGACAATGCGTCCCTTCTTCAGGCGGGATGCCAACAGATCCGCCTGCTTATAAAGATTGGTAGACTTACCGCTGCGTCCGGAAATAATCAACGGGGTTCTGGCCTCATCGATCAATACAGAGTCCACCTCATCGATGATCGCGTAATGCAGGCCTCGCTGTACCATCCGATTCTTATAAACGACCATGTTATCCCGAAGATAATCAAAGCCGAATTCATTGTTGGTACCATAGGTGATATCACACTGATAGGCTTCCCGGCGCTGGTCGTTATTCATGTCATTCAGAATGCATCCAACCGTCAAGCCCAGGAAACGATGCACCTGTCCCATCCACTGCGCGTCACGGCTGGCCAGGTAATCGTTGACGGTAACCACATGCACGCCTTTGCCTTCCAATGCGTTCAGATAGGCCGGAAGAAGGGCGACCTGCGTCTTACCTTCACCAGTCTTCATCTCGGCGATTCGTCCCTGATGCAGGACAATACCGCCCATAAGCTGTACACGGAAATGCTTGGTATGCAGCACTCTCCCCGTCGCTTCCCGTACTACGGCATATGCCTCCGGCAAAAGGTCATCCAAGGTCTCCCCTTCCGCCAGTCTCTTTTTAAACTCCTCTGTCTTAGCCGCCAGTTCGCTGTCACTGAGCTTCTGCATAGCTTCGTCATAACTCTCAATCTCTCGGACGATCGGCTCAATCCTCCGGATCTCCTTGGCGCTCGTATTGCCAAAGATCTTTTCAATCCATCCCATTCTTCCACCTCGTATTTATATTCAAATCTGCAAAGAATCACAAAAAACTGGCACTACGCCATCCTAGTTATTGTAACACCAATCCCCATTTCATGCAACCTCTATTTTGTAAACAAATATGCGAAATACAACGCCCGCCCAGGCTTCTCCACTCTCCGGCCGCTCTGGCCGCTTCACATTTTCTTCCCTTTTCTGTGAAAAGGGCTGTGCGTATTGGATGGATTCTCCTGGACGGGCTTCTATTCAACAGATCTTACGCGCGAATCTTATGTTTTGTTAGAAGACATTCCCCCTTTCCTGACACTCTAATGCTGTTCACTTGGTGTCTGCATGGGCATCACACTCCTCCTTGACCTCAGTATTCTATATTAATGAAACGATTGTCATTCCTCCGGCTCGATCAGTCCATAGGTGCCAGGCTCTTTCCGCTTGTACACCACGCTGATCTGCTGATTGGCCACATTGCGGAACACGAAGAAATCATGTCCCAGAAGCTCCATCTGCAGGCAGGCTTCATTGACATCCATCGGCTTGGCCGGTACCCTCTTGATTCTGCGGATGACCATAGCCTCTTCCTCTTCGCCGGAAACGTCCTCAAAATATTTTGTATTCCATGTCTTGTCTGCTTTGGCTCTTGTCTGCAGCTTCTTTCTATAGCGGACAATCTGGCGCTCCAGCTTGTCCATCGCCTGATCCAACGCCGCGTATTTGTCCGCGTCCCTAGCTTCGGCCCGTATCGGAGACGCGCCCTGTACCGGAATTGTCACCTCAGCCGCCACACTTCGATTCTCCACTCTGTATGTCACATAAACTTTAGTATCGGGAGAAAAGAACTTGCTCAGCCGCTCCAGCTTCTTCTCAGACATTTCCTTCAGATTCTCTGTGATCTCAATGTCGCGGCCCTTAAACTCGTACCTCATAAAAACACTCCCTTACTTCAATTCTCAAACGTCCGTCAGGAACCCGGTCTTCCGTGTCCTTCCGACCGCCTGTATTTTCTCTATTCGACACAGAACATTGGAATCCTCTTTTATACGAACACAAATTTGTATTAAGTTATCCACATTTTTAAGTGGATAACTCTTTGCAAGAGGCGGACAACTCCACTTGCATTTTTTAATCCTCCACATTTTCTCCCCAGCAATGTGGACAATGTGGACAACTTTGTGAATAACCCTTTTTTATGGCTTTTTTATCTTTTCTTATCCACATATACTCCACATTCTTTCCACCGTCTATATTTTCGCACAATTTCTTCTTTTCCAACAGATGCTTCATCCTTCACTTTTCTAAATATATGGCATACTTTCGCGTCGTTTTGCCATTTTTTTACAGTCTCGAACGTAAGAAAAGCGAACAACAATTCGCCGTTGTTCGCCTGTTCTATCGTTCTTAATTGTACTTTTTCTCCCGGTCCGCGATTCTCTTATTCTCCGGATATTGCCGCAGCAGATGTTCAATCGCCTTCATCACCTGCACCATCTCGCCTGTCCGTAAGACATGACGGCTCTCCTGCATCTCCATAAATCCCCGGACCTTTTCTCCGCCGCCGACCAGCACATGCGCATTGTCCTCTTTTGCGATTCCTTCGATCTTATCCACATTGGTATGTCCGCCGAAAACCACAACTGAATAGATCGGAATATCATGCAGCCAGAAGCCTGGACAAAGGGCTCTGAGCGCGTCCTGCAGCGACTGAATGTCGGCTTCATTCTTCAGGAGCGGATTGGCCATATAACGTACACGCCCCGTATACCCCTGCACTTTCCACTCTTCATCATCTGCCCGTCCGCTGATATTCCCCGTGATTCCGCTCACATTGATCACATAGATTCCCTTCTCACTGACCAGCAGAAGATCAATCACCGTCATTGCTTTTCTGCCCGGCAGAATCATGGAAGGTATCATGTATCCCCGGTAATTTCCAAAGGGTGATCTCGGCAGCCGCTGGCTGCTGTAACAAAAAGGCTGCAGCTCCTTCTGCAAAGTGACGTAGATCTCATACTGACTCTGTCCGGCCCGATCCATCTCTTCATAATCCTTCTGATGCTGCTGATAAAAAGGCGTACTGCGGAAATAGATCCGGTCCACAGCTCGCTGATACGCGACCTGATGCCCATAATAGAATCCGATTCCGGCGCCCAATACAGCAAGCCCCGCTGTTATGATGCCGTACAGAGAGCTTCCTCCGGACAAAAGTGTCAGGATCAACGCCGCCAAGCCTGCCAGCAGAAGACCCGCGACCAGACCAACGCCGGCAAAAATCAACCCGGTCTTGAGGTAATCCAGTGCGAATTTCGGTGCTTTTTCCACCGGCTTCGCCTCTCCGATTGCCATACTGCGCGGCTTATCCTCCTCATCCGTCGGCACACCGTAACGCACGCTGTCCGGTGCTCCTTCGCCCTTGGAGAATTCCCAGGCACTCTTGGACGCCTCTTCGCCCTCCGGCCGGCTGACCAGCTGGTCCGGCTCCTCGTCATACCCCTTGGCCCGCGCCGCACTGATCCACCGCTTGCCTTCTTCTTCGGAAACCGGCGTGCCATAACCGGTCAGATAGCATTTTCCCAGCCAATACTGCGCTTCCGCGTCATCCTGAAGCGCCGCCATCTGATACATCCGGATGGCCTCCTCCGGATTCTCATCCGGATACGGCGCATGCTGCGCACTGGTGTACAACAGTCCCAACGCCTTCTGCGCTTTCAGGCAGCCGCCCTCTGCCGCCACCTTAATCCACAGATATCCCTGCCGCGGATCCTTGACCTCTCCGCTTCCTTTATAATATTTTAGCGCCAACAGATACTGTGCGTTGGCGTCCCCCGCTTCCGCCCTTTGCCGCAGCTCATCCGCCGCCATGATCATATTGAATTCCTCCTGCTCTTTATGCCCTCGTCATATTACTATTGTGATAGCGCGGATCCTGGGACACATCCTCGCCGAACCATTCCGGCTTCTGAAACTCCCGCATTCCGTCCTCACTCAAAAATTCCACCTCAGCCAGGATCAATCCCTGCTGTGCGCCCCCGAACACATCTACTTCGGCCTTCAAGCCGTTCTCTAACGGATATATATATCGTGTTTTATCAATAAACTGACCTGAACACTTTTCTTTCAGCCCTTCAAATTGGCGGGAAGTAAGCTCCAGTTCGTATTCCTCCCGGACGATCATCCCGCTGCCTTTAACCGTCAGGATATACCGCTGTTCCTTCCCATTGTTCCAGGAACGGATTCGAATCACCGGATCTGTACTGATATACCCCTGCTCTATATGAATCGCTTCTGCCGCCGCCTGCTCCGGCAGCTTCTCTACCAGGAATTTTCGTTCGATCTCCATCTGACTTCCCTCCCTCCTATTTATTGTACCGATTCCTCCCGAAATGTCAACCGTTTTATTGACAAAAACCCAACTTTGTACTACAATCCTAGTATCAACTTAAACCGCTCTTGCGGAGAAAGGACTTAACTATGGAAATCAAAGATACCAATTGCGCATATTGCATGGAAGATGAGAAGCTGGATCAGTTCGGCATCAAGATCTGCGAGCTTCCCACCAGTAAGCTGTACCTTTTTAAGGAGCAAAGCCATCCCGGCCGTGTTATTGTCGCTCACAAGCGCCATCTCGGCGATATGACCCTGCTCTCTGACGAGGAGCGGAACGCTTTCTTTGCTGATATCGCCCATGTTTCCCGCGCGCTGCAGGCCGCCTTCCATCCGGACAAGGTAAATTACGGCGCTTACGGCGATACCGGACATCATCTGCACTTCCACCTCGTTCCCAAATACAAAGACGAATATGAGTGGGGCGGTGTATTTGCCATGAATCCCGGTGTCAAAACCTTGAGCGACGCTGAATACGCGGAGCTGATCCAGAAGATCAAGGATAACCTGTAACTCTAAGGGGCGCTGTTTTCGCGCCCTTTTATTTTTTATATCAAAGGAGGTCACACTATGTCACTACAAACAGAATTGCAGCTTCGTCATCTACCGAAGATTCTCCCGGATGATACTCCCTGGCCCATTCGGCGCGCGGAGATTCAGAAAATACTGGAAAGGGAGATCTACGGCGCCATCCCGCCCGCTCCTGAATGCGTACACGCTCAGATCCTGGAGGAAAAAGCCGCTTACGCTGGAAAAGCTGTGCGTCAGCAGATCGCGCTGACCTGGGATACGCCCAAGGGCCCATTTACTTTCCCGTTCTATCTGGTTGTTCCCAAGTCGGAGCAGCCTGTTCCGGCCGTAGTACACATCTCATTCTCTCCCCTTCCGGATAACGATTCCTCTCCCATGGAAGAATTGATCGATCACGGCTTTGCCATTGCCGGCTTCTTCTACCGCGATGTTGCCAACGATACGGATGACGGCTTTACTTCCGGCCTGGGTCCGCTCTACATCACGGCACCGCGGCAGCCAGAGGATCCCGGAACCATCAGCCTGTGGGCCTTTGCCGCATTGCGTGTACTGGATTATCTGTTGACACGTCCCGAGATCTGCCACGAAAAGATCGCGGTCGCCGGGCATTCCCGTCTTGGAAAAACCGCCCTGTGGGCCGGAGCCTGCGATACTCGCTTCTATGCTGTATACTCCAATAATTCCGGATGCAGCGGTGCCGCAATTACCCGCGGCAAGGTTGGTGAAAATGTACAGGTAATCAGCACCAACTTCCCCTACTGGTTCTGTCCCAATTATCAGCAGTACAAAGGCCGCGAGGACGCTATGCCCTTTGATCAGCATTTTCTTCTGGCCCTGGTTGCGCCCCGTCTCCTGTATGTCGCCAGTGCCGAGGAAGATACCTGGGCGGATCCCGCATCAGAATTCTTAAGTGCAGTGGAAGCTGGGCGTGTCTACACGCTTCTCGGCGTCCAGCCTCTTGTGTGCGAAGACCGACTGCCTGTCCCCCCGGACAGTTACCCGGACGGACGCATTGGCTACCATATCCGGCGCGGCACGCACTTTTTAAGCCGCTATGACTGGGATCACTTCCTGAACTTCCTGATCCGGCATAATCAATAATAACAGTAAAGGCTGGTCTCTCCGTTATAGATGACCAGCCTTTTTCTCTGTCGGAATCGAATTTCTCTCCCAAAACACACCGTCCTGATATCCCTGAATCCTGGTATCAGTTTCTGCCGCCTCCAGGCGCTGCTCTGCCCATACGCAGTACCGAGCCTCGGCCTCAATTCCAATATAATGCCGTCCCAACTTCCTGGCTGTGACACTGGTCGTCCCGGATCCCAAAAAAGGGTCCAGCACGACGTCCCCCTCCGACGAACTCGCCAGAAGAATCTTCGCGATCAGCTTCTCCGGCTTCTGTGTCGGATGCGCTGTATTTTCCGCCATGGACCAAAAGGGAATCGTGATATCATCCCAGAAGTTGGACGGGCAGGTATCGCGGTAACGGTTACCCTCACTCTCGGTCCAATCCTTAGGAACTCCTTCTGCCCGGTATGGCGCCAACACCTTCCGCCGCAGCTTTACCGCGTCCAGATGGAAGGTATAGCTGCTGCCTTTGGTCGCGAACCAGATATCCTCCATCCCATTCTTCCAGTTCTTCTTAGCGCCGCGCCCTTTTTCTCTCTGCCAGGTGATTCTGTTGCGCACCTGAAACATCTCACTTAGAACCCGGCCGATAATCAGACTGCTCTCCCAGTCACAGCAGACATAGATAGAGCCTTCTTCTTTTAAGAGCGGGTACACTGCCCGCAGCCATTGCCGTGTATAGTCTTCGTATTCTTCTGCTTTTTTCTTTTGAAAGCGATTACCGTTATAATTCTTGGTCAGATTATACGGCGGATCCGCAATAATCAGATCTACCGTCTTTTCCGGCAGCAGGGGGCACACCTCGAACATATTCCCCCATAGGGTCCGGTCCAGAACCTGCTCCAGCGTCTGTCCTTCCTTTACACAGACACAGCGTTCCAGGTATTCCCGTCCCTCTTCTACCGAGGTCCGTATGGTCTTATTTTTCCCGGCTCTTTCCTCCATGCTTATTCTTCCTTGCCTCTCTTCTGGCTTCTCTCTCCGCCGTTTTCGCGGCCTTTTTATCGATTCGTCTCTGGATCCGCTCCTCCCTGTGAATCCGCCGATTTTCCTTAAACTGACGAATTTGCTGGGAACGATCCTCAAACAGACGGAACATGAAGTTCAGCAGACCATAACCTGCGGACATAAAGAGCAGCATGAACACCAGCAGATCCGGATTGGCTCTCTGCAAAGAGAAGAACTCCGGGAAGAACGCGATTCCGCCCCAGAAAATAAGATTCATCGCGATAAATACAAGCGTCCGCAGCCAGTTAAAGGGTTTACTGATTCGGAACAGAATCAACAGGCCGGTAAAACCCGCGACCACCACGCAAAGAGTGGATACCATACTGGATTCCAGACCGAAACGGCCCGCGCAAAACAGAATAAAACAGATATTGACGACAACAGACAGACCGCCCGGGATTGCTTTTAACAGAACGTTTTTCAGGAATCGTCCCTGCACACGCTCCCGATTCGGCTGCAGCGCCAGGAAAAAAGCCGGGACGCCGATACAGCTTGTACTGATCAGGCTCATCTGAATCGGAATGAATGGATACTGCAGTGTAATAAACGCGAAGAGCAGCGCCAATAATCCCGAATACACGGTTTTTGTCAAAAACAGAGAAGAGGACCGCTCGACATTGTTGATACACCTGCGGCCTTCCGCTACGACCTGCGGCATCGCGTCAAAATTGGACTCCAACAGTACCAGCTCCGCCGCGTTTCTCGCCGCGTCCGTACCGGATGCCATCGCGATGCTGCAATCGGCTTCCTTCAGCGCCAATACATCGTTGACGCCGTCTCCTGTCATGGCAACCGTATGACCCGCCCTTTTCATGGCCATAACCAGCTGCTTTTTCTGCTGCGGTGTCACTCGTCCGAAAACGGTATACTCATTAGCCGCCTGCGCCAGCTCTTCCTCGTTCGTAAGCGTGCTGGCGTCCACCATCTTATCCCAGTTCTTCACTCCGGTATACTTGGCGATCCCCGCTACCGTATGCGGGCTGTCTCCGGAGATCACCTTGATATCCACGCCCTGCTGCGCAAAATACTCCAGTGTCGGCTTGGCCGCCTCACGGACCTTATCCCTCAGGAGAATCAGTCCGATCGGCTCGATCGACGCCGCGTCCGGCAGCGCCTCGCCCTGAAAACTATTCTTGGAATGCACAACCAACAGCACACGGTATTCCATCGCGTACTCATTGATCTTCTTATGCAGTTCTTCGCTCATGGAGGGGTACAGGAACTCCGCGGCGCCGATACAAAATGTCCCCTGCTCCTCAAACGTGGCGCCGGACCATTTGGTTTTGCTGGAGAAAGACACCGCTTGTACACACTTCCACGACGCGCTGCCGTCATCCTTGTATTTTTCCGCGATGGCCTTGAATGTCGCGTTCTTGTCCGGAATCGCCTGCGTCAGAGATACCAGTGCCTTGGGAATCCACTTGGCATATTGCTCGCCAAGCATCATCGTATCCACTACCTCCATATAGCCTTCCGTCAGGGTTCCCGTCTTATCCAGACACAGGGTATCCACCCTCGCCAATGTCTCAATACAATACAGCTGCTGTACCAGTACTTTATAACGCGACAGCCGTATAACGCTGACCGCCAGCGCCGTACTGGTCAAGAGCATCAATCCCTCCGGAATCATACCGATCAGGGACGCCGTCGTAGAAACGACCGCGCTCTGGATCGTCGCTCCTTCCAGTCCGTACTGCTTGATAAAAATAACCACGCCCAACGGAACGATCAGCACCGAGATCACGCGTACAATCCACTGCAAAGAGGTCATAATCTCAGAATTGATTTTCTTTACAAATTTAGCGCCGCTGGAGATGGACGATACGTACTTCTCCTTACCGACCTGTACCGCCTGCGCGCGGCATTTACCGTTGATCAGGTATGAGCCCGCCATCATCGTATCTCCCGGCTCCTTGACGATCGCGTCGGCTTCCCCTGTAATAAAGGACTCATCCACCTGACACTGGCCTTCCAGCACCAGAGCGTCCGCCTGCACCTGATTGCCCGGTTCCAGGATCATCACATCATCCTGAACCACCTCAGAGCTTACAACTTCCTCTTTCCGGCCGTCACGCACCACCTTGACCTTACTGGCCGAGAGAAAAGTCAGCCGGTCCATCGTCCGCTTCGAACGAATCTCCTGAAAGATCCCTATCGCCGTATTAGCTATAATAATCGCCATAAACGTGACATTCTTGAAGGATCCCACGGCGATGACCGCAATCGCCAGAACAATATTGACCAGGTTGAACAGGGTACACACATGGCCTCGGATGATCTCCTTGACCGTCTTGGTCTGTCCCATATCGTCCACATTGTCCCGTCCCTCTTCGTGGCGCTTGGCAACCTCTTCTGCCGTCAATCCTTTATCCTTATCCACCTTATACTCCGACAGCCGAACCTCCGGCGCCGGCGCGGCTCCCGCGGTAAGCTCTACCTTCTTTCCCTCTTCCATTGGCCCTTCCTCCTGTCGCATATCGTCCTATTTCTGTCCGTCTACCGGCACTGCGTTCGGATAGATCCGATCCATCACTTCATCCGGATAATGCTGATCCAGCCACTCCTCTACCGCGTTGGACGGCGGCTGGCCCGCCCGCCTGGACGTATGCCGGCTGGCCGCCAATATGGACATGGTTATATTGAACGCCATAAATGTACAGGCAATCACCGTAAGAATTCTGCCCAGCCGGATCGGTATCCTCTCAATCCGCTTGGTAAAAGCCGGGTATATCACCGACATCCACATGACGCCCAAAAAGCCCCAGCAGGCAGCAAAAGCCAGATTGGTCCGGCCTCCGATATTCCAGAAGGTATCGTCGTACTGCCACGAAACCGTCCCGAAAAACTTCTCCTGCAGCACGCTCAACGTATATTCAAACACGGCGCCAAGCACCATTGTAATCAGAAAATATCCCACCGGCGTCCGCGCCTTTTTCGGAATCGTAGATAACACTAATGTAATCAGCACCGCTCCGGAACCGTAGACCGGGTTGAACGGCCCATACAGAAGCCCCCCGCGCAGCCCAAATTTGTGCTCGATAAAGATGCAATACAGAGTCTCCGCAATGAAACCAATGATGCATCCCACAAAAAACACCCAAAATAGTTTAGTAAAACACAGTCCCTCTGCAAAAACTTTCTCATCTGAGAGAATCAGCTGTTCTTTCTCTTCTGTTTTACTCATCGTCCTGATCCTCCCACGCAATTGATAGTCGATACTCTGTAAAGTATAGCATAAAAGCCCCGGGCATGCAATGTTTTTTCGCAATACCCGGGGCTTCTTAAACAATTTCTAAGCTTTTACCGCTTCATATCCTTCAATTCGACAAGTTCCGTATTCTCTTCGGAATATTCGCTCATCAAGCTCTCTGCCAACGCGTTTGCCGTGTCCAGAGAAGTCAGGCAGGGGATGGAGTGTTCTACCGCTTTTCTGCGGATCTTTACACTGTCTCGCTGCGGCAGACGTCCCTTGGCAGAGGACGAGATAATGTAGTTGACCTCTCCGCTCTCTACCAGCTTCATGGTATTGTGCTCGGCACACTCATGAATCTTCGGCACCTCGATCACGTCCAGGCCGGCCGCCTTCAGCACGGCTGCCGTTCCCTTGGTCGCATACAGCCGGAAGCCCAGCTTCGCGTACTTTTCCGCGATCTCCGCGATCTCATTCTTATCCCGATCCCGAACCGTGATAAAGATACCGCCGTTCTTCTTCATCTTATAGCCCGCCGCTACAAGGCCCTTATACAGCGCCTCATCCAGCGTGCGGCCGATTCCCAGCACCTCACCGGTGGACTTCATCTCAGGGCCGAGCTG
>CABUPM010000055.1 GCA_902493345.1 uncultured Eubacteriales bacterium | reverse complement strand
CCCCCCGCGAGACCGGACAGCCCGATGATGATCGAAAGCGCCGCGGAACTGATCGGCAGCGTCAGCACCATTCCCATAATGACCGATACCAGAATTCCCATCCAGAAAGGCTGCAGCTCTGTGCAATCCTTTACCAGGCTGCCGAAAGCACTCATGGCCTGCGAGACACCCGGTCCCAAAACAATTCCCACAAGTCCTCCGCACAAAAGCGTCACCATCGGTGTGATAATGATATCCACCTTGGTCTTGCCGCTGACCAGCCTGCCAATCTCCATTCCGGCCAATGCCGCCAGAAAAGCCCCCAGGGGATCCCCAGGACCGGACAGGATCATTTTCCCGCCGTCGAGCAGCGTTCCTGCCGCGAGCTGTGAGGCATACGCCCCAAGAAAACCTGCAACTCCCGCCGAATACATAACAAGCTTCGGCGCTTTCAGGTTGGCGGCCGTTCCCACTCCGATACCGAAGCCGGTCGCATAGTTCGCAATCGTACCCACCTGCAAAAAGACATATCCCACCGGATTCTCCCCGATCAGGCTGCCAATCTGCTTAAGAATCAGTCCGACGATCAGCGTACAGAACAGTCCCATCGCCATCCCCGACATTCCGTCGATCAGATAGCGCTGTACCAGCCATCGTCCCAGACCAGGCGTCTGTTTTCCAGTCGCCTCTTTTTTCACAAAGATTCTCCTCTCTATCCAAAGATTTTTTTGATTGGATCTGATTTGATTGTACCCTGAAGTGAAATATTTGTCAACAAAAAAATGGGATATGCCCGGCACACCCCATTTCGTCTGATCATTTATACATCTTGGCCAAGCCACCCTCCGCTGTTTCGCGGTATCGTCCCGACATATCCCGTCCCGTCTCATACATGGTCCGAACGACCATATCAAAGGAAATCTTACGGGTACTGGATAGGAAGTTGGCAAGGCTCAGCGCATTGATGGCCCGCATGGCCGCGACTGCGTTCCGCTCGATACATGGAATCTGCACCAGGCCGCATATCGGATCGCATGTCAGTCCCAGATGATGCTCCATCGCGACCTCCGCTGCATATTCGATCTGATCGATTCCCATTCCAAAAAGCTCCGCGAGCGCCGCCGCCGCCATAGAACAGGCGGTTCCGATCTCTGCCTGACATCCGCATTCCGCACCGCTGATCGAAGCATTGGTTTTCACCAGATTGCCGATCAGTCCCGCAACCGCTAATGCCTTCAGCACCTGTTTGTCACTGAAGCCTTTTTTCTCCTGCATGTACCTGAGAACCGCAGGCAAAACACTGCAGGCGCCGCAGGTCGGAGCCGTCACAATCGTCCCGCAGCTCGCGTTCTGTTCACTGATGGCAAACGCATACGCACAGACAATGCGGTTCTCCCGGGTTTCCGGACTCTCGTCAATATGGCTCTGCTGATACAGATACTGTGCTTTTCTCTCCACGCCCAGTCCGCCCGGAAGGATCCCTGTGGTAGACAGCCCTTCAATGGCTGCCTGTCCCATCGTCTTCCAGACTTCCAGCAGATACTCCCAGATCTCTTCGCCCTCAATCCTCTCAACATAATCGCTGAGCCGAATCATATGGCTTTTGCAATATAGGGCAATCTCCGTAAAAGATGACGCCTGGTATATATCCGGCTTCTCCTCCTCCGGCTGGCCCTCTACCCGGATATCTCCTCCGCCGACGGACAATACCCGCATTCTGCCCAACTCTGTATCCTCATGAAACGCAATCAGATCCAGCGTATTGGGATGCGGCAATGGAAAATCCGCATCCTGGCAAAAGGTAATCTGCACCGGATGGGGACTCAGCGTATTACGGATCGCTTCATCCGTCATATGCCCACGCCCGGTCTTGGCCAAGGAGCCATAGAGAATGACCTCAAAGCTATCCGCCTGCGGGTACTTCTGCCGGATCAATCTAGCCGCGCGCTCCGGTCCCATTGTGTGCGAACTGGATGGGCCTTTCCCTATTTTATAGATTTCCCGGATCGACTTCATTTCTCTTCTTCCGTCGCCTTTTCCACAGCCTCACGGGCCTGCTTATTTCCCTTTTCTTTTTCAAAGCCATTCTTGACGCGTTCCAGCACATCCGGCACCATATCTACCAGCCGTGTCGCCAGATCCTGATTCTTAACATTGACCATGCGGATACTCCCGCCCTGAATGACCAGAATGGCGCTCGGACTCATCTTCGCGCCGGCGCCACCCATAGCGCTGGCCAACCCGTTCTTGTCATAGTTTTTATCCTTGGCTCCCGCACCCACGCCAAAAGTTACGTCCACCAGCGGCAGAAGAATCGTATCCTCCATGTGAATCGGCTCCCCTACTACGGTTTTGGTCGTGATAAAGCTCTCCAACTGTGATAAAAGATCCTTCAGTTCTTCCTTTGCTCTCATCGCTCATTTCCTTCCTTATTTCTTCCGGTGCAGGATATACATAATCAGCCTGCGCACATCATGATTCAGTACCAAAGCACATCCAATCCAAGCACATTGCAAAATATTGATATGAAGTCTCAGCTTTCCCTGTACTTCCAGACATGCCTCCTGAAATTCCGGTTCCAACTCAAATCGGCAGCCCCGGTTATCAAAATACTGTCCCACAATCGCGCTGACCGCCGTTATATAACCGGTATCTGCCGGATTTTCCAATCCGTATCGGATTCGCAGAACACTGTCTCTTAACCGCAGTGAATGCAGGAACCTGCGAATCGCTTTCCATACGGCCTGTAATATCTCATGCTTTCGCGGATACGACTTATATTCATACCAAATCCGCTCTGCCTTGGCCAACTGTCCGCCGATCTTCTCCCACAATCCCTCCAGGCGTCCCGGCCCTATCGGAGAAATCGGTGAGATCGGCTTTATCTCTTCTGCCTGTGCGGAAGAAGGCTCCGTCTTCTCTTCTTTTTCCTCTTTCGATGGCTGATCCGTTGGGGACGGGATTGCAGTCTGCGCCGCTGTCTGTCTCTGCTCTGTCTGCTCCTGAGAGACCTGCTCGCTTTTCTGCGCCTCCGGCTCTTTTTCCGGTTTTTCTTCTACTTTTTCTTCTGCTTTCTCGTCGTCTGGCGCCTGCCCCACACTCCGTCCGCAGATCTTCAGCTGCCACCGCAGCCGATTCTTCTCTATATCGGCCGTCAGCCTCACCAATGCTCCCAGATAATCCGCCCGCAGCCTTGCGTCCAGCTGTTTTTCTTTATATTCTCCCTCGGCTCTGACCCGGATCGGTATCGCCAAAAGGATCAGAACCAACAGCAAAATACCCAACAGAATACCGAGAATCCACAGCAGCAGAATTCCAATCCATTTTAATACCGTGCCGATCACCGCCAACACTGCTCCCATGGCGTCTCCTTCCTCAGTTTTGTTTTTTCCTGTGTTCCCTGATCAGGCTGTAAATTCCGCCGCCAAACAACGGGACAAATATTGCCGCAAACCAGAGAAGCGTCCGCACGATCACATCATGAGAAAATGTCTCCGGCACAATATTCATCAGGAGATCTGTCGCGTAATTCAGCTGCCACAGATCATTATTGAAGAAGATTTTGTGAAACAGAATAAACGCTCGGTCAAAATCGACGGCAATCGCCGTTCCCAATACCGCGGCTGCCGCAAAAAACACCACCGACGCAATCACAAAACCCGGGATCAGGACTTTTCCTATCCTCTGTCCCTTGGATTTTACCGTAAGTAAAAGAACAATCAGCGCTACGCCCACGACCGCGGCGGTATCTCTTAATAAAAAGCCCCCGCGGAACAATGCCTTGACATCGACCATATGCAGAATCTCTTTTTCGTAAAACGCCTGTGTCTGAACGCCATTCCGTTCGACCTGGATCATCAGATCATCCCTCTGATCCTCCAGATACTTCAGGACTTCGTCGTACAGCTCCATCAATCCGTCCTGTGTCATACCAATTCTGTCTGCCACGCCGTATTTTTCCATCTCGCGGCTGACAAAGCTCCGATTGAATACCGTACACTGAAACACTGTCAGGAACAGCACGATCAGCAGACACATTCCTGCGGCAATTCCCGCAATATATGCCCATACCGGATATTTTCTCATAAATATAGCTCCTGTATGTCTTTTTTCAAGTGGTTCAGTTCCGGATCAATCGTAAGCGCTCTGGATAGGACCTCCATAACAAAATCCAGCGCCTGCGCCCGGCTGGGAAACACTGTCAGGATTCTGTAACGGTTGTCCAACCGTCTGGCCTCCCGAAAGTCCTGCCGTTCAAAGATCTCCATCGCGTTGGAATGCTCCGGATGAACGCACACGTAATACTGTTCCCGCATCACAACGGTTTATGGCAATACACGCACACCTTTGCGTCCGGCGTATTCCCTGCCTTACAATAAGGACAGAACTTCATCATCGGATATCCTTCTTCATTCTCCGCATATCCCTTAAACTCTGGTTCGGGCTCCTCCTGCACCTGCTTTTCAGGCTGGGGCGCTGCTCCTTCCTTCTTTTCGTGCTTTTTCTTTTCCAGCTCTTCTATGCGTCCCATGCAGCGGTCGATCCGTTTGCAGGATGCCTGCAGAATCTCATCATCCCGGTTCAATACGCCCTTCTCTATCTGATATACGATTTTGCCCAGCATCTGGTATTCCTTCTCCAGATTGGCCCGTATTTTTTTGATCTCAATCTCCAGCTTCACACCGTCCACGGTTTCCCGCGTCTTGTTTTTCGCGATCTGAGACGCCGCTGCCGTCCGATCCGCTACAGTCGCCGCCGCCTTTTTCGCGGCTTTCTTTGCGTCTACCATCAATCTGTCAAAAAAATCTGCCATCCAAGCCTCATCCTTTCTGATCTGTTATCTAGCTGC
Organism: uncultured Eubacteriales bacterium; assembly: GCA_902493345.1. Lineage (GTDB taxonomy): Bacteria > Bacillota > Clostridia > Lachnospirales > Bianqueaceae > Faecimorpha. The sequence goes on along the minus strand of CABUPM010000055.1, from coordinate 11,469 downwards.
CTTTATTATACCTTGTTTAAGGTGAGAGTTCAACTGTTTTTTATGATCTTCGGATTATATAAAAAAATCTCTGTTTCCCTATGGGAAACAGAGATTTTTTTATTCGTCAATTACTCCTCTGCCGGAGCCGGAGCACCGACCGGACATACTCCTGCGCAAGCTCCACACTCGATGCAGCTATCCGCATCAATCTCGTAATGCTCTTCGCCCTCGCTGATCGCGGATACAGGACATTCTGCCGCGCAAGCACCACAACTGATGCAAGCGTCACTGATTGCATATGCCATGATTTGCACCTCCTCATATATTCGCCGAGCGTTCTCGGTAGCTTCATTGTATCCTATTTCATTCGATTTTGCAAGTATAAATTTTGTGAACTTACAGATCCTTTTTGAAAGAAAATAACCGAAAACCGTCGTTACTCAGCAGATATACATCCCACTCGCCCTCCGGCAATGCAAAGTGTCCATTTTCTGAAGGTACGGGGTAAATAAAGCGGTCATTGGCATCCATCCGCGGCGCGGGATATTCTCTTTTTTGGCGCGCCATGAGACATATTCTGCCTGCCGTATGCTTTTTATCCTGAAGCCACTGTGCCTGCACCGGAAATTCTTTTCCATTATATATGATCTCGTACTGATCCTGTTCATCCTTCTTCAGCTCTGCCATAGAAAAAACAGGCTCAGTCCCCGCGCATTCCGGGACGCTGTCAATATGATAATACAGCCTTCCGTCCCATGCCCGCAGAAATTCTTCCCGATCATAGCAAAGCATCGCGCCCTCATCCGATCCGGCCGCCGAATCGCTGACATAGATATGCTCCGGATCATAACCGCGTACCGTCAGGATATGTCCGGCTGTCGTACAGGGCGATCCTTCCAGATAAGGGAGACCTCGCTGCTCTGCCTTTTCTCTGGTATTCGCATAATGCACGCTGACTCCGACACTGCGTCCGGCCGCGATCTCCTCCCGCAGACTGTCAAGATCGCCGAACCGCGCGTAACTACGGTACCCATACATTCCCGCTCCTGCCGCGACATAAGTCCAATTGCCGAAGCCTTCGATCAGATCGACCGTAGACAACGCCATGATCTCCGGAAGGACCTGCGTCCCCCGATCGCTCAGCAGTACGGATATCGTAGTCGGATTGCATATGCATCCGCCAATCTCCGGATCCCGGATGATCTGAGAGCATGCCGGCGTGTTCAATACACAGCGTTCCGGCAGCTCCGGCACAGTTCCTTCACGGCTCGGAATCTCCGCAAGCTTCCGATTTCGAAGCGCCGCTGTCACTCGGCGCAGACGGGGACTTGTCCCGTTCTCCGCTCGATGCAGCAACACCCGGATCTGCAACGCCGCCGCTGCCTCCGGCACCGGCTCCAAGATATCACAGTTCATCCGGATCAACGGCTCTGCCTCCGGATATTTTCCACTATGATTGTGTCTCTCCTGATAAGGACTCCACTGTCCCCAGCTTCCCCACGGACTCCAGCACGCCTTTTGAGGCAGATATACTCTGGCCTGCGTTTCTGTCCATCCTCCCGGATAAACATCCGCGTTCCAACAGCACACCAGATTTTCAAACAGCGGCGCATGGATCTCCGGCGACAGATATTCTCCTTCATCACACCCATCCTCTAACACAAGGGACTCTCCAGACATGCATACATTATGCCATATTCCCTGATATAGATCCAGTTCCTGAAAATTTGTCTTCATACTCTATACCCTATTCCTGTCTATCGTGCTGATACGCTCCTCGGTCCAGATTGGCAAATTTGGTATACTGTCCCAGCCATGCAAGCTTAATGGTTCCAGTGGAACCGTTTCTCTGCTTGGCTATGATAACCTCCGCAATCCCATGGTCCTGAGAATCTTTATTGTAATATTCGTCCCTGTACAGAAACATAACAACGTCCGCGTCCTGCTCGATCGCGCCGGATTCACGCAGATCCGACAGCATGGGTCTTCGGTCCGAACGCGCCTCCAGCGCACGGGACAGCTGCGAGAGCGCCAGAACCGGCGCCTGCATCTCACGGGCCAGCGCTTTCAGTCCTCGGGAAATATCAGAGATCTCCTGCTGTCTGTTATCTCCGCTGGTACCTCTTGGACCGCTCATCAGCTGCAAGTAGTCGATCATGATCAGATCCAGCCCTTTTTCCAACTTCAGCTTGCGGCAGCGGCTGCGCAGCTCCGCCAGCGTGATTCCCGGTGTATCATCGATATAGATCGGCGCTTCCGACAGGGGAGCCAACGCTCCAAGCAGCTTCTCCCAGTCTTCATTCTCCAGCTGTCCGCTACGGACCCGTTCAGAATCCACCAGCGATTCCGCGCATAACAGACGGTTTGCCAATTGCTTCTTGGACATTTCCAGGCTGAAGATCGCACACACCTTGTGTTCCCGTACTGCCGCGTGCTGAACGATATTCAGCGCAAAAGCCGTCTTACCCATGGAAGGTCTTGCTCCCAGCAGAACCAGATCCGCCGGCTGCAATCCCGTCGTCTGGCGGTCCAAATCCGCGAATCCTGTCGGGACTCCTGTTATACCGCCTTGATTTCCCGCGATCTTCTCGATATCTTCATATGTTTCCAGCAGGACATCATGAATATGGGTAAATCCCTGGCCCCCCTGATTGGAAAGTATCTGGAAAACGGACTGCTCTACCTGTTCCGACAACTCCGGAATGGACATATTCATGTCGTAGCCATGCCCGACCATATCTTCTCCGATCCGGATAAACTTGCGATACAGAGCGCGATCCTTTACAATCTGCGCGTAGTTCTTGGCATTGACAGAACTGGGAACGGCTGCCGCGATCTGTCCCAAATACGCCATTCCGCCGATCGCGTCCAGAGACGCGGATTGCTCCAGCTTGTTTTTCAGCGTAATCAAATCAATTGCGCTATTCTCCCGATACAAATCCTGCATCGCACGGAAAATCACCCGATGTCTCTCATTATAAAAATCTTCGTCGATCAGTGTCTCCATCGCGGCACTGACCGCATCCCGATCCATCAGCATGGAGCCCAGTACTGCCTGTTCCGTCTCTTCGCTGTGCGGTCTTACCCTGAGCGGCGTCTTTTCTTCTGCCATATTGTCACCATTCCTATGCTTTTACAGCGTATCTACCTGTACCTGCACCTTGGCGGTTGCCGCCGGATGCAGGCGAATCTCCACCTGATAAACTCCAGCTGTTTTGATTCCGTCCTTCATCTGAATCTTCTTTTTATCCACCTTCACACCTGTCTGCTTCTCCAGCGTATCCGCGATATCCTTGGCTGTTACGGATCCAAAGAGGCGTCCGCCCTCTCCGCCCTTAACTGTGATCAGCACCTTCACCTTGGACAGCTCCGCCGCCAAAGCAATCGCCTCCTGCTTTTCCTGCTCCCTGCGATTGGCCTCACTGCCTTTTTTCAGCTTCCACTCGTTGATGACTTCCTTGGTCGCTTCCCTGCCAAGCTTCTGGGGCATGATAAAATTCTTGGCGTATCCGTCGCTTACATCCACAATATCTCCCGCTTTTCCCAGCTTCTTTACATCCTGCAATAATAATACCTTCATCTCTTTCTTCCTTTCTTATCTTATATTCTATTAATTATTCTGTAAAAACTCCTGAATAGCCTCATTGACCTTCTCCAGAGCTTCCTCCATCGTGCATTCCTTCAACTGCGCTCCGGCAATCGTCAGATGGCCGCCTCCGCCGACCCTTTCCATAATCAGCTGTACATTGATATCCCCCAGGGATCTGGCACTTACATTGATCACGCCGGGCATCTGTGTCAACACAAAGGATGCCTCCACCCCGCGGATATCCAGCAATTCATCCGCGGCGCTTGCTGCCAGCGCCAACGCGTTATTGGTCTCTTGTCCGTCCCAATGAGACATCGCGATCCGTTTGTAAATCAGTTCCGCTCGGCTCACGATCTGCGCCTTGGCACGGTATTCCGTGATATCGTTCTTAAAGAGCTGCCGAACCCGTAGCGAATCCGCCCCGTTTCTCCTCAAAAACGCCGCGGCGTCAAATGTACGGATTCCTGTTTTTACCGTAAAGTTCTTGGTATCCAGCGCGATTCCTGCAAAGAGCGCGTCCGTCTCCAACGGTCGCAGATGCGTACGCTCTGTCATATACTGGATAAGCTCCGTCACCATCTCACTGGCCGACGATGCATACGGTTCCACATAGGACATCACCGCACTGGAAATATTGTCCACGCTGGTCCGGTGATGATCGATGACCACAATTCTCTTGTTCAGTTCCAACAGCGAAGGCTGCGCTACAATGGTCGGCCGGTTTACATCCACCACGATCAGGAGCGTCTTCTCACCGGACAGCTTCTCGGCTTCCTCTCCGCTGATCAGCTTGCCTTCATATTCTTTTTCCTCTACGACACGATCATAGAGAATGTCAATGGCCGGGTGCGGCGTATTGACGACAATGTAAACATCCTTGTCAAACGCTGCCGCACTGTGCGCCATACCGATCGCCGCGCCGAAGCAGTCCAGATCCGGATTGGCGTGTCCCATGATCAGCACACGGTCCGCCTCTGTTATGATCTCACGCAGCGCGTGAGCAATCAGACGGGCACGGACACGGTTTGTCTTTTCCACGCCGCCGGATTTACCGCCATAAAAAATCGTATTGTCGCCGTTTTTCAATACAGCCTGATCTCCGCCGCGGCCCATAGCAAGATCCACTGCCGCTCTGGCATAGGTATGAGATTCCTCCAGACGGTCCGCTACGCCGATGCCCATGCTGAGCGTCAGCGGCAGGCGGTTGCCCATATTGATCTTACGCACATCTTCCAATATACGGAACTTGGTATCTTTGAGTTTGTCCAAAGCCTCGTGCGGAAACACCAGGAACAGACGGTCCTTTTCCATTCGGGTAAGGATTCCCCGGACATCCGCCGTCAAATCATTCAATTTTTTGTATACCATCGCCTCCAGCAGCGGCCGTCTCGTCTCTTCGATACTTGCCATTACCTGATCGTAGTTATCGATGTAGATCAGAGCGACAATCGGCCGTATATTGCTGTTCTCCAACTCTAACGCCTTTTCCCGGCTGATATCCAGGAGGCTGACAGAATACAGCAGCTCGGACAGTTCCCCGGTCTCTGCCTCCAGAATGGCCTCCTGGGTCAGGATCACCCGATATGTCTGTCCGCCGATGGACAGCTCGCTTTTCAGGCTTCCGCCCTCCTCCGGGTATTTCTGATCTCCTATAAGCTCTTCTAACCGCAGCTCCTGCGACTCCGCCTGTCGGAATTGCTCTTCAAACAACTCCCTGAAGGTGTCATTGTACCAGAAAACCCGTCCACCCGGCTTCAAAAGGGCATATGGAAAATCCCAATGACGCATGTACTGCATCTCCTGATTGGCGAGAGCCACAGAATCATTGAGCATTTTATCTCCCAGGGTTTTCCGGAACGCGATAATGCCGATCACCGCCACAACCGCAATCATGATGATCATCCCCATCATGATCAGTCCGAATACATTCTGTTCCGCAATAAAATAGATAACCGCCAGCAACGCGGCAAATGTCAGCACACAATACAGCATGACCGTATACAATGACAGACTCTTCTTCACTGTCTGGTTCATGCGCTCTCACTCCTCCCGCCCTCTTATCTTGTTATACTGCGTTCATTATATCACAGCCCCAGACAATTGGCAAGATTTCATGCATATACAAATCCGTACAGATTCCGGCAAAAATTGATCTTCCTGTAATCTCCATATAAAAAGGCCCTCTGTCTTCCCAAGAAAACAGAGGGCCGCGCTTCTTATCGCTTAAAAGTCTACTTCCAGATCGTAGTAGCAGCACTTCAGCAGCTTTTCCATCTCTTCCTGTGTCGGTATTCTGGGGTTGGAACCTGTGCAGGCATCCCCAATCGCAAGCTCTGCGACTCGAGGCAGCTTCTCCAGGAACTCATCCTCCGGAACCATGCCGTTCTCATATTCCTTGATGCAGCTAGGAATATTCAGGGATACATTATACGCACGGATCTTCTGAATCAAAGCCTCTACCAGCTCTTCCGTCGTCTCTCCCGTCAAGCCCGCCGCGAGGGCAATCTCCGCATAACGCTTCGCCGCTTCCGGATTCTTAGAGTTATACTTGATGACCTTGGGCAGATACATCGCGTTCGCGCATCCATGTACGATATGTCCGTTTTTGTAGGCCGCGCCGGTCTTATGCGCCATAGAATGTACGATACCCAGGAGGGCATTGGAGAAAGCCATTCCGGCCAGGCACTGCGCGTAGTGCATCTGCTCACGGGCCGCCATATCTCCGTCATACGAATTCTTCAGATATTTGAATACCATCTGGATCGCCTGAATCGCCAGAGGATCCGTAAATGGGCAATGCAGCGTGGAGACATAAGCCTCGATTGCGTGTGTCAGCGCGTCCATACCTGTATGTGCCGTCAATTTCTTAGGCATCGTCTCTGCCAGCTCCGGATCAACAACCGCCACATCCGGAGTGATATTGAAGTCTGCCAACGGATACTTGATTCCCTTTTCATAATCGGTAATTACAGAAAACGCGGTAACCTCCGTCGCTGTACCGGATGTAGAAGGAATCGCCAGGAATTTCGCCTTCTGACGCAGCGTCGGGAAGGAAAACGGCTGAATGATCTCTTCAAAAGAGGTCTCCGGATACTCATAGAATACCCACATCGCCTTTGCCGCATCGATCGGAGAACCGCCGCCCATCGCGATGATCCAGTCCGGCTGGAACTCCCGCATTGCCGCCGCGCCGCGCATAACTGTCTCAACAGACGGATCCGGCTCAACATTCTCAAAGAGCTGAACCTCCATTCCCGCCTCTTTGAGGTTGTTTACTACCTTATCCAAAAAACCGAACCGCTTCATTGAGCCTCCGCCCACGACTACGATCGCCTTATTCCCTTTTAGTGTTTTCAGAGTCTCCAATGTCCCTTTGCCCCAATAAATATCACGGGGAAGTGTAAAACGTGCCATTGTCATTTCCTCCTCTATCTGATTTTGATAAATCCACCGGGAAAACTTCCTCTCGGTTTGATAATATTTTAACATTGATTTTTAGTTTCAGGTAATGTATAATTAAGATGTTTGTTATATCAAAAAATACATTGCCTCAGGAGGTTTTCCCGATGAACACTGTCGCACTTCGTTACGCATTGGAAGTAAACCGCACACATTCTATTACCAAAGCCGCGCAGAATTTATATATGGGGCAGCCCAACCTGAGCCGCGCCATCCGAGAGCTGGAGAAGGATCTGGGGATCACTCTGTTCGAGCGTACCACCAAGGGTGTCGCCCCGACGGAAAAGGGACGGCTCTTCCTGGAAAAAGCCGAAACGATCCTCTCTCAATTGGACGAACTGGAAAAGCAATACCGTTTTGACGCCGCGGATTCCGTACATCTGAGCGTTGCCTTTCCGCGGGTAACCTATGCTTCCTATGCGTTTACCCGTTTTTTAAATACCCTGGACTCTCCGCATACCATGAATATTCACTTCAAAGAAGAAGCGCCTATGAACGCGGTGCAGGATGTTCTCCGCCGGGATACGGATTTTGCCATCGTTCGCTATCAGGAGCCCTACTATGGTTTTTTCCGCAATCTGGTGGAGGAAACCAATCTGGTCGTCGAGCCTCTGCTGGATTTTCGCCAGCTGGCACTGCTCAGTCTCTCCCACCCGTTATCCTCCCAAAAGGAAGTCCGGCTGGAGGATCTGATCCCCTACACGGAGATCGTTCACGGAGACTATCAGGTGCCCGCTTTCACTCTGGCGGATTTTCCTTCCTCCACTCCCCCTACCGCAGACCACGCGCGGAAAATCTATGTCTATGACCGTGGAAGTCAGCTGGATCTGCTCAACCGTATGGAAGGGACGTATATGTGGGTCTCTCCGATGCCGACGGAGGTTCTGGAGGAGAGCGGCATGGTTACAATCCCCTGTCCTGACTTTGATATCATAAGCCATGATGTAATCATCTATTTAAAAAGTAAAAAGCCCTCAGAACTGGCGCAGCAATGCATCCAGTATATGAAGGCCTTTTGTCAGAAGCTTCCTTTATACCCGCTCAATCCGTAACATATTACATTGTTCGTCCGCTTCCAGAGAAGTTCCAGAGACTACGATCACAAGATCGCCGGGAACTACCGCTCCCGCTTCCAGTGCGCACTTGGTCGCGTAGCAAGCCAGCTGCTCCGGAGATTCCTGTTCACAGGCCAATATCGGCGATACACCCCAGGCCAGATTCAACTGCCGATATCCCTTCTGGCTTACAACCGCGCCGATAATCGGGCAGGCAGGCCGGTAATTGGACAAAAGCTGTGCCGTCTTGCCGGAACGGGTTACCACCACAATGGCTTTGGCGCCAAGATAATGCGCCGCGTCACAGGCCGCCTGCGCCAGCGCGTCGACCAGATTCTTGCCCAGCTGCAGATGATTCTGCGTAAACTGCTGCACATAATCCTGCGCGTTTTCCGCCGCTTCCGCGATTGCCGCCATGGTGCGTACCGTCTCTACCGGATACTGTCCCACAGATACTTCTCCAGACAGCATGATGGCTGTCGTTCCATCGTAAATCGCGTTGGCCACATCGGAGACCTCCGCTCGGGTCGGACGCGGACTGCTGATCATCGACTCCAACATCTGTGTCGCCGTCACAACATGCTTTCCCTTGCGGTAACATTTTTCAATGATCATCTTCTGAATCGCGGGCAGCTCACGGAACGGCACCTCTACGCCCATGTCGCCGCGGGCCACCATGATGCCGTCGCTGACGTCGATGATCTCGTCCAGATGCTCGATGCCCTGCGTATTCTCAATCTTGGAAATAATCTTAACATCCTGTGCGCCGTACAGGGACAACAATGCCCGGACCTGCCGCACATCGTCCGCCGAACGCACAAAGGAACACGCGATATAGTCGATACCCTGCTGAATACCAAATACAATATCGTCCAGATCCGCCTTGCTGATATAGGGCGTGGGAATGGCCACGTTGGGCACGTTCACGCTCTTATGATTGCTGACCTTACCGCCGTTCAGGACCTTACATACGACATCTCCGCCGACAATGTCCACAACCTCCATGTCGATCTTGCCGTCGTCGATCAGTACATGCGTCCCGCGTTTTACCGCTTTCGCCAATTTCGGATAGGATAAAGAACCTCTCTGCGCCGTGCCCAGCTCTTCCTTGGGCGTCAGTGTGAAGATATCTCCCTCATTCAGTATCTCATAACCATTTTCAAAGTTGCCCAGACGAATCTCCGGGCCCTTCGTATCCAACAGAATCGCTACCGGCAATCCCAGCTCTTCCCGTGCTTCTTTGACTTTGGCGATCCGCGCCGCCTGCTCCTCATGATCTCCATGAGAAAAATTCAATCTGGCACAATTCATGCCGCTTAACATCAATTCTCGAATCTTGGCCGGGTCATCTACCGCCGGTCCCAGGGTGCAGATAATCTTCGTCTTTCTCATATATATCCCATCCTCTCATCATCTGACGCACCGCCACTATCTTATGACTGCACACAATTATTATAGCATAGCTTTTTATAAAAGAAAAGCTTGAATTTTATCCAAAACGCAAGTAATATATATATATAATTTTATCATCTATGGAGGCAATAATGGAGCTTATACACTCTGCCTATCAAACCGTGATCATCGGAAGCGGCGCCGCGGGCTACAGCGCCGCGGACCGGCTGTTCCAGCTGGGACATACATCCATCGCTATCGTCACAGAGGGCCGGGAAATGGGAACTTCCCGCAACACCGGTTCGGACAAGCAAACCTACTACAAGCTGACACTGTCCGGAGATACGCCGGATTCCTTCAGTGAGATGGCTCAAACCCTTTGGGCGGGTGAATCCATCGACGGGGATCTCTCCCTGTGCGAGGCCGTACACTCAGTTCCCTGTTTTCTGCATCTGGCCGAACTGGGTGTTCCTTTTCCGACCAATCGCTGGGGAGAATATGTCGGCTATAAAACCGATCATGATCCGAGAGAACGCGCAACCTCCGCCGGTCCGCTGACGTCCCGCCTGATGACAGAAGCCCTGGAGCGGTCCGTCATGGCGCAGGGGACCCCCATCCTCGACCGCCATCAGCTCATCCGCATCCTGACCGATTCCGAGGGTGTACAGGCGGTGTTGTGTCTGGATCTTCTGAATGACCGGCTGCACCTGATCTTCTGCCGGAATCTGATTCTGGCCACCGGCGGTCCCGCGGGGATCTATGAAGATTCGGTCTATCCGACCAGTCAGCACGGCGCTTCCGGTCTGGCCTTTGCCGCCGGAATCGGCGGACGCAATCTGACCGAATGGCAGTACGGCATCGCTTCAATCCATCCGCACTGGAATGTTTCCGGCACTTATATGCAGGTCCTGCCCCGCTTTGTCTCTACCGATGCCGATGGCGGAGATGCCAGAGAATTCCTGACGGAAGCCTTCTCCAGCCGCGGTGAAATGCTGGACCAGGTCTTTCTTAAGGGATATCAATGGCCCTTCGACAGCCGAAAGGCATTGGACGGCTCTTCTCGCATCGACCTCATGGTATACCGTGAACGCGTTCTGCTCGGCCGCCGCGTCTTTTTGGATTACCGTTCCAACCCCGGCGGGTGCCCTATCGACTTCGCTTCTCTGTCGGAGGCATCCCGAACCTATCTCCAAAGGGCCGGAGCCTATCAGGATACGCCATTCTTGCGGCTGGCCCACATGAACCAGCCGGCTGTAGACTTCTACCGCAGCAAGGGTGTGGATCTGGAACACGAGATGCTGGAGATCGCTGTCTGCGCTCAGCATAACAACGGCGGATTCACCGTGGATCACTGGTGGCGCACCAATGTAAAAGGAATCTACGCAATCGGCGAAGCGGCCGGAACCCATGGCGTGTACCGTCCCGGCGGCAGCGCACTGAATGCCGGTCAGGTCGGCGCACTGCGTGCCGCGCGTCATATCGCGGCTCAGCCCTGTTCTCCGGTCTGTGAGACACTGCGGCCCGACTGTCAGGAACAGCTGCAAGGCTCTCTTGATATGATCGCCGCCTTGCAGGAGGGATCCAACAACACGGCGGTTCTGGCTTCCCAATACCGCCGCCGTATGAGCGCCTCGGGAGCGGCATTCCGTTCCCCGCAGGAGCTGAACGCTCTGGCCAAGGATACCCGCAGTCTCCTGACGGATTTCTGTCATCAGGTCGGCGCTGGTTCCACAATGGCCGGGCTCTCCAATGCCTTTCGTCTGTATGACCAGCTTCTGGCCATGGACGCCTACCTTGCCGCGATGGCTGACTATGCTTCCGGCTACGGACTCAGCCGCGGAAGCGTTCTCTACTATCAAAAGTCCGGCTCCTTGCCTCAGCTTAAGCTGGCCGAAATTCCGGAGATCTTCCGCTTTGTTCCGGATGACGGCTCCCGTGCTTCTCTGGTACAGGAGATCTACCCGGATCATGGCTCCTATACCATCTCCTGGC
>CABUPM010000054.1 GCA_902493345.1 uncultured Eubacteriales bacterium | reverse complement strand
CAAAGGCTGTCTTTGCGCAGACACACAGACATCTATATTTTTTGACCTCTGCGGTCAACAGAATTCCATACGATATCTGCAAAAAACCAACAATAAATCTGTTATTTCGGAATTTCAAATTGGCTTGGCTTTCTGCGTATGTATTTGGGCCCGACACGAAGCTGAAAATCAACGGTGAATTTGTAAGTTATAAGCGTTATGAAGGCGATATGAGCGACGGTTCTGACGGTACTATGTGGGTTCTCACCGATCTTAACATGACGCCGCAGGCATCCGGAGCAACACCCGAATATAAAATCACCGAGGGCGCAAACGCCTCTTGGACGCAAAACAGCGACAGTACTCTGAAGTTCGTAGCAAACGGCGATTTCTCCAGGTTTACCGGCGTTAAGGTTGACGGCACGCTCGTCGACGCGAATAAATACACTGCCGTGTCAGGATCTACTGTCATCACATTGAAAAAAGATTACCTTGATACGCTCTCGGTCGGCAAGCACACCCTTACTGTTGTCTATAACGACGGCGAGTGCAGCACAGAGTTTGAGATCAAGGCGGCCCAGAGCGGAGGCAATACCACGCCGGATAAACCGAATCAGGAGGATCCGGAGTCTCCTCAGACCGGTGATAACAGCAACCTTATGCTGTGGATCGTATTGCTGTTTATCAGCAGAGGTACTGTTATAGGTATAACGATTGTCAGCAAAAAGAAAAAGCACTCTGTCAAATAACAGAGTGTAGGATAAAAGAAGTCGGCAGGCTCAATTCAAGTGAGCCTGCCGATTAAAAACCGTACAGGATTACACGGAATATTTCCAAGGAGCATTATCCTTCTTGGATCTGTATGAAACCTATCGATACATAGAAAAGTACGGAATTGAAAAGATCATACTCGTCATTACCTGAATGATTTGATATGTACCCCCAATACTGGACACCCAGTATTGAGGGTATATATCAATAGACAGGGAGCAGTTCAGAGTCTCATTCTCCTGAGTGTACCAGAGGTTTTGGCGCAAGGCCCTCTGTTTTGTGATATAATTTAAAGATTGGTATAGCCCATCAAAAACTTATCCACGCAGGCCGCGGCGTCCGCGCCCTCGCGCAGAGCCCATACGACCAGGCTCTGGCCCCGGCGGGCATCCCCGCAGGCGAAGACTTTGGGAACCAAGGTAGCAAAGTTATCCGTGATGGCACGTCCGCGTCCATCCAGCGCTGCCCCAAACGCGTCGGCAATATAGGGCTGGCATCCGGTAAAGCCTGCGGCAATCAGTACAAGATCGGCATCTACAGTCGTTTCTTCTCCCGTCGGTACCATCTTCAGCCGTCCGGTGGCCTCATCCTTCTCCGGACGAAGGGAAGAGAGGACCGCTTTGCGGACATGTCCCGTTTCGTCCAGGATAAATTCCTTGACGGTGCTCTGATAACGGCGAGGATCGGCTCCGAATGCGGCGATCGCCTCCTGTTGACCGTAGTCTGTTTTCTCTATGCGGGGCCATTCCGGCCAGGTATTGCTGCCGGTGCGTTCTTTGGGCGGCTGCGGCAGCATCTCCAACTGCATCACGCTCTTACAGCCTTGACGGATGGCACTGCCGGTACAGTCGTTACCAGTGTCGCCGCCGCCAATGACCAGAACATGCAGGCCTTTGGCATCGATAGCGGCATGGTCAGAAAAGCCGGAGTCCAGAAGGCTCTTGGTGATGCTGGACAGGTATTCCACAGCAAAGTGGATGCCGGCGCCTTCCCGACCTGGAACCGGGATATCCCGCGGATTGGAAGCACCGCAGCACAGGAGGACGGCGTCATACTCTGCGGTTAGAGTCTGGGCATCGATATCCCGTCCTACATTGATCCCCAGCCGGAACGCTACACCTTCCTCTTCCATGAGGCGGGTGCGGCGCAGAATGACACGCTTATCCAGCTTCATATTGGGAATTCCATACATCAGCAGACCGCCGGGCCGGTCGTTCCGTTCATAGACAGTAACCTGGTGCCCACGTTTGTTGAGCCACTCCGCGGCGGAGAGGCCGGAGGGACCGCTGCCGATGACCGCGACACGTTTACCGGTGCGCACAGGAGGAGGGCAGGCCTGAATCCAGTTGTTTTTATAGGCATTTTCAATGATGGCCAGCTCGTTCTCACGGATCGACACAGCATCGCCCTGCGAGGAACAGGTGCAGGCTGCCTCGCAGGGGGCGGGGCAGACCCGCCCGGTAAACTCCGCGAAACGGTTGGTCGAGATCAGCCGCTGCATGGCCAGCTTCCATTCATCCTTCCAGATCAGATCGTTCCACTCCGGAATCATGTTGTGAAGAGGACAGCCGCTGACCATTCCGCCAAAGAGGACTCCGCTCTGGCAGAAGGGAACGCCGCAGTTCATGCAGCGTCCTCCCTGCAGCTTCTGTTCTTTCAGAGGAAGAGAGGTATGGAATTCCTCGAAGTTTTGGACTCGTTCCAGGGGCGGAACCGTTCGGCTGACTTTTCGTTCATATTGTAAAAAACCATCGATCTTTCCCATCTCGATCCTCCTTACTTATTCTTCAGTGAGTAAAAGGCTTCAATCTCAGCCTGCTCACTGTCCAGTCCCTTTTCTTCCATCTGAACGATCGTACGCAGCATATGATCGTAATCCCGCGGCAGCACCTTTTTGAAGCGGGGAAGATAGGAAGCAAAATCCTGAAGGATCTGACGTCCCTTTTCACTGCCGGTAGCCGCGACATGTTCTTCGATCAGAGACTTCAGAATAGCGACGTCGTGCTTGTGTTCGACACTTTCCAGACTGACCAGTTCCTTGTTGACCCGCAGGTAAAAATCGCGCCCCTCATCCAGTACATAGGCAATGCCTCCGGACATTCCCGCGGCAAAATTCTTGCCGGTAGGTCCAAGGATGACGGCAATACCGCCAGTCATATATTCACAGCCATGATCTCCCACGCCTTCCACCACGGCGGTAGCGCCGGAGTTCCGGACACAGAAGCGTTCCCCAGCAATGCCGCTGATAAAGGCCTTGCCGCTGGTGGCGCCGTATAGGGCAACATTGCCGACAATGATGTTACCTCCGGCCGAGTAGGGGGCATGAGGAGCGGGCCGAAGGATCAGTTTGCCTCCGGACAGGCCCTTGCCGAAATAGTCGTTGCTGTCGCCACAGAGCTCCAGTGTGAGCCCCTGGGGGATAAACGCGCCAAAACTCTGGCCGCCGCTGCCATTGCAATGGATGACATAAGTATCCTCCGGCAGGGTATTTACATAACGCCTGGTGATCTCACTGCCGAGGATGGTTCCAAAGGCACGATCCGTATTGTGTACCTCAATTTCTAGGGAACGTGTTTCCTTACGCTCCAGCGGGGTCTTGAGCTTCTTGAGAAGAAGCTTCATATCGGCAGTCTTTTCCAGAGCAAAATCATAGACATTTTCCGGTTCAAAGTGGATATGAGCCCGATCTTCAGACGGACAAAACAGGAGCGGGCGGATATCGACATGAGAAGCACGGTGATCTGCCGGGAATTCCTTGGGACGCAGCAGGTCGGTACGTCCTACTAGCTCGGTGACAGTACGGATTCCCAATTTGGCCATGTATTCCCGAAGCTCTTCAGCAATAAACAGCATAAAGTTTTCCACATATTCCGGTTTGCCCGCAAAGCGGCGGCGAAGCTCCGGATTCTGGGTAGCGATGCCGACCGGACAGGTATCCAGATTGCACACACGCATCATGACACAGCCCATGGATACCAGAGGACCGGTGGCAAATCCGAATTCCTCTGCGCCGAGGATCGCGGCGATGGCGACATCGCGGCCGCTCATAAGCTTACCGTCCGTCTCCAGACGAACCCGGCTGCGCAGTCCATTCAGAATCAATGTCTGATGCGCTTCCGCAAGACCCAGTTCCCAAGGAAGTCCGGCATTGTGGATACTGGTCCGCGGTGCGGCGCCGGTTCCTCCGTCACAGCCGGAGATGAGGATTACCTGAGCGCCGGCCTTGGCAACACCGGCGGCGACGGTACCAACACCGGCCTCACTGACCAGCTTGACACTGATGCGGGCGCTGCGGTTGGCGTTTTTCAGATCATAGATCAGCTCTGCGAGGTCTTCGATGGAATAGATATCATGGTGGGGCGGAGGAGAGATCAGGCTGACACCGGTAGTGGAGTGGCGGGTTTTGGCGATCCAGGGATAGACCTTGGCTCCCGGAAGATGGCCGCCCTCGCCGGGCTTGGCGCCCTGAGCCATTTTGATCTGAATCTCCTGCGCACTGTTCAGGTATTGGCTTGTCACGCCGAAGCGGCCGCTGGCTACCTGCTTGATCGCGCTGCAGCGGTTGGGCTCGCCTGGTTTGACGACAAGACGCTCCGGCGACTCGCCGCCCTCACCGGTATTGCTTTTGGCGTGCAGATGGTTCATGGCGATGGCCAGTGTCTCGTGAGCTTCCTGGGAGATTGAGCCGTAGCTCATAGCGCCGGTCTTGAAACGCTTGACGATCTCGGAAGCAGGCTCTACCTCCTCTAGCGGAATACCGCCGTCCGCAGGAAAGCAGAACTCCAGGAGGCTTCGCAGATTCATGGCCTCGTCATTTTCCTGATCGACAAGATCGGTGTACTGTCCGAAGAGAGAGTAATCCCCGGTGCGTACGGCCTGCTGCAGCAGATGGATCGTCCTCGGGTTATACAGATGCGCTTCCTTGCCGCTGCGGAACTTATGCGTACCGATGCTTTCCAGCGCCATATTGGTATCCAGACCCAGCGGATCAAAGGCCTGCTGATGGCGGAACTCAATATCGTTCTGAATGTCGGCCAGGCTCAGTCCGCCGATGGGGGAGACTGTATTGGTGAAATACCGGTCGATCACATCCTTGTTGATGCCGACTGCCTCAAAGATCTGGCTGCCCTGATAGCTCTGGATGGTCGAAATGCCCATCTTGGAGGCGATCCGCACGATACCGTTCAGGATCGCTTCATTATAATCATTGACAGCCGCGTAAAAATCCTTTTTCAACAGTCCCTGCTCTACCAGATGGCGGATAGTCTCATGTGCCAGATAGGGATGCACGGCGCAGGCACCATAGCCTAAGAGCGTCGCGAAATGATGCACTTCCCGAGGCTCAGCGCTCTCCA
Organism: uncultured Eubacteriales bacterium; assembly: GCA_902493345.1. Classification (GTDB taxonomy): domain Bacteria; phylum Bacillota; class Clostridia; order Lachnospirales; family Bianqueaceae; genus Faecimorpha. Next base: position 11,595 of record CABUPM010000054.1, on the reverse strand, counting down.
GAATCAGCGAGATGGCCGTACTTTTCTTGGTGCGGACCAGATACTTGGAGACCGCGGAGACCGCCAGAAGGCTGGGAATCGCAACATGATACTCATCGATGTCACGGTCAGAGAGGATCAGTATATTGGAACCCTCGCGATAGGCACGGTCCACCTCCAGGAACAATCGGTCAATAGCTTTTTCCAGACTCGTATTTTTATAATAATTGATAGAGATCACACGGGCATGAAAACCAGGTTCGTTCAGATGCCGAATCTTTAACAGGTCGGTCTCGGTGAGAATGGGATTGCGTACCTGCAGCATTCTGCAGTTTTCGGCGCGCTCTTCCAAGAGATTCCCGTGCGTACCGATATAGATGTGCGTTGCTGTAACGACTTCCTCACGGATGGCATCGATCGGCGGATTGGTGACCTGAGCGAACATCTGCTTAAAATATTGAAAGAGCGGAGGATGCTGCTCACTCAAAACGGCCAGCGGTGTATCGTCGCCCATGGCTCCGACGGGGTCTGTGCCACTTAAGGCCATCGGCAGGATGGTATCCATTACGTCCTCATAATGATAACCAAAGGCTTTCTGCAGACGGACCAGTTCATCCTCAGTGTACTGCGGAACCGGTTCGTTGGGAATCTTCAGATCCTTGAGCTGCATGAGGCTCTGATCCAGCCATTCGCCGTAGGGCTGGCGGGCCGCGTAGAATTCTTTGAGCTCTTCATCGTCGATGACACGGCCTTGTATGGTATCGACTAGGAGCATTTTACCGGGGCGCAGACGTTCCTTGCGCAGAATTTTCTCTTCTGGAATCTCCAGAACGCCGACCTCACTGGAGAGGATGAGCCGTCCGTCATTGGTGATGTAGTACCGGCTGGGACGCAGGCCGTTACGGTCCAAGACCGCCCCCATGACGTCGCCGTCGGAGAAGACGATAGAAGCCGGGCCATCCCAGGGCTCCAGCATCGTCGCGTAATATTGATAAAAATCCTTCTTTGCCTGGCTCATGTTCTTGTTGCCGGACCAGGGTTCCGGGATGGTAACCATGACAGCCAACGGCAGATCCATGCCGTTCATGACCATAAACTCCAAGGCGTTATCCAGCATGGCGGAATCGCTGCCCTCCTGATTGACGATGGGCAGAACCTTCAGCATATCGTCCTTCAGGTAAGGGCTGGAGATCGTCTCTTCACGGGCCAGCATCAGATCGGCGTTGCCGCGGATGGTATTGATCTCACCGTTGTGGAGAATCAGACGGTTGGGGTGAGCGCGCATCCAGCTAGGGTTGGTATTGGTGGAAAAACGGCTGTGTACCATGCCGATGGCGGATTCGTAGTCCGGATCCTGAAGATCCGGGTAGAAGAGGCGCAGCTCCTTGACCAGGAACATGCCCTTATATACGATCGTACGGCTGGAGAGGCTGGCCACATAGGAGGCGTTACCCTGTTCAAACACTCGGCGGACTACATAGAGTTTGCGGTCAAAATCGATGCCTTCCGCCAGAGAATCCGGCCGTTCAACAAAACATTGCCAGATGCTCGGCATACAGTCAAACGCTTTTTTTCCGAGGACTTCCGGACGAACTGGAACCTGACGCCAACCAAGGAAAATCAGTCCTTCCTTGGCAGTGATCAGTTCAAACATCTTCATGGCCTGACGCCTTGCGTACTCCTCCTGCGGAAAGAAGAACATTCCGACGCCGTAAGAACGCTCCGGACCCAGCGGGATACCGGCTTCAAGGCAGACCTTAGAAAAGAACCGGTGACTGATCTGCAGCAGAATGCCTACGCCGTCACCGGTTTTTCCGTCAGCGTCTTTGCCGGCTCGATGTTCTAGATTTTCAACAATGTGCAGAGCGTCATCTACAGTTTGGTGGGATTTGCGTCCCTGAATATCGACTACGGCTCCGATGCCGCAGTTATCATGCTCCAGTCTCGGGTCATATAGGCCTTGCTGGGGATAGGGTTCCTGTGTCATAATAACTCCTCCCGATCTCGTTTATAAAAAGGGGGAAGCCCGGGGAGGCTTCCCAAAGGACAAGGTAATGAAAAAATCAAAGAGAGAATAACAACTCCATATAGGAGGGGAATGGCCAATACTCCCGCGCTGTGAGCCCTTCCGCGTGGTCCGCGGCGGCTCTGAGACCATCCATATCGGCCAGAATGGTATCCCGATAGTAGCAGGCGCACTCGGAGGCGTCGGCAATCTTCTCGGCGGTCTCAATATCCTGTGTAAGCTGTTTTACTGCGCCAAAGATTTTGGCACTGTCAGCGGCCAGGGCCGCGGAAGTCTCAAGTTCAAAGGAGCAATCCAAAGCGGCGCTTAAAGATTGCTTGGTCAGGGCTGTGGAGGCAAGGCTCGCACTGTAATCGGCCAGGGCCGGGAGAATCTGCTTCTCCGCCATATCCTTCATCGTTTTGGCTTCAATATGGATCTTCTTGCAATACTCCTCCAGCAGGATCTCGTAACGGGAATTGATCTCCGTTTCCGTAAAGATCTTATGTTTGATAAAGAGCTTCTTGTTCTTGTCAGCGACAAAGTAGGGCAGCGCGTCGGCAGTCGTCTTGAGGTTCAGAAGACCGCGTCTTGCCGCTTCTTCTACCCATTCATCCGAGTAGCCGTTACCGTTGAAGATGATACGCTTATGTTCTTTGAACACACGCTTTACAAGCTCGTGAATCGCAGAGGACAGGTCTTCTGCGCCTTCCAGCTCGGTTGCGAACTGATCCAGCTCCTCGGCAACGATGGTGTTCAGAACGATATTGGGGCCGGCGATATTGATGTCGGAGCCCAGCATACGGAATTCAAACTTATTTCCGGTGAAAGCAAAGGGTGAGGTACGGTTGCGGTCGGTGTTGTCTCTTGCGAAGCGGGGCAGGATATGAACACCCACCTTCATCTCTGTTTTATCAGCTGCGCTGTAAGCGGATTCGTTTTCGATCGATTCCAGTACCGAGGTCAGTTCGTCGCCCAGGAACATGGAGATGATGGCCGGAGGCGCTTCATTGGCGCCCAGACGATGGTCATTGCCAGCGCTAGCGACGGAGATACGCAGCAGATCCTGATATTCATCGACGGCCTTGATAACCGCGGCCAGAAAGACCAGAAACTGCGCGTTCTCCTGCGGAGAATCTCCCGGCTCCAGAAGGTTGACGCCGGTATTGGTGGAAAGGGACCAGTTATTGTGCTTGCCGCTGCCATTGATGCCGTCGAACGGCTTTTCATGCAGCAGGCAGATCAGATCGTGCTTCTGCGCTACCTTTTTCATGATCTCCATGGTCAGCTGGTTGTGATCCGTCGCCAGGTTGGTATTGGTAAATACAGGAGCAAGCTCATGCTGTGCCGGAGCGACCTCGTTATGCTCGGTCTTGGCAAAGATGCCGAGCTTCCAGAGCTCCTGGTTCAGATCATGCATAAATGCCTGCACTCTCGGCTTGATCGCGCCGAAGTAATGATCCTCCATCTCCTGACCCTTGGGGGGCATCGCGCCGAAGAGGGTACGGCCGCACAGACGCAGGTCTTCCCGCTGCAGGAAGAGTTCCTTGTCGATCAGGAAGTACTCCTGCTCCGGACCGACGGTTGTGATGACACGGGAGGCATCGGTGTTGCCCATCAGCGTCAGCACACGCAGCGCCTGCTTGTTCAGAACCTCCATGGAACGCAGCAGAGGCGTCTTCTTATCCAGCGCTTCTCCGCTGTAGGAGTAGAAAACGGTCGGAATATATAAGGTATGATCTTTAACGAAAGCATAAGAGGAGGGGTCCCAAGCGGTATAGCCGCGGGCTTCAAAGGTGGCGCGCAATCCGCCGGAGGGGAAACTGGACGCATCCGGTTCGCCTTTGACCAGCTCCTTGCCGGAGAACTCCATGATTACGGAAGTATCTCCGCTCGGTGTAAGGAAGCTGTCATGCTTCTCGGCAGTGACGCCCGTCATCGGCTGGAACCAATGCGTATAATGTGTCGCGCCTTTTTCAATGGCCCAGTCCTTCATCGCGTTCGCGATGACACCGGCCACACTGGGATCCAGTTTTTTGCCAAGCTCCATGGTCCTTTTCAGTGCGCGGTAAGCTTCTTTCGGCAGACGCTCCCGCATGACGGCGTCTCCAAATACCATATCGCCGAAGAATTCGGGAATATAGCTGGTAGAATGATGGGCTTCAGGATATACAGTACACATGATGGTTCCTCCTCTATATATGGCGTGTTACAAAAATAGGCGCCACGACCTATTATGGTCGCAGCGCCTTTGCTGTTTACGCGACTCATTATACGGGAGAATAAGAAATTTGTCAAGAGTCATTTTGCAAGTTTTAAATAAAAACTTGCAAAAACAATCCGGCGGAATGAATAGGAGAATTAGTGCAATTATACATAAACAGGGAAAGATGCGGAATTTGCGTATCTCCGTAAAGATGCTGATTATGAAGGATGTGAAATGAATACTTGTTAAAAGACATTCTTGCTATTTGACGCTGTAGGAAGTATAATATTTATAAATAGAAGGAGGGGTCAGAATGCTTCATCCCGAGATGTATTATTTCATACAAAAAGAATGCATTCCCGGCGTATGGCATGCGGAGAACCATCGGATTTCGCACTATTCGTTGGTTTTTGTCATGGAAGGCGGAGCGCATTATACCATCGATGGTCAAAATTATGAACCGCAAGTGGGCGATGTGATCTTTATCAAGCCGGGCGGTGTGCGTTCCTATTCTACTGAAGGCATGCGCTGCACGGCGATCGATTTTCGGCTGCCGGAAGGGGAGCGCATAGAACTGGACACGATGCTGTACCGCTCCGATCTGGACGGGTTTTCAAGGCTGTTTCAGGAAATCCGTTATGAGTGGCTGCAGAAGAGGACGGGGTATGAGATGAAGTGTCAGGCCCTGTTTGCGCTGGTGCTGCACCGCTTACTGTATGAGGAGGATCCCGGACGGCACAATCTCCATGTAGAAGCGATCCGCCGGTATATCCTGGCTCACTACTGTGAGGAGATTACCGTGCAGAGTCTGGCACAGCGCCAGGGCTTGAATCCTGTATATTGCGGCGCCTTGTTTCGGCGGGAGGAAGGCTGCACGATAGCCGCTTTTATCAGTCGGGTACGCATCAACAAAGCGGCGGATCTGTTGAGAACGGGAGAATATACGGTGGGGGAGGTAGCGGAAAGGGTCGGATTTAAGGATATTTATTATTTCAGCAATACCTTTAAAAAACAGATGGGAATCTCACCCATTCATTACCGGAACCTTTAATTTTTATAAATTCCGATTGAATCCATGCATTGTATCAGGCAAAGGGCCTCTATATAATAAAGCCAGAAAACAACGAAAGGAGAATCAGAGAATGATTCGAGTAGCAGTGATTGGAACAGGCAATATTTCGACGGCTCATATAGAGGGGTATCTGGCGTTTCCGGAGCGCTGTCAGATCGTAGCGCTGTGTGATATCTTCCCGGAGAAGGCGCAGGCAAAGAAAGAGAAGTATCAGTTAAACGGAGCCGATGTGGTAGATGATCATGAAAAGCTGCTGGATCGGGAGGATATCGATCTTGTCAGTGTCTGCACGCCGCCCTACTGTCATGCGTCCATTGCCATTCATTTTTTACAGCATGGTAAGAATGTTCTGGTGGAGAAGCCGATGGCGACATCCTTGCAGGAGTGCGATGAGATGATAGCGACGGCCAAGGAACATGGGAAAGTGTTGGGAGTCATTGCCCAGAATCGGTTCCGGGATCCCATTATGAAGCTTAAGAAGGTGCTGGACAGCGGCCTGACCGGACGGGTGCTCCACGCACAGATTGATTCCTATTGGTGGAGAGCACATAATTATTATGACCTGTGGTGGAGAGGCACCTGGGAAAAGGAAGGCGGCGGCTGCACGCTCAATCACGCTGTGCATCACATCGATATGCTCGGGTGGATGATGGGACTGCCGAAGAGCGTTCAGGCGCTTTTGAGCAACGCCGCGCATGATAACGCGGAGGTGGAGGATGTCTCCATAGCGGCACTGCAGTATGACCGTGGGGCAGTGGCGCAGATTACGAGCTCCGTCATCCATCACGGAGAGGAGCAGCAGGTGATCTTCCAGACGGAGAAGGCCAGAGTATCGGCACCGTGGAAGGTATACTGCAGTGCGGCGCGTTCCAATGGTTTCCCGGATCGGGATACAGAGACGGAGAAGAAGCTGCAGGAGTTCTATGACAGCATACCCCCGCTGGAGCATGTGGGCCATGAAGGGGAGATCGACAACGTTCTTCATGCGATCGAGACAGGGACAAGTCCGCTGATTACCGGCGAAGAGGGACGCAGAACAATAGAGTTGATCACGGCAATCTACAAGGCGGGATTTGAGCACCGTACGGTACAGCTGCCGATCCAGAAGGATGATATCTATTATACGGCGGACGGTATCCAGAAGAACGCGATTCATTTTTATGAAAAGACGGCGTCGATTCAGGAGCTTGGCACAGGAGAATCGATCACGCTGGGCAGCAACTATCAATAAGGAGGTCACCAAGATGGCGAGAGCGGAAGGAATGAATTATATGCCTACGGGCAAGCCCAATCCGGTGGTAAAGCCGGGAGAGTTTGTATATGCGGCAGTTGCGCTGGATCACGCGCATATCGGCGGAATGTGCAATGGATTGAATGAAGCAGGCGCGACGCTGAAATGGATTTATGATCCGGATGAGGCGAAGGTGGAGAGGTATCTGAAGATGTATCCGCAGGCCCGCAGGGCCCGCTGCGAGGAGGAAGTCCTGATGGACCCGGAGGTGCGTCTTGTGGCCGGCGCGGCAGTGACATCGGAACGCTGCGCACTGGGACTGCGGGTGATGGACGCGGGCAAGGATTATTTTACAGATAAGGCTCCTCTTACCACGCTGGAACAGTTGGAGGCGGCGAAGGCCAAGGTGCGTGAGACAGGAAAGAAATACGCGGTGTATTATAGTGAGCGGCTTCATGTAGAGGATGCGGTTTTTGCGGGACAGCTGATCGAGCAGGGAGCCATCGGCCGCGTGATTCAGACCCTGGGGATGGGACCGCACAGGCTGAGCGCTCCGGCCCGTCCGGAATGGTTTTTCCAGAAGGAGAAGTACGGCGGAATCCTCTGCGATATCGGAAGCCATCAGATTGAACAGTTCCTATATTATACGGGAGCGCATGACGCGAAGGTTGTTCACAGCCAGATTGCCAATTATGCGCATCCGGAATATCCGGAGCTGGATGATTTCGGGGACGCTTCTCTGGTTGCGGATAACGGCGCTGCCGGTTATTTTCGGGTAGACTGGTTCACTCCGGACGGATTGTCCAACTGGGGAGACGGCCGGATGTTTATTCTGGGAACCGAAGGATATATCGAACTCAGAAAATATGTCAACATTGGCACTGGACAGCTGGGCGGGACAGTATTTATGGCGGATCAGAAGGGCGAACATACCTTTGACGTGCGCGGTAAGGTAGGATATCCCTTCTTTGGTCAATTGATTCTGGACTGCATTAACCGTACGGAAAACGCCATGACGCAGGAGCACGTCTTTAAGGCGGCAGAGCTGTGTGTGAAGGCGCAGATGCAGGCTGTGCAGATTGGGTGATGACAATGGAACGTCTTTGTGATATAATCTTTACAATCCATGCCAAGTTGGTTCCGACAGTGGTCCGGATTCCTCTGGAGGGGAGCGTGTATCAGAAGCTCCTTGCCAGTCAGGGGGAAAATGAGCTGTGGGCAGTGAGGCAGGACACGGGACACCGTTACCGGGCGCAGCTGTTTGAGTATGGGATGGTAGCGTCGCTGAAGGAAGTGACGAAAGAGCCGGCTTTGTATATTCTGGCGGATGAGGCATATAGCGGAGAGGTTGCGCTGTATACGGCGGAGCCGGAGAAAGTCGCACAGGGAGAGGAGCGAAGGTCCAATCCCTGGCTGTATACCTGCGGTGTGTATTTTAAGAAGCAGGATGAGAATGCCAGAGTGGTCGTCTGCTATGACGGAGAGCCGGTTACACGGTATTATTATTCTCCTGATATGCCCAAGCCGTATATGTATCCGCTGTATGGACCCGGCAGAAAAAGCGTGATTCAGAATGAACCGGCGGATCATATTCACCATCACGGAATCTGGTGGGGACATGATGAGGTCAACGGACATCAGGTCTATCATGAGTTCCAGGGGGAAGGACGTCAGAGGCACCGTAGCTTCTTGCTTTTACAGGGAGGCCCGGTGGTCGGACAGATGACGGAGCTGGTGGACTGGCTGTCAGAGACGGGAGAACTACTGATGCAGGACACACGTACCATCCGCTTTTATAACCTTCCGCCAGAGCTGCGTTATATTGATTTTTGCACGGTGCTGCATGCTTCGCAGGGACCGGTTCAATTCGGACCGACTAAGGAAGGCGGTTTTCCTTTTGTACGGGTGAACGAGCAGATGTGCGCGGACCTGTCCGGAACGCTTACGGCCTCCGGCGGCAGGAACGGGGAACAGGAGATCTTTGGAGAGACCGCGGATTGGGTGGATTGTTCCGGCGTGATCGGCAAGGACAGGACAGAAGCGGGACTGGCGATTATGATCAGCCGGGATTCACAGGATTATCCGAACCGTTGGTTTGTCCGGGATTACGGTCCGATGACCGCGTCCAATTTTCATTTTCAGGGAGGATATCGGTTGGAGGCTGGCCAAACATATACCTTCCGTCAGAGGATTCTGGTACATGCGGGAGACAGCAAACAGGCCGATATGGAAGGCCGTTGTCAAGAATATGCACAGATGGGGGACAAATTATGAAGTATCGTGTAGGAATCGTGGGCTGCGGCGGAATTGCCAGAGTACACGCTCAGAGCCTGCTGAGAATGGATAATGTGGAAATGGCCGCGTTTGCGGACTGCAAGCTGGAGCGGGCGCAGAGCTTTGCGTCAGAATACGGCGGCAGCGCCTATGCCAGTCTGGAAGAGATGTTGGCGGCAGAGCATCTGGATGTGCTGCATATCTGCACGCCGCATGCGCTGCATGTTCCCATGGCATTACAGGCGGCAGAAAAGGGGATCCAGGTATTCACGGAGAAACCGGCGGCGGTCAATGACGAGCAGATGGACGAGTTGATGGAGGCTGCCAAGAAGGTGCATGTGGGCGTATGCTTTCAGAACCGGTATAACGATAACGTACGGTATGTGCAGCAGGCACTGCAAAAAGGAGAGGGCGGCAAGGTCCTCGGCGCGCGGGCGTTTGTGACATGGCACCGGGAAGCGCCCTATTATACGGAGAGCGGCTGGAGAGGAACGATGGCGCTGGAAGGCGGTAGCGTTCTGATCAACCAGTCGATTCATACGCTGGATCTTCTTACCGTTCTTCTCGGAGAGGCCCAGACAGCGGAAGCGACGATGGCCAATCACCACCTGAAAGGCGTAATCGAGACGGAGGATACGCTGGAGGCGTGGATCCAGTATAAAAGCGGCGCAACGGCATGCTTTTACGCGACCAATGCCTACTGCGGCAACGCACCGGTTCTGATCGAGATTGTCTGCGAGGACCGGACCTATCGTCTGGAGGGGGACAAGCTATATATTAAGGAGAGTACAGGCGAGTATCAGAAGGTAGAGTTTGCTGTCAAAGAGGCCTTTGGCAAGAGTTACTGGGGAACCGGACATCTGAGCTGTATCCGCAACTTTTATGCGTCACTGGACGGTTCGGAAGAATATCTGGTCAAACTGGAAGAGGCAGAGCGCACCATGCGTCTGATGTTCCAGATCTATCGGTCTGCAAGAAATGAATAATTGGAAGATTAATAGAGAAAAGGGGCTGTCGAGAGACGGCCTCTTTTGTATTAAGAGAAAAAATAGAATATTTGTGGTCAGGATTATACAAAAACTGCCATACAGAATGAATTCCATACAGTGGCCGGAAATCCATTATGGATTTCCGGCCGTGTTTTTTGTGAGCTTTTGTGAATTTGATGAAAAAGTCCTTGACAAAACGTTTCTGAGATTACAGTTGTGTATATCCCTTGCTGTGTATGATCTGATAGATCCTGTCGATGTACGAATCGCATAATTCCAGGCTGGTGGCTTCTACCATGATTCGGATCATGGGTTCTGTGCCGCTGGGACGCAGAAGAACCCGGCCGTCCTCACCAAGTTCAGCGCTGACAGCATCAGCCGCTGCCAATACATCGGCATCTTTCATGACCGTTTCCTTATCGGTCACAAGAACATTCTTCAGCTGCTGCGGGTAGATCTCCAGAGGGGAGACCAGACGGCTCAGGGTGGTTTTGCTCTCCAGAAGAACCTCCATGATCTTGATTGCGGTCAGAAGTCCGTCACCTGTCGTAGCATATTTACTGAAGATAATATGCCCAGACTGCTCTCCGCCAAGACGGTATCCGTTTTGCTGCATGCATTCGTATACATATTTGTCGCCGACAGCGGTTTTTTCATAGGCGATACCTTCGCGGTCAAATGCTTTGTAGAGGCCGAGATTGGACATGACCGTGGTTACGACGGTATTGTTGGTAAGTGTTCCGCGGTCACGCATATATTTACCGGCCAGGTAGAGAATACCGTCCCCATCCACCACATTTCCGTTTTCATCAACAGCCAGGCAGCGGTCCGCGTCGCCGTCAAAGGCAAAACCTACATCCAGATGCTCCTCCCGCACCAGATCCTGAAGGGATTCGATATGCGTAGAGCCACAGTCCTTATTGATGTTCAATCCGTCGGGAGTATCATGAATCACATAGGTCTTAGCGCCCAGAGCGTCAAATACGCTTTTGGCAATCATCCATACACTGCCGTTAGCGCAGTCCAGCCCGATCCGCATGCCCTTATAGGAGCGGGTTGCCAGGGAGATCAGGTAGCCGATGTAGCGGTTGCGGCCGGAAGAATAGTCGGTCGTGGAGCCGATCTTGTCGCGAAGCGCCAAGGGGATCTCCGGCAGATCTCCATCCAGATAGGCTTCAATCTGCGTAATAGTCTCCTGGTCCATTTTCTCACCGTTGCCGTTGATCAGCTTGATACCGTTATCGTAATAGGGATTGTGGCTGGCGCTGATCATGATGCCGCAGTCGAATCCGTCGATACGGGTGATATAAGAGACGCTCGGCGTCGTCGTCACGTGCAGCAGAGCAACATCGGCGCCAGACGCGGTAAGACCGGCCACCAGAGAGTATTCAAACATATAGCTGCTGCGCCGGGTATCTTTACCGATCACTACGTGTGCTGTATGCTCCTTACCATAATACCAACCTAAAAAACGTCCTACTTTATATGCATGCTCCACGGTCAGGGCTTTGTTGGCCTCGCCCCGAAAACCGTCTGTACCAAAATACTTTCCCATAATGAACCTCCAATAAATCAATCTGCAGTCATTATACTACATTTCCGGGAACTTGAAAATGCTTTTTTCAAAAGAAGAAATATTTCATTTTTGTCAGATCCGATAAGTGAGGTGTGGAACAGAAGCGACACCATATCTTGCGATACAGCAATATAACCAATAAAAGCGATTTACATTTGTGCTAAATATACAAAAAAGAATGGATCAATAGAGAACTGTTAAAAGGTTCTTGACTTTCTAGACAAAAACGGTTAATATAATATCGCTCAATATGTGCACGGATG
>CABUPM010000053.1 GCA_902493345.1 uncultured Eubacteriales bacterium | reverse complement strand
AAGAAAATAAATTACAGGAAACAACGATATCCCTCCTTACGAGAGATATTGTAACGCTATTCTGAATATTTTGCAATCATAAAATATTTGGCAGAGGGATGGATAAGGAAACATCCTCTGCCAAATAGACAAGCCCATTGTTCTAACGCTTTTATTTTCTCATAGTTCATCGGTTCAGATACTTTTTGTTATAATACACACCTCTTGCCAATACAAGCAGAACCATGGTTATCACACATGTGGAATTTCTTGTGATTGGGAAAAAGTAGACGATGAATGCGATGATCCCATATAACAAAATATTTATTCGTTGATGAGATATAAAACTTTTCCTGGTAGACTCATCAAGTTCAGTAAAGATTTTCTTCCCTGAAACGATACTCTCATATTTAAAAGACAACACGAACAGGAGCATTGCAAGAAAACCTAGAATTAGCAAATACGCTTCTAAAAATTGTATCATTTTTTCCCTTTTTGGAATACGACAACGGCAGTAATTTGTCACAAACCAACGTGAATCCCTCTCGATCTGTATTGGATAATTTAATTATATCACATTTTTCCTTGATATAGCAATAATGCGCGACAAAAAGAAAGGAAGATTGCAGGCCCAATACAACAAAGAAAAGCCCGCCGTACCTATTGATTTTCAAGCCGAAATCAGGTATAATAATTATGTATGTGTAAAAGCACAGGAAGGAAGGTATGGCAGTGGTTCGGAGCATGACAGGATTTGGCCGCGGCGAGAGCGAGCGCGATGGAATTCATTGCGTCGTAGAGCTGAAGACGGTCAATCATAAATTTTTGGAGCCGTCCATCCGGATGAGCCGCAAGCTGGCCGCGTTGGAGAATGATCTGCGCACGCTTCTTGCCCAGAAGATATCCAGAGGTAAATTGGATGTATATGTCACATATGAGAGGCAGGAGAGCCAGACGCAGCTGATACTGCATGAAGAAGTGCTGCAGGAGTACCTGGGGACGCTGCGCAGGGCCGGAGAACAATATGGCCTGCGGGATGATCTGGCGCTCAGCCATGTGCTTACACTTCCGGAGGTGCTGGAGATGCAGGAAGCGCCGGAGGATACGGAAGCGGTCTGGGAGGTGCTGAAGGAAGCGGCGGAGCGGGCATTGGATCAGCTCAATGCGATGCGTGTTCGAGAAGGCGCGAGGATCCGGCAGGATCTTCTGGAGAAGGCAGACCTTCTGGAGAGCATTGTCCGCGGACTGGAGGAGATCGGGCCCCAAGTGGAGGAGAACTACCGGCAGAAACTGGAGAAGAGACTGGAAGACATTTTGCAGCAGTCCTCTGCGGGTAAGCTTCACTTAGATGAAGGAATCCTGGAGAACGAGGTTGCGCTCTTTGCTGACCGGTGTTGTATCGATGAAGAGCTGGTGCGCTTGCATAGCCATATTGGACAGCTGAGAAAACTTCTGGACGCGGAGGAGCCGGTGGGACGCCCGCTGGATTTCCTGATGCAGGAGTTTAACCGGGAAGCCAATACGATTGGTTCCAAGGCAGGAGACCTGGCGGTGACGGGCGGTTCACTTCGGTTGAAGAAGGAGATCGAAAAGGTCCGGGAACAGATTCAGAATCTGGAATAACCGGAGGTCCCCCATGCAATTAATACATGTAGGTTATGGAAGTATTGTGAACGCGGATCGGGTGATCGCGATACTGAGCGCGGAATCCGCACCGATTAAGCGGGCGATTCAGGAGGCAAGAGAATCCGGCAAACTGATCGATGCCACCTATGGACGCAAAACGCGTTCCGTACTGGTGATGGACAGCGGACACCTGCTGCTGTCGGCGATTCAGTCCGAGACCGTGGCCGGACGTGCCGGTAAGGAACGCCCGGACGCAGAAACCTTTAAAGAGGAGGAAGCGTGATGAGGCATGGCGTGCTGATTGTAATATCCGGCTTTTCGGGAGCGGGAAAAGGCACCGTGGTAAAACGCCTGATGGAGACAGACCGGTATCAGCTGTCAATCTCGGCGACGACGAGAAAACCCAGAGAGGGCGAAGTTGACGGCCGCGAGTATTTTTTCCTGAGCCGCGAGGAGTTCCTGAAGAGAGTTAGCGAAGGAAGATTCCTGGAGTGGGCGGAGTACTCGGGAAACTGTTACGGGACACCGCGGGATTTTGTGATGGAGACGATTGCCGGAGGACGGGATGTGATCCTGGAGATCGAGGCACAGGGAGCGCTGCAGGTGAAAGAACAGTTTCCGGCGGCCGGATTGATCTTCTTGGCGGCGCCGTCCATGGAAAAGCTCAAGGTGCGGCTTTTCGGCCGCGGTACGGAGTCGGAGGAGCAGGTGGCAACGCGTCTGGCACAGGCCAGACGTGAGATTGAGCAGATGCACCGATATGATTATATCGTTGTTAACGACGATCTGGACGAATGTGTTCAGAGAGTGGAACAGATTATAGAGACGCTGCATGATCGTTCCAGCGAGAAACAGGCGCTGGTCGGCAGCCTTCGGGAGGAAGCGGCCCGAATGAAACTGTAAATAGAATCAATAAAGGGAAAGGGAGAATTATTATGCTGCATCCGTCGTATGGAGAACTGATTGACACGATTAACACTGTAAACAAGGAGAAGGGACTGCCGGAGATCAATTCCCGGTATAGCATCGTGATTGCCGCGGCACGCCGTGCTCGCGCGATCATCGCGGGCGATAAGGTCATGGTAGAGGAAAAGAATCCGGAGATCGGCGTACTGTCCAAAGTCGTCGATGAGATGGACGCGGGCAAGATCGCGGTTTATATGGACGAGGCCTCCAATAATGGTGAAGAGCATATGAAGTATGACGACATGGCGGTAGTGGATTTCAGCCGCGACATGGAGGATGAAGAGTAAGTTGGCGTATGCCCAGGTCATTGTAAAGCTGTATCAGAAGGAGCAGGATCGAATCTACACCTATCGGATTCCAGAGGGGCTTCCATTGGAGGTAGGGATGATGGTCCGGGTCCCTTTTGGGGGCAGAAAACTGGAAGGGTTTGTGATTGAGATCAGCACGGCCTGCCAGTATCCGGAGGAAAAGGTCAGAGAGATCGAATGCGTATTGGGACGGGAGCCGGTTTTCGGCAGCAGTGAGCTGTCCATGGCCCAGTGGATGCAGAAACGTTATTATGCATCCCTGTCCGCGTGTTTGGCGTTATTTGTTCCGAAGGATCCGGAGAAGATGGTCCGAATGCGGAAAAGAGTCTGTCTGCGAATGCCCATGGAAGAGATGAAGCGCCTGGGCGCCGGTCAGAAACGTTTTTTGGAAAGCGTACAGGCACATCCGGAGTGGGAACTGCCAAGACATCTGAAAGAAAGCGCTTTGGGAAGCGCCTCCCTGCGGTCTATGCAGGAAAAGGGGTGGATCGAGTGCTGGGAGGAGCCGGAGGGAGTCCCTGCGGCTCCTGTTATTTTACCGGACGCTGAGAAGCCGGATCTGAACCAGGAACAAAGCGCGGCAGTGCAGGCGGTGACCGATGCGATGCATCGGGGAGAACGTCGGACCTTTTTGTTGTATGGAATCACAGGAAGCGGGAAAACCGAGGTCTATATGCTAAGCATTGAGCAGGCGCTTGCGATGGGCCGGGGGGCGTTCCTTCTGGTGCCGGAGATCAGTCTGACGCCGCAGCTGATGGAGCGGCTGCGCCAGAGATTCGGCAGTCAGGTCGCGGTTCTTCACAGCAGACTGAACGATACAGAGCGTTCCAGACAGTGGAGGGAGATCCGATATGGAGCGGCCAGAGTTGTCGTAGGACCGCGTTCGGCGCTGTTCGCGCCCTTGATGCATCCGGGACTGATCATTCTGGATGAAGAGCATGAAACCAGCTACAAGTCCGATATGTCGCCGAGGTTTCATACGAGAGAGGTCGCCGCGGAGATGGCGGACAGGCTCGGAATTCCGGTCGTACTGGGTTCGGCCACGCCATCCGTAGAGAGCTATTATCGGGCGATGGAGGGACAGTATACACTCTTACGCCTGACAAGACGGGCTGTAGAAGCGGCGCGCCTTCCGGAGATCCGGCTGGTGGATATGCGCAGAGAGCTTGCCATGGGCAATCTTTCACTCTTCAGCACAGAGCTTCTGGAGAAGATCCATCAGTGCCTGCAGAGAAGGGAGCAGGTGGTTCTCTTCCTGAACCGCAGAGGACATTCTTCTTTTGTGAGCTGTCGGAAATGCGGCTTTGTTCTGCGCTGTCCGGCTTGCTATCTGCCTTATACGTATCATAAGGACAGTGAGAGGATGATCTGCCACCATTGCGGACGGCAGACTCCGGCCGTGCATATCTGCCCGGAATGCGGTTCACGCTATGTCAAGTTTTTCGGTGCGGGAACGCAGCGGGTAGAAGAAGAGGTTCAAAGGGCCTTCCCGGAGGCAAGGATTCTGCGGATGGATGCCAATACAACCGGCAGTAAGAATGCGTTTCAGGAAAGCTACGAGAAGATCCGGGATTTTCAGGCAGATATCATTGTGGGGACACAGATGATCGCCAAGGGATTGGATATGCCGCGCGTGACGCTGGTAGGCGTACTTGCGGCAGATATGACACTGTTTTATCCGGATTTTCATTCTACGGAGCGGACGTACCAGCTGCTGACCCAGGTGGCCGGGCGTGCCGGACGGGGAGACAGGCCGGGTGAGGTGTTGATCCAGACCTATGATCCCAAGCACTATGTGCTGAAAAGTATCGCTGAACGGGATGATGAGGGATTTTACCGGCAGGAGCTTTTGACGAGGCAGCTGCTGCAATGTCCGCCGTATACGCATCTGGTGCAGATTCTGCTCAGCGGAAAAGAGGAAGAGAAGGTGCGGGCGGCCGCAGAAGAGCTGCGGGAGCTTTTGGCCTATTACGGCAGAGGACGGGATTATGTGCTGCTGGGACCCGCTCCGGCAGAGCTTGGGCGAATCGATAATATGTTCCGATGGAAGCTGATGATTCGCCATCCGAATGAGGAAAAACTGATCGCGTACAGCAGCTACTGTCTCGATCGTTTTCAGGAGAGAAACCGCGCGGTGAGCATTGCCGCGGATCTCAATCCGGTATATATGTATTAAAGGAAAGGGTGATGGAGATATGGCACTAAGAAGTATTCGCACAGAAGGCGATGAAGTGTTGCGCAAGGAATCCAAAAAGGTTGAGAAATGGGATCGGCGTCTGGAGATGCTGATTGAGGATATGTTTGATACGATGTACGATGCCAACGGCTGCGGTCTGGCCGCGGTGCAGGTGGGAGTGCTCAAGCAGGTCATCGTGATCGATACAGGAGAGCCGGGAGAGAAGCTGGTTCTGATCAATCCGGAGATTATCGCTACAGAAGGCGAGATCTGCTCGGTAGAAGGATGCCTGAGTATTCCGGGCAAGCAGGGCTATGTGAACCGTCCGGAAAAGGTAACCGTGCGCGCTCTGAATGAAAAGGGAGAAGAATATGTCCGTACGGGAACGGGACTTCTGGCCAAGGCTTTTTGCCATGAGATCGATCATCTGTACGGCATTTTGTACAGCGATAAAGTAGTACAGTGGGAGAACGGCTGATGCGGATTGTATTTATGGGAACACCGGATTTCGCGGCGGTCGTGCTGAAGGCACTGTGCGAATCCGGACAGGAGATCCTGGCGGTCTATACACAGCCGGACCGTCCAAAAGGCCGAAAGGGGGAGCTCTGCGCGTCGCCGGTCAAGGAGTATGCCCTGTCACAGGGCTTGGAAGTATACCAGCCGGAGCGGATCCGCCGTAAGGCATGGGTCGCCAGGCTGGAGGAGCAAAAGCCGGAGCTGATTGTAGTCGCGGCCTTTGGGCAAATCCTGACGCAGCAGATTCTGGATATCGCGCCGTGTATTAATGTTCATGCCTCGCTCCTTCCCCAATACCGCGGTTCTTCTCCGATTCAGCGGGCGATCGCGGATGGAGAGAGTGTAACCGGTGTAACGATTATGCGCATGGATGCCGGAATAGACACCGGCAACAGCATTTTGCAGGTGTCCGTTCCGATTACGGATAAGGACACCGGGGAGAGTATGCATGATAAGCTGGCGGCTGCGGGCGCGGAAGCGCTTTTGCAGGTGGTACGCCGTTTTGAGACAGGAGAAAATCCAGTAGGAGAGCCGCAGGAGGAGGCGTTGGCGACACATGCGCCGATGCTGACCCGGGAGGACGGACATATTGATTGGAAGCGTTCCGCTTGGCAGATCGACTGCGCGGTTCGTGCGTATACTCCATGGCCATCCGCCTATACGGAGCTGGAAGGGAAAGTATTAAAGGTTCAGGAAGCGCGTGTATATCAAAAGGATCCGCTCCCGGCCGTGGAGCCGGGAACCGTGCTCACGCGGGAGGAAGCGCAGAAGGTAGGAGCCTCCTCGGACCGGATTCTGGTACAGACCGGAGAGGGAATTCTGGAGATCTGCCGTTTGCAGCTCCCCGGAAAGAAGTCGCTGCCGGCGGATGTATTTTTGCGCGGCTGCCCGCTCTGGGGCAGGAGGCTTGGTGGGGATGAGTGAAAGGCCCTGCAATGAGAGAAAAGAAGCGGCGCAGATTCTGGTCAAGGTCCTCTATGAAGGAGCCTACAGCTCTGTGCTGCTGCAGAAAACTTTTCAGGCGCATCCGGAATGGGACGCCCGTCAGAGGGCTTTGATCACGAATCTGGTTTATACGGTTTTAACGCATACACTCCGTCTGGAATCCATGGTCAATCTGTATTCCAAGACGCCGATGCGGAGGATGAAGCCGTATATTGCGGTAGTGCTGATGATGAGCGCCGCGCAGTTATTGTGGATGAAGAAGATTCCGCCCAGCGCGGTTGTGGATGAAGCCGTGAAGCTGGTTCTGGCATCGCCGTGGAAGGGGCTGTCCGGATTTGTCAATGGTGTCCTGCGTTCTATGCTCCGTGCAGAGCTCCGGGAGTCCTGGCCCGAAGCGGGAGAGGATCTCCTGGCGCACCTGTCGGTACGCTATAGCATCCCAAGGTGGATTCTGGAATTGTGGGAGAAGTCTTACGGGATGGAGCGAACGCGGGAGCTTGCGAAGACGATGGCGCTGCCGCGCTGCCTTTCAGTGCGTGTCAATACCTGCCGTATCAGTCCGGCAGAGCTTGCCTCCAGACTGGCGCTGCGGGTCGGAGAGGAAAATGTCAGACCGGGACTGTATTGCCTGGAGGCACTTCAGATCAAGACGCCGGGGGATCTTTCCGGCTGGCCGGAATTTCGCGACGGACTGATGACAGTGCAGGATGAGAGCTCGATGTTCTGTGCCCACGCGTTGGCGCCGCAGCCGGGGGAAAAGGTGCTGGATCTATGTGCCGCGCCGGGCGGTAAGTCGACGCATCTGGCGCAGATTATGAAAAATACCGGGCTGGTAGAAGCGCGGGATGTACATGAGTCTAAGGTGCGGCTGATTCAGGAAAACGCCGCAAGACTTGGACTTAGCATCGTCCGGGCAGTGCCGGGAGACGCGCTTGTAGCGCGGACGGAAGATCAGGGAGCATGGGACCGGGTATTGCTGGACGCACCCTGTTCCGGACTGGGAATCCTCCGCAACAAACCGGATCTGAAGCTTCACAGGCAGCCCCAGGACATAGAGGAGCTGGCCGGACTGCAGAGCCGGATGCTGGAGAACGCTGCCAAATGCGTGAGGACGGGCGGTACGCTGGTTTATAGTACCTGTACATTGAATCCGGCCGAGAATGAGGAGAATGTCCGGCAGTTTCTTCATCGGCATCCGGAGTTTCAGGCAGTCAGTCTGCAGGGAAGTCTTCCGGGCAACCCTGAAGGCGCCGGGCCGGAATATACCTATATCTGGCCGGAAGCCGAGGGACTGGACGGATTTTTTATTGCAAAACTATGTAAAAAGAGGTAAAGTAAGGATGGAAGGATTGGATGGATTTTCACTGATGCCGGAGGACTGGCAGAAGCTGCTGCTGTCAATGGGGGAAAAGCCCTTCCGCGGCAAACAGATCTTTGAATGGCTGCACGCTAAGGGAGCTGTATCCTATGATCAGATGACCAATCTTTCTATCGGACTCAGAAAACGCCTTCAGGAGGAGGTGCCGCTCCATCTGGTGCGGCAGTGTCTTGTGCAGAAGTCGCAGAAGGATGATACGCAGAAGTTCCTGATGAGTCTTTGGGATCATGAACAGATAGAAACGGTACTGATGAAGTATCATTATGGATACTCTTTGTGCATATCCTCTCAGGTAGGGTGCCGGATGGGATGTAAATTCTGCGCGTCCACCCTCTCCGGGAGGAAGCGGGATCTGACCCGCGGAGAGATGGTGCAGCAGATCTATGAGGCGGAACGCGCCGCGGGAGTCAAGGTGTCCCATGTGGTTGTCATGGGATGCGGCGAGCCCTTTGATAATTATGAGGAGCTGCTGGGATTTATAAAGCTGATTCACGATCCGGCAGGCAAGAATCTGAGCCTGCGGGATATAACCGTATCGACCTGCGGACTGGTAGAGAGAATGCGGGAATTCGCGGATTTGGAGACGGGAGTTACACTGGCGGTATCGCTCCATGCGCCTAACGATTCGATCCGCAGACAGCTGATGCCGATCGCCAATCGGGTCAATATGGAGGAGTTGATGGCGGCCTGCCGCTATTATACGGAGAGGACGCATCGGAGGATTACATTTGAGTACGCGTTAGCGCAGGGCGTCAATGACGCTCCGGAACACGCAAGAGAGCTTGCGGGACGTCTGCGCGGCATGCTATGCCATGTCAATCTGATTCCGGTCAATCCGGTACGGGAGCGAAGCCTTCTGGCATCGGAAAATCCTCGCATACAGCGTTTTATGTCCATCCTGGAGCAGGAGAAGATTCCTGTGACGCTGCGGCGGGAGATGGGCCGCGATATCGATGCCGCCTGCGGACAGCTGCGCAGAAGATACGAGGAACAGGAGGGAAAGGATGAGGACAGCGTCAGCGTGTAATATTGGAGCTTGCCGGATGGTCAATCAGGACCGGATCTTTGCTTCGGCGGAACCGGTAGGAGCATTGCCGAACCTTTTCATCGTGGCTGATGGAATGGGCGGACACGCAGCAGGCGAGACCGCTGCGCAGGAGGCAGTTGATTTCTGTGTGTGTTATGCGTCGGAAAGTTCCATGGAAGAAACGGATGCGTTTTTCTATCAGATGGCGGCGCAGACCAATGCGCATGTCTATGCATTGTCTCAGTCCCATGCGGAATATGCGGGCATGGGGACAACGCTGGTCGCGGCGTCCATCCTTCCGGACGGTGTCTACTGCGTCAATGTAGGCGACAGCCGGATGTACATGGTGGATCATAAAGACCATTTTGTGCGGGTGACGAGGGATCATTCGCTGGTAGAGCTGATGGTAAGCAAGGGCGAGCTGACGGAGGAAGAGGCAAGGGTGCATCCAAAGAGAAATTATATCACCCGGGCAGTCGGCACGGCGCCGGAGGTGGAGGCAGACCTCTATAAACTCCCGGCAGGATATGCCAGAATGCTGCTTCTGTGTTCGGATGGACTCAGCAGCCAGATCGCGGACGAGAGGATCAGTGAGATTATAAAGACAAGGAGTCTGTCGCTGACAGAGAGGGTCGATATGTTGGTGAACGAGGCCAACAGAAACGGCGGGACAGATAATATATCGATAATTTTGGTAGAAATGGAAGGGGTGGAAGCGTAATGCTGCAGATTGGAACAATTTTGGCCAATCGTTATCAGCTGTTGGAGCAGGTAGGCTCTGGCGGCGTGGCAGTGGTCTTTCGGGGAATGGACACAAAGCTTCACCGCGAGGTGGCAGTGAAGGTTATGCGGGAGGATTTTATCAATGATCCGGTACAGGTAGAAAAATTCCGCCAAGAAGCGCATGCGATCGCGATGCTGTCCCATCCCAATATCGCGGGGATCTACGATATCGGGACGGAGCAGGGCATGGAGTATATGGTCAAGGAGTATGTGGACGGTATGACGCTGAAGGAGTATATTCGGCGGCGTCATCGGATGACTTCCGATGAGATCGTCAAGGTTACGATCAAGATCGCGGAAGCGCTGCAGTGTGCGCATGCGAGCAGCATCATACATAGAGATATCAAGCCGCAAAATGTCTTGGTCACGCCCAAGGGCGAGGTCAAGGTGACAGATTTCGGAATCGCTAAGTTTGTGAAGGCGGCTACGGTTACAGAGCATAAAGAAGCGATGGGCTCCGTACACTATCTGTCTCCCGAGCAGGCCAGAGGGATGCGTGTGGATGAGCGCAGTGATCTGTATTCTCTGGGGATTACGATGTACGAGATGGCAACAGGACGTCCGCCTTTTGACGGAGACACGCCGGTCGCTGTCGCTATGCAGCAGCTGAATACGCCGATGCCCTCTCCAAGGGAGCTGGCGCCGGATCTGTGGCCCGGCCTGGAAACGATTATTCTGGGACTGACCCGCAAGAATCCGGCAGAACGTTATCAGAGCGCCGCGGAACTGATCGCGGATCTAAAGAGAGTCTATCAGGATCCCAGGCACGGGAGCGTAGCGGAGAGGCCGCATACGCCGCAGGCCGCGGCTCCAGCTCCGGCCAGAAAAGCGGAAGCAAAACAGCCGAAAAGTTTTTGGCAGAAGCACGGTACGGCAGTCCTGGCTTCAGTGCTTGGCGTACTGATCGTCATCTTAACGGTGGTTGTGATTGCGGGCCTGGTATCAGCCGGGCATTCCGAACCAGGAGTCAATTATGTTCCGAACTTTAAGGGCAAGACACTGCAGGAGGCGCAGCGTGAAGTAACGGAAAACGGTCTGAATATCGTATTCGCGGATTCTCCGCAGGAGGCCTTCAGCGAAGTATATACGGCCGGGCAGATCCTCAGTCAGGAGCCTATGGCCGGGGCCAAGGTAGAAGAAGATACGGTGGTCGTGACGCTGACGCTCAGTAAGGGCAAGCGGGAGATGACCAAGGTACCGGACTATCTGGATAATAGCTATGAGAATGCCATTCAGGACCTGGTAGACCGAGGCTTCCGGTATCGGATCGAGATCGTTGAGGTAGAAGCAGAAAAGGGAAAAAATAACGTAGTGGTCGATCAATCGCCCAAAGCAGGGACGGAATATACGGAAGATATGACCATTGTTCTGTCTCTGGCGCTGGCGAAGGAAGAGTTGGCAGAGGTCCCGGATCTGTATAATAAGACACACGAAGAGGCGAAAGCCCTTCTGGAAAAGGCTGGCTTTAAGCTGGGAGCTGTTACGGAGTCCACCAGTTCTACGGTCGAAGAGGGGCGTGTAATTGCGCAGAGCGTTGATAAGGGTCAAAAGCTTGTTCTGGGCAGCAGCGTGGTGATTACAGTCAGCACCGGCGCCTATAAGGAGGATTCCGAAGAGGCCGGTGGCGTCTTCTTGCTGAGCGACGCGGTTTTTGGTACGGATACATCCTCATCCGCCAGAATCAAGATCGTTGCAAGAGTGGATGGAGACAATGTGACGCTGGTGGATCAGGAGTATAACCGTACGGTATTGGCGGCGGCGCCGGTATGGGTGAAATATCCGCAGGGAGCAAGCCAGCTGCGGGTTTTGGTGGATGGCCGCGAGGTATTGAGCCTCAGTCTGGAGAATTAAATGCCGCAGGGAAGAATCATTCGTTCCATATCCGGATTCTATGATGTGGACAACGGACAGGAGGTCCTGCGGTGCAGGGCCAAGGGCAGTTTTCGCAAGAAAAATATTACCCCGCTGGTGGGGGATCAGGTCGAGTACAGCAAGGAAGGCTGGGTGGAAGAGCTTCTGCCCCGCAGAAACCGTCTGATTCGGCCGCAGGTAGCCAATGTGGATCAGGCAGTGATTGTCTTTGCAGCAGCCTATCCGGAACCCAACTGGCTTCTGATGGAGCGTTTTCTGGTCATGGTAGCGCAGCAGAAGATCCAGCCCCTGATCTGTATCAATAAGTGGGATCAGATACAAGATAGAAAAGAGACACAGGACGCGGCTGTCAGCTATGAGAAGGCAGGGTTCCGGGTCATCCGGACCTGTACCAGAACGCAGGAGGGGGCCGAGGAGCTTCGGCAGGCTCTTTCCGGCAGGCTGAGTGTTTTTGCGGGCCCTTCCGGCGTCGGCAAATCTTCGCTGCTGAATCTGTTGGGCTTGACACAGGAGACGGGAGACCTGAGCGAAAAGATTCAGCGTGGGAAGAACACGACCCGGTGCGCGGAGCTGATGCGTCTTCCGGAAGGAGACGGATATGTGGTGGATACACCGGGATTTACGTCACTCCGGTTGTCGGAAATACTGCCGGAGGAATTGGAAAACTTTTATCCGGACTTTGCCCCGTACCTGAAGCATTGCTATTATCAGGGATGCAGCCACGTAGCGGAAGAGGACTGCGGCGTGCGCGCGGCATTTTTGGCAGGCAAGATTGAGAAGATACGGTACGAAGGGTATTGTGCCATTTGGAAAGAATTAAAAGAAATGCAGGAGAGTGTAAGATGATCAAGGTGTCGGCATCGATTCTGGCGTCGGATTTTGCCAGACTGGGAGAGGAAGTGCGGCGTGTAGGTGACGCAGGCTGCGATATGGTTCATGTGGATGTGATGGACGGACATTTTGTCCCCAATCTGACGATGGGGCCGATGATCGTGAAAGCGATCCGTCCCTATACGAAAACTTTTTTTGACGTACACTTAATGATCAGCGAGCCGGAGAAATACGCGCCGGCCTATATTCAGGCAGGAGTGGACGGGATTACGGTGCATGCGGAAGCCTGCGGAGAGCATCTGGAGGCGATTCTGCAGGAGCTGAAGCACCAGGGTGTTCGGGTAGGATGCGCGATTTCACCGGACACGCCGTGGACAGTATTGGAGCCGGTTCTGCCGATGCTGGATATGGTGCTGGTGATGACAGTGTATCCAGGTTTTGGAGGACAGAAGTTGATCCCGCAGACCTTGGATAAGGTCAGAGAGATCCGAAGCCGGTATCCGGAACTGGATATTCAGGTGGACGGCGGCGTCAATTCGGAAACGCTTCCGGAGGTCTTGGAGGCCGGAGCCAATGTGATCGTGATGGGGACGGCTTTTTTCCGTGCCGAGGATCCGAGTAAGCTTGTGAAGCAGGTGAAGGGCGTATGAAGATCCTGATCGCGACCGGAGGAAGCTGTACGGTGACACCAGCCTTTCGGAGCGCGCTCATGGATTGGGCGCCGGATCGGATTATAGCGGCGGATTCCGGACTCCGCCACCTGTACGCGATGGATATGAAGCCGGATCTCCTCCTGGGGGATATGGATTCTATTGCGCCCGAGATCCTGGAGCGTTCCCGGAAAGACGGACTGGTGCCTAGAGTTTTTCCAACGCATAAGGATGAGACGGATACGGAGATTGCGCTTTCCATTGCCAGAGAGATTGCGGGAGAGGATGCTGTCATTCGGGTGATCGGCGCGGCAGGAGACCGGGTAGACCATACCTACGCCAATCTGCACCTGATGAACCGCTATTACAGACAGGTCGAGTTCTGGGACGGCAGAGCAAGGCTTTGGATATTGCATGGCCCGGCGGTGGATACGGTGGAAAAACCGAACTGGTTTTCAGGGAAGAAGACAGCCTATGTATCACTGCTGCCCTTTGGAACGCCGGTGCAGTCCGTGACGCTGACTGGATTTGAGTATCCGTTGAATCGTTATAATATGGATGTGAACGCGGTCATCGGGACAAGCAATCAATTGACTGGGACACAGGGACGGATTTCTTTTGAAGCAGGAAGTCTTCTGTGCAGTATAGTAGAAGAATGAGTTATGAGAAGGGATATTTCAGAGAATTCCGAGATATCCATTTTGTAGATTTTGTGAAAAATCTTACCTGTGAGTGAGTGGTTTTCTTGCCGGAACTGTGATATAATGACAATAGATATACAGCGTGCAGGACAGAAAGGAGAACAGGACGGCATGGAAGAAAAGAATCAGACAGGAGAACAGTTGTCGGCGGAATTGGGTATGGGCCGGGCAAAAGCGGTGATCGGGAAGGTGGTGACCGTGATCGGCGGAGTACTATTGATCGGAAGCGTCCTTACAGGGCAGCTCCCACTTGCGATTTTAGGACTGGTTGTTGCCATGATCGGCGGATATACGCTGAGTAAACATAATGAGAGTATCAAGAAAACGCTCAGTGAGGAGGTTGTGAACGGCGTATTGGCAGAGGTATTTGGAGAGGTGGAGTACAATCCGTTTGGCCATATTCCGGATACAGCCATAGAAGGAGCGCATATGCTATTCCCGATCTCTTTTGAACGGGTTCGGGGCAGCGATTATGTCAAGGCGGTGTATAAAGGCATGCCGCTTGAGCTGAGCGATGTGGAGCTCTACCATGTAGACAGTGTCTATAATGAAGAGAAAAATGAATGGGAGGACAGAGAGAATCTGGCCTTCCAGGGGCAGTGGCTCATATGCGGCGGGAGCCGGAAGCTGTCCGGCGAGGTACACCTTGCTCCATGCACCGGGAAAAGCCGCAGACAGTTCAAAAAAGAACGTATTTTAACAGGAAACGAGGCTTTCGATGAGCGCTTTATTGTGACAGCGCAGTATGAGCAGGAAGCGTTCTACATACTTACGCCGCATATGATGGAGTATATTCTGGATGTACAGAAAAAAAGCGGCGGGGATCTCTATATGAGCTTTTTACAGGATGGAAAGATGCATATCGCCGTGAAGAGCGGACGGAATTTCTTTGAATTGGGCAGAAGCCGGGCGGAGACATCCGCGCTGCGAGAAAAATTCCTGGATGAGATACGCTGGTTTACCGATATGATTGACACGCTTCATCTGCAAGGCTAAGCGATGCTTTACAGATTTCGGAAGATATGATATAATAGGGGTTGATCGTTTGAGGCTTAGGAGGTGAAGTAAGAGGATGAAGATACAATATCTGTTTCGTGTAATTTCCGGAAGCAAGCTCAAGACTCTGTGGAGTGTGGTGGATCAGGTACATGAACGCAGCGGAAAAAATAAAGCAGGCATCTTTTTGGATGTGGTGAGCTGCGCGCTGTTTCATGGGGCAGGGTATCATGATTATCTGATATTCGGCTATGAGACGATTCCGAGAAAGAAGCGCCGGACGTATCTGACACGGATCCGCAATAAAAAGTTGATTGACATGGTCAATGATCCGTCATTATATCCGATCTTTGACGAAAAGAGCAAATTTGATAAGAGATTTGCTTCGTATCTGAAGCGGGAGTTTTTGACAGTAGAGGACATGACGCAGGAGGCTCTAGAGAAGTTTGCCGCGGACAAGGAATACCTGTTTGTAAAACCCAATGAGGGAGAGAGCGGCAAGGGAATCGAGAGATTGAAGGTCGCGGACTTTCCGGATATTGCTGAGCTGTATCGGTATATCAAGGATCCGGCCAAGCACTTCGGTGTGGTAGAGCAGGAGCTGAAGCAGCATCCGGATATGCTGCGCCTCTATCCCTATTCGGTCAACAGCCTGAGGATGGCGACCATTATCGGAGATGACGGCAAGCCGCATTGCCTGTATATCACCTGCAAGATGGGCAACAAGGGCAAGTTTGTCGATAATATGGAGAATGACGGACTGGCGTGCCCGGTCGATCCTAAGACGGGTAAGATCTGCGGAGTCGCGCATACTTCGGCATTGATCAATTATGACAAGCATCCCTATACGGGAGTGGAGTTGGTCGGGTATCAGCTGCCTTATATTCCGGAGGCAATCCGGATGGTCAAGCAGGCGGCCATGGAAGAACCCCGCATGCGCTATCTGGGCTGGGATGTGGCGATTACGCCGGACGGCCCGGCAATTATCGAGGGCAACAACTATCCGGGATATGACTTCAGCCAGCTTCCGGAACACACACCAGACCGTATCGGTACATTGGCCGTGATCCGGCGTTATGTAAAAGGAATCTGAATAACAAATACAGCGATTACAGGAGGGGTTAACAATGGACAATCAGACAAGAGAGCTGCCGCAGACAGCGATTCTCTACGTAACCGGGAGAAACAGCGGTTATACGGGGGACTATGAGACGGTACAGGAGGCAATTGATGCGATTCCGGAAGGAAATACGACACCGGTACAGATCTATCTGCGTCCCGGCGTTTACCGTGAGGCGGTTCGGATCTCCGGAGATAAGCCGTTTATTACACTGATCGGCGAGGGAGACGTAACGATTCGTTACGATAATTACGCGGGACGGAAGCGGGAGAACGGCGATATGACAGGAACCTTCCGCAGTGCGACGGTCAGCGTATACGCCAATCATTTTACCGCTAAGAATATCACCTTTGAGAATTCTTATGACGGAGACCGTAATGTAGGCGGCCGTCAGGCACTGGCATTCTATGGTTCGGGCGAGCATATGGTACTGGAGAACTGCCGTTTCCTGGGCAAGCAGGATACTCTCTATACAAGGGACGGAAGTCAGTACTATAAAGAGTGCTATATCGAGGGCGATGTGGACTTTATCTTCGGCGCGGCCCGCGCGGTGTTTGAGAATTGTACGATTCGTTCGCTCAGCCGGACAGAGGCCAGAGAGGGCGAGCCTCAGGGATTCGTGGCGGCGCCCAGTACCTACCTGGCGCAGAAGTATGGATATCTGTTCCTGAACTGCCATCTGGTAAGCGACTGCCCGGAGGGAACCATCTATCTGGGACGTCCGTGGCATGCGGGTTCCGATCCGTTTGCGGTAGGATATGCCGTTTACATCCAGTGTGAGCTGGGAGCGCATATTCATCCGGACGGCTGGACGGATATGGGAGGATTTCTGGGACGCAACGGCCGTTTTGCGGAATATGGCAATTACGGACCGGGCGCGAAGGTCAATCCCCGTCGGCCGCAGCTGAGCTCAGAAGAAGCTGCCAAGATTACCAAGGAAGCAGTATTGGGCTGGTAATTTACAGAAGCATATAAAAAAGAGATCCGCTTTTTCATAGAGCTGCACTTGTCAAGAAAAAGTAGACACTAAAAAAGGCAAAATTACAGGAAGCCCAG
>CABUPM010000052.1 GCA_902493345.1 uncultured Eubacteriales bacterium | reverse complement strand
CCCTTTCCACGCATTTCCTGACACGAGCCATATCGATATCTTCCTCCCGCTGCGCCACATTGGCCGCGATCGTTCCTGCCAGGATGGAAAAGCTCTGAAAAACGGCGGAAAATAACGTATAATACTCTGCACGGTTATACTCCCGGATATCCTTCCCGTCCAGCAGAACCCTTCCCTCTGTCGGATCCAGAAAGCCGCACATCAGCTTCACCAAAGTAGTCTTGCCCGCTCCGTTCAATCCGACCACTGCCAGCTTCTCGCCGAGGTGCAGGGTAAGATTCAGATGCGAAAGCGTATCCCGCGCCGCGCCTGGGTACCGGAATGATACATCTTCCAGCTTCAATTCGTACCTTTTCCCTGTCTTGGCATGGATCGGGAGTCCCTCCCGGAACCGGAACGTTTCCTCATATTCCAGACATTCTCTGACTGTAGATATATCCAGGGATTGTCTATACAGTGTATTGAATCCGCTGAGAATTCCTGAGACCCATGCGGTAAAATTACCAGCCGCGTTAAAATACAGCAGAAATTCCGCGGCGGTCAGTCCGCCCTGAAGCACCATCCCGATCAGATACGCATAGGCGATCCCATTACGCAGCAGCGACAGTACAAGATCCGCCACTCTGGCCCAGATATATACATTCTCCGCCCTTCGGTGAAATGCCGTATAAGCCATCAGAGCCTTATTGTAAAGCTCTGTCAGCCACGGCCGCAATCCGAAGATCCGGATATCCTTGGCCGTCTCGAAATCTCTCACACGCCCCGCGATATAATTCATATGCTTCTGATATTCCGCTTCTTCCTCACGATGGCGATACCCGTAGCCATTGACATAGTTACTGATGAAATAACTGAGAACCGCCGTGACCAGAATAACGAGAATCAAGATCGGCTGCACTGCCGACAGAACCAAAACATAGGCCAGAAATCCCAATCCGTTGATCGTGAGATCCGTCAAGGTGTTCCAGACGGCTTCTGTCGCCGCGCGGTTGGAACTGATACAATCCGATGCCTTGGCAAGAAGCTTGGAAAAATGATCATCATATAGATTGGGATAAGACGTTGTCGCCGCTTTCCGGTTCAAAAGGTTGATGATCTCGCTGCGGACACTGATCCTGCCGTACAGGGTATTGGTATTGATATACGCTGAAAAAGCCGATACAGCCATCATCATAAGTACCAGAACCAGAATCGTCCAGAACAGTTCTGAAAGTGAAACATGCGCTTCTACAGCCGCAAGAATTCTTGGTGAAATATACAGATTGATCAGATTCAGAGTTACAAAAGAAACCGCCGACAGCAAGCTCAGCACCAGGACCTTTTTCTCTCCTGACGTCCATGCGAGCCGAATCATAAACCATACATTCTGTCCCATAGAATACTTCGGCTTTGTTTGTATCTCTTTTGGGGCTGATTTTTTTATCATGGAAATCCCCCTCCTTTCTGCGTGTATCGTAACATAAAAATTCGTCCCCTGAACATTCAGGGGACGAATCGTTCTTTTTCGGGGATGAAATGCATTTCTCATACCTGCGGGAGCAGGATCTCCGTCGTAAAGGCCCCGTCCTCGCTGTTGCGGCTCACATATCCTTCCAGTCTCTCTATGATTGCATCCATCCGCTTCATTCCCAATCCATGTCCTTCTCCCTTGGTGCTTCGGAAGATCTTTCCCTCTTTCTTCATCTTCTTTTCCGCTGTCAGATTGGTAAACGATATATAGAGCTGCGTCTGAATCATATCCATGTATACCCGGATCATTCTCTGTCCCTCCGGCAGCTTTACGCTGGCTTCAATGGCGTTATCAAACAGATTGCCGATGATACAGCACAGATCAATCTCCGGAGATTTGAGCCGGACGGGAATATGCGCGTCCACTGTCACGTCGATTCCCTTGGCCTTCGCCAACGAAATCTTCGAATTCAATATCGCGTCGGTCATAGGATTGCCTGTCTTGATGACCGTATCCACAGTCATCAGGTCTTCATCCAGAAGATCCAGATAATGCCGGATCGCCTCCCAGTCCTCGGCCGCCGCATAGGCCTTCATCGTCTGAATGTGGTTTCTATAATCATGCCGCCACCCTCGAATCTGGCGGTACATATTGTCTACTTCCCGGTAATGTGTTTCTATCAGCTCCCGCTGATAGGCCGTGATCTGTTCTTCGTTTTTTCTGGAAAAGAATCTCATCGGTTATTCCTCGTATTGATAATGGCCCGGTTCACTTCGTCATAAGCACCTCTCGGCAGCGGAATCGCTGTACCATCGCTCAGCTTGATCTCTGCTCGGGAGACACGGTTGATACGTGTCAGATTGACGATATAAGACCGGCCTACACGGTAAAATCGTTCATCCAGCTCCTTTTCCAGTTCCTTCAGTGTCATCTTGACTGTTACCGTTTCCGCTGCGTGAATCGTCACATAGTTTCCATATACGTCCGCATATCGAATCTGATACACCGGGACACGCACCATCTCACCGCCGCTCTCCAGATCCAGGACCTTCTCGTTCTTGGCGAGTTTTTCCACTGCCCGGTCCAATACGGAGTGCAGCTTTTCCTCGCGCACCGGCTTCATCAGATAATGCAGCGCCTCGACCTCATATCCTTCGGAAATATAATCGGAATGCCCCGTAATGAATATGATCTGCACCGCGTCGTTGCCTCTACGCAGCTGCCGTGCCATCGACACTCCGTCCATCTCGCCCATCTCGATATCAAGAAGCAGAATATCATAATCACTCTCTTCCGCATAGTGGAACAGAAAGCTTTCCGCGGATATAAAAGTATCCACATGTACCGTATGTTCTCTTTGTACAGCCCAGCGATCCACCATATCGGAAACATACCACTGATCCACGGTGGAATCATCGCAGACCGCTATCTTAATCCGCATATTCTCCCTTTGCCCCCTCTGAATGTCTTTGGGCCATTATAACACAAAATCCCCGGACTCCGCAATAGAGTCCGGGGATGAATATGCCGCTTTTCAGCTTATTTACGATACGGCGCGATCGCCAGCTCCAGCTTGGCGTCAATCTGAGGATTGTCCAGCGAGAAGGGCGCCTTGGCGGGGCCTACCGGGTATCCCAGAAGATTGGTCGCGCGCTTTACGATGGAATTGGGATTAGCCAGCTTGAAGCAATCCCGCAGCGGGCGGATGCTATCCTGCACCCGTCTCGCTTCTGCCCAGTCTCCTTTGGCAAAATTCTCATAGATGCTGACCATAACCTCCGGGCAAACATTGGCGCACCCGGAGATCCCGCCGTTGCCGCCGGCCTGCAGCGTCCACAGGATCAGAGAATCATTGCCGCACAGTACAATAAAGTCGTCCGGCGTCTCTTCAATATAGCGCAGCGTATTGTCAAAATTGCCGCTGGAGTCTTTGATTCCGATGATGTACGGATTCTCCGCCAGCTTGGCCACCGTCTGCCATGTCATATTCACGCCGGTTCTGGCCGGAATGTTATACAGAATGATCGGCATCTGGCAAGCGGCCGCAACATTGGTGTAGTGCTGAACCAGCATATCCTGCGAGCTCTCCGCGAAATACGGAGCGATCACCGAGACCGCGTCGTATCCCAGCTCCTTAGCGTACAGCGTCAGCTCGATCGTCTCCTTAGTCGTGATGCAGCCTGTTCCTGCCAAAATCGGCAGACGGCCATGATTTTCTTCCGCTACGGTCTTCATGACCAGTTTCTTTTCCTCATGGCTGAGCGCATAGAACTCGCCATTGGTTCCCAGGCAGAACAGCGCCGCCGCGCCTGCCGCGATCTGGCGGTTGACCTGGTTCTTCAGTTCCTCTACATTGATGGACTCGTCCTCATGCAAGGGCGTAACCATTGCCGGAATAATTCCCTTCAATTCCATATCCATTCCTCTTTTCTTAAAATATTTCTCCCATGGGTGCGGGCGGTTCGATCTGCAAATTGGTTCGATCTACAATCCGTCCCTTCTCATAGGTAACTTCTGCCGTTACTTTACCGTCCTGATCCAGGGTCTGTGCCACTCCGTCCGCCATCCGTCCCACATAGGCGCAGATCGTCCGGATCTGCTCTGAATGACTGTGATAGGTCTGGTAGACAGCCTTCTCGCCCTTATATTCCCACTTCCAAACCGGATACCCCTGAGAATCATAGTAGATATACTGTCCTACTCTCTTTCCCAGATGGAACTGTCCTCGGCTCATCAGCGAACCGTCTTCATAATATTGCAGCTCCTCGCCGTCCAGAAGGAATCTTCCGTCATCCGCGACTCCTCCATGGTAGAGACTCCGAAGCGTTCCATTCTCATAGTATTCCCGGAACTCCTCCGTCCCCTGCGGATAGCAGGTCGCGTGACTCGCCATCAGCTCTTCTTCCGAGGGGGACTGTGTCTCCTCCGATAAGAGCCAGGCTTCATTAAACTCAAAATGCAGCAGCGGATGCACATTGCTCGCTACCAGATGGATCATTCCATCCGCACTCTGCCGTACCACACAGTAGCCCAGCACATGCCCACCGCCAAAGAGATACGGCGTCTTCTTTCTCGTCTGCGTCCCCCAGAGCTTCTTAAAATGCCAGCTGTTGCCCTCATCATCGGACCAAGCCGCGTAACAGCCTTTTTCTGTGACTCCTTCCGGCTGACGGCCCATCTTATCCTGATAGTCTCCGCACATGATGAGCCTGCCGGAGGCAAGGCGCTGGACACAGGGTCTCTGTCCGGAATTGAGCGCCGGGAAAGGCGTCTTGGAGACCGTATAGCTGTCGCCGCCGTCCCGTGTAATCGCCTGCGGCATGTAGCCGTCAATATTGGAGTTTTTACCGCCGAGCGCCAGAATGGATCCGTCCTTCAGCTCTACCGCCGTTGTATGTCTCCCCGCTGTTCTTGCCTTCGGATTCTCCCATGTCTTCATATTGTCGTGGCTCCGCCACAGTACCGAACAGGAACCATCCGAGGCATCGCTCGCCAGATAAAAGGTACCGTCCTTGGCCCGAATACAGGTATTGATCGGCTGACGCACAACCCGTTCTGCTTTTTCCGCAAAGTACGGGAATTGAACACCGCTCCACGTGGCTCCGTTATCCTTGGAATAGGTATACTGGAAGGGGAAGGAATCTGACAGCTGCTGCCATCCCCAAAAATGATAGATCGTTCCGTCGGTGTCGGTAAACATCAACGGGGCGTGGTCATTTACGCCGACCGGATTCAGGAACATATCCGGCATCTCCCATTCATCGCATCCCTTTCGCAGTCTTGCGCCCGCCAGTCCCGCCTCCGCGTCATACTCATGATAGGTGGAATATACGGAAAAGACCAGATCGCCGTTGGGCGCCGCCGTAAATCCTGGAGAATGATGATGATGACGGAATGATGCCGAAAAACCGCTGCACCGGATCTCTTCATTGGTCGCGTTGTCCGGCGGCACCGGGAAAAGATAGCGCTTGCGGTAATACGGCTTGGAAGCATCCGGAGCCGTCTTTTTGTAGCTCTCCGTATTTTGATGCACTCCCATGCACACAAGACTGGTCGGATCCTCCGCCGACGGCTTGGGCAATTCGCCGCAAACCACGCGGAATCCTATAAAATGCCGTCCGAATTCATTGTTCTGGTCCTCACGCAGATGGCGATAGGACGGCGGAAGCGCACAGCGCATCCACAGCTCCAACGGCTGCTCGTTGTATCTTGCTGGGTTGTCCAGATATCCTCCGCGGATACACTTATACAGCCCGGAACGCGGCCCCGCCGGATCCACCGCTTCTTCATCCGTATACGGAGCATACCAATCCATACACCACTCCCGAATATGGCTGTCGCACATCCGGTCCACATCCAGCTGTGTGCTGTGCCTTGCGGTATATTCCCATTCCGCCTCGGTCGGAAGACGGTATTGGACTCCTTCTTTTTCAGAGAGCCACTGACAGAACTGTGCCGCCTCATAATAGCTGACACCCAGAACATAGCCCCGGTACGCACCCGTATCCGGATCGCCGCCATGTGTTTCCTGCCAGAACCTATCAAAGCATTCCTTTGTCACCGGTGTATCCGCAATCCAAAAGGGTCTGGTCAGCCGGACTTCATGTACCGGCAGCCCATCGGGGCACTTTTCCCAATCGCCCCCGCCCATCTTAACCTCCGCAGAAGGCACATAAACCATTCGAACACCCTGGCTGTTTACATAATCCTCCTGTGCCTGACGAACCGGATATTCCTTCCAGTCCGCTTCTTTTTCCAACCAAGTGGCCGCCATGCTGTGATCCCCCTTCTTTTTTATCTATTCTGAATCTTCACCGCATATTCATAAGCCGCAACGAGGCTGCCCGTCTTGGCCTTTCCCTGATAGGCGATATCATACGCAGTTCCGTGGTCGACCGAAGTCCGCACGACCTTCAGGCCCAGGCTGACATTGACTCCTCCCTCAAAATCCAAAAGCTTCATGGGGATGTGTCCCTGATCGTGGTACATGCAGACAACCGCGTCGAATTCACCCTTATAGGCCCGCAAAAATACGGTATCCGGCGGAATGGGTCCGTAGACCTGCATTCCCCGTGCCTTGGCTTCCTCTACCGCCGGCCCGATCTCCTCGATCTCCTGACGGCCAAAAGCGCCGTTCTCTCCGGCATGGGGATTGAGACCCGCGACAGCGATCCTCGGTGATTCCTTAAACCGGGAGATCGCGTTCCATGTCAGCTCGATAACGTCCAGCACCCGTTCTTTTTTACAGTTTCGGATGGACTGCTCCATCGATACATGCGTACTGACATGCGTCACCGTAAGCGCCTTGGATGCCAGCATCATCGTATAATGCGTCTGGCCGCAGATTCCGGCGATCAGTTCTGTATGTCCTGTAAAATCCGGATCCGTCAGTCGAATCGCTTCTTTATTAACAGGCAGCGTCACCATCGCGCTGAACTTTCCTTCCAGCGCCATCCTGGCTGTCTGCGCTACATACTCTCTGGAAGCGGCCGCTACCTTGGCATTGACCTGTCCCGGCGTCAGATCCGCTTCCTCCAGAAGTCCCAGATCCAATACGTTCAGCGCGCCCGTGACAACATCCTTTTCATCTTTTGCCTTGCGGAGCGGCACCGCGTAGCCCAGCCTCCGGTTGCAATACTCCAATACGGACAGGTCGCCTACCGCGATAAATTCTCCCTCAAGCTCCCCGTTGGCATATGCCTTGAGCAGGATCTCCGGTCCGACGCCATTGGCGTCTCCCATCGTAATTGCGATCATACTATCTGCCTCCCGTTAAATATTCAATAATATGGCCCACCACATCCGGGCCTCCCAGACCGCCGGATTTGGTGACAAGACAGAGTCCGTCCGCCTCGCATACCGGCACGCCCTCTTCCAGACTTCCCAGTACATGGACCATAGTGCATCCCAATCTCTTCAAAATGGCCTGCACCGTATCTCCGCCGAATACCGCAAGATTACGGATACCGCTCTGACGCAGAAGTTCCTCCGTAATTCCGGCAATCTTCTCTCCAAGTTCCTGATGATATGATTCTGGCGCGTCCTGTACGATATCCTGCTGCGAACAGGCCGCCGCAAGAATCAGACTCTCTCCGTCCTTCAGGCACTCCACTCCCGCAGGCAGACAGATCTCCTCCCGGGCCAGATTGACCATCCGGGCATTGCCTCTCCGGCTCAGCTGGTCGAAGGTCACCGCATTCGCGCTGCCGCTTACGATCAGAGCGCCGGGCGAAACGACCCGCGGCCGTTTCTGCCTCGTTCGTCCAATATAGGGCGCCAGCGCGCCCGCGAGCCCCGCGCAGCCGCCAATCAGCCGCATCCGGCCGTTTTCCGCCAGACTTCCGGCAATTTTCCGCATAGCGGAGACACTTTCACAATCATATAGGTACACATCCACATCCGGTGTCTCCTGATACTCTTCGTTGGCACGAATCAGGCGGCATGTAAGCGGATAATCCATGCGGATAATATCGGCCGCCTTACTGATCAGCATCGGGCTGCGGGGATCTCTGGCAAAAACAGAATGTTCCAGAAGATCGTCTTCGATATAGACATACCCGGCGGACAGTGTCCTGCCTACCTGCGGATACGAGGGAACATACTGCACCGGTACGCCCACGACCGCCACCGCGGCCGCGAGCACTGCCGAAATATTGCCCCGAAGCGCTGAATCCGTTTTGATATATACGGTCTCACACTGAGGAGCCAGCTTCCGCAAGATCCCCTCTGTCACCCGATATGCCTCTCCCGGCGTCAGATGACGGCTCTCTGTATTAACTACCAGCACTTCCGCCTCCGGCACTTCCTCTGTCTGCGGGCTTGCCAGCACATAAGTTTCCAGTCCTGTGGCGGCAAACTGACAGCCGGTATCCATCGCGCCGGTGAAATCGTCCGCCAAAATCAATATTTTCATTGCAGCAATCCTTCGTATACTCCTCGGATCTCTTCTTTGGTCAACGTTCTGGGATTCTTCAGCAGCAAACGCTTAACCTCCATCGCGTTCTCCGTCAGATAATCCAGATCCTCCGGATTCACTCCGAAGGGCTTCAGAGAATCCGCGATCTCCAGCCGTTTGCACAGCTGCTGCATATAATCTACCACAGCCTCCGGCCATTCGGCCTCCGGAATGGATGCCGCATCCGGCAGCATCAGCGGAGCCAGCTCAGCAAAGGCCTTCCGGCAATCCGGCAGATTCAGACGCATCACCGACGCCAGCAGAATCGCGTTGGAAATTCCGTGAGGAATATGGTATTTTCCGCCCAAGGGATAGGACAGCGCATGGACCGCTACTGTCGAAGAGGACGTCAGGCAGACGCCGGCCAGGAATGCCGCCTCCAGCATATTCTGTCTTGCCTCCATATCAGATCCGTCCTTCCAGGCCCTCTCCAGATTGGCACAGATCTTCTGTACAGCCGCCCTGGAAAATGTTTTGCTGAGGGGATTGGCCAGGATGGAGATATAGGATTCCACCGCATGGCACAGGGCGTCAATTCCGGTAGATGCCGTCAGAGACTTCGGCAGGCTTCTTGTCATCTCACCGTCCAGAATCACACAGGACGCGACAAAAGAATCCGATACGATACCGACCTTCAGATTCTGTTCCGGGAACAGGAAAATCGCATTGGGCGTCGCTTCCGCTCCTGTCCCGGCGGTTGTCGGGATCATCACAGTCAGCGCCGGCGCGTTCCGAATCATAGAAGTCTCCTGCACATTTTCCACATATCCGGGATTGGTCAGGCAGGCCGCGATCATCTTGGTCATATCCATCACGCTGCCGCCGCCGACAGCGACCACCGCCTGCGCTCCGGCGCGAACCGCCTCGTCATACACCCGTTTGATATCATATACAGAGGGTTCCGGCGGAATATCATGAATACAGGTTACCTGAAGCTCGTTAAGTCCTGCCAGCCCCTTCTGGACCGCTTCCTGCCGATATACTCCCGGATCCGTCATGACCAATACACTCCGAATCCCCTTCTCCTGCAAAATACGCGGCAGCTCCGCTACCGCTCCCAATCCGCTGTAAACCTTTTGCGGGAAACCAATCTTATACATCTGCACTACCCCTTTTCCTCTTTTATCAGACTATTTTCTATTATACCTTATATCCTTCTCTGGTAACAGAGATAAATCTCCTTAATTTATGGAATATTATGCATATCTTCCCCGGTGATCCCGCTTAAGGCCGCGACTTTCTCCGCCAGCGGCAGATACTGATATTGCCGTATTCCATGGGCGTCAGACCCAAACGTAAAGCAGCATCCCTCTTCTCTGGCAATCCTGTAAAAGCGGATGAATTCGCTATGCTCCACTTCTTCCATGGTCTTACCCCGCCATGTAAGGGAATTGATCTCCAACGCGATTCCCATGTCCCTGGCGGCCCGGGCGGACTGAATAAACTCTTCATTTGTAATATACGACAGCACCGCATCCTGCTCCTCATCCATTCCGACCGGAACAAAAGGGTGGGCCAGAATCGTGATATGCTCGGCCATTTTATGGCGCATCACTTCCATAAACGTCCGTACCATATACCGGGCCGCACCCTTCGGATCCTTCTGATACGAATGCTCCGTTACGGTTCCTACCATATTCAGATGCGAATGCGGAACAATCACATAATCCAATGCCCGTACATCCTCCATCGTCAGTGGAATTACTCCGTCCTTACTGTACTCGGACTCACACCCAATCCGGATCCGCATTCCTTCCGGCAGCCGGACCTTCTGCGCAGCCTCCCGAATCTCCTCCAGTTGCTTTGTCGTCTGCGGCTGATACCACTTTCCCCATCCCGAGAAAGCACCGTTCCAATAATGCTCCGAAAAGCCCGCCGTCGTCATCCCATGCCGATACACTTCTTCTACATATTCCTGCATCTTTTCTGTTCTGTCCCGCTTGGATTCGTGGTCGCTATGGATGTGAAAATCTGCTGAAAACATATGCTTCACCTTGCCTTCCCTAAAAAAATATGATATACTGAATTCAATCTTATAACAAAGGAGGATCCACTTCATGGGATTCATGAAAGAATTTAAGAAATTTGCCATGAAGGGCAACATGATGGATCTGGCAGTCGGCGTTATCATTGGCGGAGCGTTCAACGGCATCATCTCTTCTTTGGTCAATGATGTATTCATGCCGGTTATCAGCCTCTTCACCGGCAAGATCGATTTTGCCAACCTGTTCATCGCACTGGACGGCGGCACTTACAAGACGCTGGAAGAAGCCCAAACAGCAGGCGCGTCGGTTCTGGCATATGGCAGCTTTATCACGGCCTTGATTAACTTCATCATTCTGGCCTTTGTCGTATTCCTGATCGTCAAAGCATTGAACAAGATGGAAAAAGCTCTGGTCAAAGAAGAAGCTCCGGCTGCTCCGACCACCAAGAAGTGTCCTTTCTGCCTGTCCGATATTCCGCTGGCCGCAACCCGCTGCCCGCACTGTACTTCTGAACAGCCGACAGAAGAAAAAAAGCCGGAATAAGCACGCACAACGGTAAAAAGCGTTTCCCCGCGGGGAGACGCTTTTTTTATGCCGGAACCATCAGCGCATGAATCACCTGGCGTCCTGCCTTATTGACCTCGGTATAATTGCAGGTGGACAGAGACAGGATCCTGTCCTGCGCTCCAATCTCTACCTCCGGGAACTCATATAAGGATTGTCCCCGAATCTTTTCTATATAATCCAGATATTCCGCATCATCCGCAAAATCAATCCGCAGATATGGCTCATACACCGTTGTGAGATACGTGGAGAAGATCTCACAACGATACACCTGATCCGGCGTAAGATACCAGAATGATGGATTCTCTAAACCGGTTTCTTCTTTTAGATATACATCAATCGTACCGAACATGGATCCATCCAGCATGTTGTGTCCGTAGATCACTGTATTGCGGCCATTCTCCTCACAGCGGTAATCGATAAACAGCGTCCCCGCGAACTCATAGTCCCCATAGAGATTGGTATGCAGATAATACTCATTATCCTCCGCCTGTACGACAGCATTGTTGACGGATGC
Source organism: uncultured Eubacteriales bacterium (assembly GCA_902493345.1). Taxonomy (GTDB): domain Bacteria; phylum Bacillota; class Clostridia; order Lachnospirales; family Bianqueaceae; genus Faecimorpha. Next base: position 6,193 of record CABUPM010000052.1, on the reverse strand, counting down.
CGCCGGCATCAGGAGCCATCCCCGAACATCCGGATTCTTCTTAAGAAGCGGACGGAAATCATACTTAGGGATCCTTATGGTCTCCTCCGAAGAGTTCTCCATGCTCTCCTCCGAGTGGGACACCTCTTCTGGCTCCTCGGAATCCTCCTGAAAGAAAATCCCCTGAATCTCTTCCTGTACTTCACGGTTATGTCCATATTGGCTAAAGATCCGGATCAGCTGCGCCGCCGCATAACAAAATACGACTGCGCACAAAATGATCAGAACCCCAAGAATCTTCTTTTTCATTGCTTTTCCCCTCCCCACATCCTGCTTTTGTGGTATATTTATTATACAGAATTCTCTCTTTTCCGTCAATGTTCTAGCCTGAACTTTTTAAAAAGAACCGGGAACATCCTGAACAGTTTGCCATGGTCTCTTGCAAGCCTTTGTCAAACCATGTATACTATACCTAAACTAAATGGAAAGAGGGATATGATCAATGAAAACCATCACCGGATATCTTAAACCATATACCGGACGGATGATTTGGGGCCTTATGATCAAGGTCCTGGGAACCTTTATGGATCTGGGACTTCCCTGGGTTCTTGCCTACATCATCGATGAAGTCATCCCGCAGAAGAGCTACAAGCTCATCGCGTTGTGGGGCGTTGTGATGCTCCTGCTTGCCGTGGGTGCCCGGCTCTTCAATATCCGCGCCAACCAGATGGCCACAAAAGTCGGCAAGGACGCGATTCTGGCTATCCGTCACGATCTCTTCACACGGATTCAGACCCTGTCCGGACATCAGCTTGACGACTTCGGCATTCCGTCTCTGATCTCCCGCATGACCACCGACACCTATAACATTCACAGCACAATCGGACGGATGCAGCGAATCGGCGTCCGCGCCCCAATCATCCTTGTCGGAGGCATCATCATCACCTTCACGATGGAGCCGGTTCTGACGCTGATCCTATTATGCTGTCTGCCGCTCATCGGACTTGGGATCTTCCTGATCTCCCGTAAGGGACTGCCCATGTACCAGGCGCTGCAGAGTAAAATTGACGCCATGGTCCGAGTCGTTCGGGAAAACATCACCGGCGTCCGGGTCATCAAGGCTCTCTCCAAGGGAAACTATGAGCGCCGCCGCTTCCGTACCGTCAACCATGACGTATGTTATCAGGAGTTCCATGCCGGACGCACCATGGGCGCGATGAACCCCATGATGAATGTGGTTCTGAACTGCGCCCTGACCGGAATGATCGTTCTGGGCGCGTACCGCGTCAACGCCGGTCATACGGATGTGGGTACCATCATGGCTTTTCTCTCGTATTTCACCATGATTCTGAATGCTGTCATGTCCATCAACCGAATCTTTATCGATCTCTCCAAATCCACAGCCTCCGCTGCCCGAATCCGCGAAGTGCTGAACACACCGGAGGATCAGCCGATCCGGGAGCTGCCGCAGTATACCACGGATTCTCATATTGAGTTCCGCGACGTGACCTTTTCTTATAACGAACATACCGAGGAAGACGCGACGGACTGCCTCTCCCATATCTCCTTTACTCTTCGCCATGGCGAGAGCCTGGGCATCATCGGTTCTACCGGCTGCGGCAAGACAACCATCATCAACCTGCTGATGCGTTTCTATGACGCGAATAGCGGCGAGATCCTGGTAAACGGCCGCAATGTTCAATCCATTCCTCTTACCGAGCTGCGGGAACAGTTCGGCGTCGTATTCCAGAACGACATTCTCTTTGCTGACACCGTCTATAATAATATCGGCTTCGGCCGCGACCTAACGCCGGAGGCAATCCGCTCCGCGGCCAAGGACGCGCAGGCGCTCGGATTTATCGAGCATCTGCCCAAGGGCTTTGATTCCAAGATCGCGGCCAAGGGCGCCAACCTGAGTGGCGGCCAGAAGCAGCGACTTCTGATTGCCCGCGCCCTGTCCGCTCATCCGCAGATTCTGATACTGGATGATTCTTCCAGCGCATTGGACTACAAGACGGATGCATCTCTGCGAAAAGCACTGCGGGAACATTTTAGTGCTACGACGCACATCATCATTGCTCAGCGAATCAGCTCCATCTATCAGTGCGACCATATCATGGTCCTGGAAGACGGCCGCTGCGTCGGTTACGGCAATCATGACGAGTTGATGGAACACTGCGAAATCTATCGTGAGATCCACGAATCGCAGATGCGGGCAGAAGAATAAGGAGGGATAACTATGCCACCACGCGCACAGGGCCCCAAAACCTTCGGGGCCGGAGGCGGAAAGCCTCAGGATGCCAAATATACACTTCTGCGGCTTGGCCGTTATCTATATCAATATAAATGGCTTTTTGCCGCCGCCATCCTTTTGAGTATGACCAGCAATATCTTTGCTCTGATCGGTCCCATGCTGAGCGGCTACGCCATCGACGCGATCCAGCCGGGAGCCGGAATGGTTGATTTTTCTAAGGTTTTTTATTATGCCGGATGGATGGTTCTGTTCTATATCGGTTCCGCCCTGCTCTCCTACGCACTCTCTCTGCTCATGATGTATACGACGCAGAAGATTGTCGGACGGATGCGGACGGATGTCTTTGAAAAGCTGCAGCGTCTGCCGGTCGGTTACTATGACCGGCATCTGACCGGTGACATTCTGAGCCGAATCTCCTATGATATCGATACCATCAATGTATCTCTCTCTACGGACTTGGTGCAGATCTTTTCCAGTGTCATCACGGTGGTCGGTTCCTTTATCATGATGGTTGCCATCTCTCCGTATCTGGTGCTGGTTATGCTGGTCACCATTCCTCTGTCCATCATGTATACGAAAAGGACGGCCCGCAAACTCCGTCCCCTATACGTCACCCGTTCTGAGAAGCTGGGCGCCATGAACAGCTATGTCGAGGAGATGATCTCCGGGCAGAAAACGATCCGGGCCTATGCCCGGGAAAAGATGGTCTCCGACCGTTTTGATCAAATCAACCAGGAGGGCGCCGGAGCCTACTATACAGCAGAATACAATGCTGCCGTTATGGGGCCGACCGTCAACTTCATCAATAACCTGTCCCTGGCTCTGGTCACGGCCTTCGGTGCGGTCCTCTACCTTCTCGGCAAGCTGAGCATGGGTAATATCGGTTCCTTTGTACAGTATTCCCGAAAGTTCAGCGGCCCGATCAACGAGGTCGCCAATATCATCGGCGAGCTGCAGTCCGCCTGCGCCGCCGCGGAACGAGTCTTCCGACTGCTGGATGAAGAAGAGGAAGCCGCAGATCTCCCGGAGGCGACAGCGCCGAAACAAATCCGCGGCGATATCACGCTGGACAATGTCGCTTTCCGCTATCTGCCGAATGTGCCTGTCATCCATGATTTCAGCATGCATGCCTCTCCCGGTTCTGTCATCGCTATCGTCGGGCCTACCGGCGCCGGAAAGACCACGATCATCAACCTTCTGATGCGTTTCTACGATATCGACAGCGGCAGTATCCGCTTGGACGGCAATGAGATCCGCCTTCTGACCCGAGATGGCCTGCGCGGCTGTTTTGCCATGGTCTTGCAGGATACCTGGCTCTTTGACGGAACCATTTTTGAAAACATCGCCTACGGCAAGGAGGGCGCGACGATGGAAGAGGTTGTGGCCGCTGCCAAAGCCGCAAGGATTCACTCCTATATCCAGCGTCTCCCGCAAGGTTATCACACAATGTTGAACGGCGACGGCGTCAACATCTCCAAGGGTCAGAAACAGCTTCTAACAATCGCCAGAGCCTTCCTGCTGGACGCTAAGATTCTGATTCTGGATGAAGCGACCTCTAACGTGGATACCCGAACCGAGATTCAGATTCAGTCCGCCATGCAGCGTCTTATGAAAGGAAAGACCTGCTTTGTCATCGCTCACAGACTCTCTACCATCCGTCATGCCGACCTGATTCTGGTCATGCGCGACGGAAATGTCATTGAGCAGGGAACCCATGAAGAACTGATTCGTAAAAAAGGCTTTTATTATCAGCTATACAATTCACAATTTGAATAAACATCCGTCCGCCTCACATGAGGCGGACGATTTCTTTTTGAAGGCGTTTCATAATTCTCTTTTCCAATCTTGAGATGTACGACTGTGAGATCCCCATCCGGTCCGCCACTTCCTTCTGCGTCATCTCCCGTCCTCCGGTCCTGAGACCAAACCGCATGTCTACAATACTGCGTTCCCTGGGAGTAAGAATCTCCAGAGAACGTCGCAGAAGCTCCCGGTCAATTTGATCCTCCAATCCCTTGGATACCGCGTCCTGATCGGACGTCAAAATATCGGAAAGCAACAGCTCATTGCCGTCCCAGTCCACATTCAGCGGTTCATCGATCGAGATCTCACTCTTCATCCGGCTATTGCGGCGCAGTACCATCAGAATCTCATTCTCAATACAGCGGGACGCATAGGTTGCCAGCTTGATCTTCTTATCCGGCTTAAAGGTATTGATTGCCTTAATCAGACCAATCGTCCCGATCGAGATCAGATCCTCGACATTGATTCCCGTATTCTCGAACTTCTTCGCGATATACACCACCAAACGCAGATTATGTTCGATCAGAAGCCGCCGTCCCTGCTCCTGTTCCTCTCCGTCCCGTGTAAAGAGCCAAAGTGCCTCTGTTTCTTCCTCCGCACTCAGAGGTTCCGGCAAAATATCACTCCCGCCAATATAGAGAAGATACTCTCCTTCCGGTTCCTTATTCCATACCAGCGGCTTCAGCCACAGCATTTTCATTCCTGTCACTCCTTTTTTTCAACACACCATTCTGCCGGTAAGACCGCCCGGCAGCCATGTACCGACAGTTTTCCGGGTGCCGGTGCCAGGAGCGCTCGCACCCTTTCCGGCGCTTTGCTCCCACGGCTTATCTCCATGGAGTCGGCCTCGATCGCCCACAGAATCTGTCCCTGTACTCCAACCGTCTGATAGGGAACCGGTATCGCCTGGCCCATGGGAATTCCCTCTAAAAGAGAGGGATCCGCAATGATCACCGGCCGTTGCTCGATGGGATCCCGCAGGAGATTTCCACTGTCCAGCCATCCGATAAAGGTCACTTCCTTTTCCCCAATCCGACAATGGACTTGAGCGATCCGTCCGCCTCGTCCGCTAAAACGGTAATAGAGGCGAAGCGCAGTCCCTGCTCCCCCTAGAAGCAGACAGGCCGCCGCAAACAACGCGAAAGCCGGTATGCCCCGCAGGAGCCAAACGGCACAGAACCGGATGCACCCTTCCATCAGGACGCCCAACCCCACAAGCCAGCCTATCTGAATCCAGAACTTTTTCCTCCGAAGATGTCTCCATACCAGACGGCACATGACGGCTGCCAGTAGCAGTGCCGCCAGTAGATCGATCGGCTTCGTATACCTTCCGCCTCGTATATAGAGCCATAAAAGCGCTCCGCTTCCTCCGCAGAACGCTCCCAGAAGAAGCCTTCGGACGGACGTCTTTTCTCCGGTGATCTGACCGGTCAGATGCAGTAAGAAGAGATCCAATACAGTGTTGCCCAGAAAATAGAGATCTGCGTACATATCCATCCCTCCATTTCACTGCGCATTTAGAATACCATATTTTTCCTGCGCATTTTGTCAAAGTACCGACCGCTATCAAGAAATTTAAACGACAAAAAAGCCGTTCGTCAGAATTCTCCGACGAACGGCTCTCTCGTTCTCACTATTGGATCAGAATCTCCATCTGTGTCTCCTTGACGAACATCCCCATCTTCTCATAAAAGGCCCGGGCATTGTCATTGCCCTCCCACACATTCAGCGTCAAATCATAGCATCCCAGCTCCTTGGCATAGGCAAGCGCATACTCATAGAGCCTTTTGCCAACGTGCTGACCACGGTACTTTTCATCGACACACAGATCATCAATGAATAATGTCTGAAAATCCCGCATATTGGTAGAAAAAGGCTGCCGCTTGAGAATGCAGAAGGCGTAGCCCGCAACCTCTCCCGCTTCATCCACCGCCGCGAATACCGGAGTATTCTCATCCCGCAGAATCGCGCGAAGCTCCTCCGGCGTGTACTTGGTCGTTCCTGATATGAAAATATCCGGGCGTATTCTCGCGTGGAGCTCCAGCACTTCACTGAGGAGCCGCATGAGCCCCGGCATGTCCTGTTCTTCTGCTTTGCGAATCGTGATCTCCATAAAATCTCCTCCTAAAAAACACAGCCGGGCATTACGCCCGGCAT
>CABUPM010000051.1 GCA_902493345.1 uncultured Eubacteriales bacterium | reverse complement strand
AGATACATCATCAGTCCCTCTTCATTGCCGCCTTCCGTCAGAAGACTGGTAACGACTCTGGAAAAGACCTCGCTCAGCTCCTGTTCTCCGGAAGTATAGGCGAGTTCCACTGTATCGTTGATTCTGCCCGCCGTATACTTCATCTCCTGGTATCTGGACTGATACAGGTTCTTCTGAATATTGCCTATAATGTAGACTCCGATCACCAGAATCACACATACGACCAGCGCCGCGTATACCAGCACCAGTTTCCACTTGATGCTTCCAAATAATTTTTTCATGCCGGATCCTTATCCGTAAAATAATAGCCTACACCGCGCTTGGTCAAAATGTACTCCGGAGAGCCTGGTACATCTTCGATCTTCTCCCGCAGACGGCGTACCGTCACATCCACCGTTCTGGCGTCTCCGTAATATTCGTAGCCCCATACTTTCTCCAGAAGATACTCCCTGGAGAAAATCTGTCCCCTCTGGTACATCAAAAACTTTAAGAGCTCCAGCTCCCGCAAAGTCAGCTCCAAAGGCTGTCCGTTCTTCGCCGCTTCATAATGTTCCGGATCCACCATAATGGCGCCGCAGACAAGCTTGCCGCCGGTCTCTTCCTGCGCCGTCTTGGCCGCGCTTCTGCGCAGATTGGCACGGACTCTGGCCATAAGCTCCCGCATGCTGAAGGGCTTGGTCACATAATCATCCGCGCCCAGCTCCAGTCCCAGCACTGTATCCACTTCCTCCGTCCGCGCTGTCAGCATGATGACCGGCGTCATGCTCTTCTCACGGATCTTGCGGCATACGTCATACCCGGACAACCTCGGCATCATCACGTCCAAAAGCACCAGATCCGGATGGCAGCTCTCAAAAACCTCCAGCCCCTCCTGACCGTCAGCGCCTGTAAATACCTGATAGCCCTCTTTTTGCAGATTGAACTTAAGTATATCAACGATGCTTTTCTCATCGTCTACCACCAAAATCTTCTCATTCATTTTCTCACCTTCCCTTCTTTTTATTGTACCAGAAATATTTGTAAAAAACAACACCGCAAAGATAAAGTCTTTGCGGTGTTCTATGTACTTATAATGTACTCAGGTCAGATCGTCGTACGGCGGAATCTTAAGGACATCTCCCGGCTGAATCATGCTGTCGGATGTCATTCCGTTGTACTTGCAGAAGCTGTTGAGCAGGCTGTCGCTGAATTCTCCATAATACTTCAGCAGAATATCATACAGAGAATCGCCGGACGCTACGGTGTGCGTCGCTACACCTGTTGTCGAAGAACTGCCTCCGGATGTGGAGCTCTCTTCCTTTGAAGAATTCTCCGGTACAGAGCTGTTTTCCGGTGTGCTGTTCGGTACGGAATTCTCCGGTACGGAACTGTCCGCAGCAGAAGAATCCGCCTGGCTGTTCGTACCGATCTCCGGTACGGATACAGCCGCGCTGTCCTGTACGGAAGATACCTGACTAGTGGAAGAACTGTTGTTCTGGCTCGGATTCTTGCGGCCGCCCAGCGATGTCAGCAGTACGATTACCAGAATGATCGCAATAATGCCTGCCAGAATTCCGAAGATCAGCTTGGGATTGCCAAAAATCTTATCCAGAATCGTCAGCTCATCCTCGTCCTCTTCATCCTCATCGTTATCTACTTCCTGAGGCTCCTTCACCGGCGCCTCCGCCTGCTTCTGCTGTGCCTTCTGGCGCAGCTTGTCCAACGCGGAAGGCTGCTTTTCTGAAGGCGTCTCCACCTCTTCGCTACCGCCAACCTTGGCCGCAAATGCCGCCAATGACGCTCCGAAGCCGCTCTTCTTGACCGGCTCTGCCGCCTCCTGTGCCGCGGGCTCCTCCGGCAAATGCTCTACTTTAACTGCCGGCTCGGCCTTCTTGACAGGCTCTGCTGTCGCCTCACCGTTGACTTCTTCTACTTCCAGAACGATGATAGACTTATCATCTTCGTTTTTATCCTTAGCCAGCTGCAAAAGCTGCTGCGCGATGGTCTCCTTGGGCGCGTCCTTGGCCGCGCGGACAATCCGCTCGATCTCCTGATTGGATACGGAATCCGTGATACCGTCGGTGCAAAGGATAAAGATATCTCCCGGATAGAATACAAAATACTTGGAGAATACCTGCGACTCCGCGTCATAGATATCAAACATGCCCAATGTCGCCGTGGGACGGCTGTCAAGCTTATGTACCTCCGCCTGCTCCTGCGTCAGGATCCCGAACTTATACAGATCCGTCGCTTCCAGATGATCCTCTGTAATCTGCAGCATTCTTCCGCCGCGGATCACATAGATTCGGCTGTCTCCGAGGTGAACCGCAAGGCCGCGGTTCTTATGCAGAAACAGTCCTGCAAACGTACTGTTCACACCTTCGGAACCCAACGCGCTCTGATACTCGCGGATCTTGTTATTGGTATCACACAGAAAGCTCCAGATCTTATCCCTGGAAATCGACCCGTCCATGCTCAGCACCGACTGCAGCTGCTGCAGCCTCTGCATCACCAGCACGGAGGGAGAATTCTTAAGCGCGACATCCTCAGCGTTCTCGCCGTCGCAGACGCCATACATCTGGAAATCCACATGGGAAGTCTTGCTGATACACACCTGCGGCTCTTCGCTGCCCGGAGCCAGATAACGTCCGTTGACATAGATATTATCCAGGTTCATTCCTTTTCCCTTGGCAGAGATGGCAAACGCAGAAATCTTTAATTCATTCTCCATAGTACACCATCCTTCAAATAAAGTAACCTTCTAATTTTTCATTATACAGCATATAACCGCATAATTCAATGACTTTTTTCTTAATTCTTTCTGACATAAGCCCCCAATTATCCGAAATATGCCACACCAGAAGCAAAGAGCTTCTGATTCTTTTCGCCCGGAATGTTTTTGGCTACCTGCTCGCCTCTACGCTCCGTATGACCCATCTTACCCAGAACACGTCCGTCCGGAGATGTGATTCCTTCGATTGCCCACAAGGATCCATTCGGATTATAACGAATATCCATGGTCGGCTTTCCGTCCATATCCACATACTGCGTCGCGATCTGACCATTGGCCGCAAGACGTGCCAGGGTCTCCTGATCCGCCATAAAGCGTCCCTCACCATGAGAAATCGCGATGGTGTGAATATCGCCCGGCTCCACTGCCGCCAGCCACGGAGAACGTGTGGAAACCACGCGTGTCCGAACCATGCAGGAAGCATGGCGTCCAATTGTATTGTATGTCAGTGTCGGATCCTGCGCTGTCAGATCCCGGATCTCTCCGTAAGGAACCAATCCCAGCTTGATCAACGCCTGGAAGCCATTGCAGATTCCCAGCGCCAGGCCGTCCCGCTTCTGCAGCAGCTCCATAGTCGCTTCCTTCAGTTTTTCATTGGAAAATACCGTAGCGATGAACTTACCGGAACCTTCCGGCTCATCACCGGCAGAGAAGCCGCCGCTGAACATCAGGATCTGTGCCTGACGAATCCGGCGCGCCATCTCATCGATGGACTCCAGAATATCCTGTCCGGTCAGATTCCGTAGTACAAATACATCCGGCTCCGCGCCCGCGTCCCGGAATGCCCGTGCCGTATCGTATTCGCAGTTGGTTCCGGGGAATACCGGAATAAATACACGTGGACGCTTTGCGGCAGCGTTTCCGATATGGAAGCTGTGCTCGCCCTTTACAAACGGCGTATCGCCGATCGGCGCCGTATCCTTCACAACCGTCTTGTATACGGATTCCAGACGGCCCTCATACGCTTTTGTCACTTCTGCCGCGGATACGCTCTCGCCCTTATAGGTGAAGGCGCCGCTGTCTGTCACCTGTCCGACGCATACTCCGTATTTTGCCGGATCCACACCTTCCGCCAGTTCCAGAACCAGGCTGCCGTAGACCGGAGCCGCTGACAGATCCGCTGTATCCGCGAAGTCAAATCCGTATCCATTGCCCAGGCACATCTTAACCACAGCCTCGATCAGGCCGCCGCCGTCGATCGCATAGGCCGCCACGATCTCACCGGAACGGATTCCTTCCGTCACATGGTCGTAACGCGCCATCGCATCCTGGAAATCATATACACGGTTCTGATCCAGCGTCAGGGTCATAAGCGCGACCTTATGTCCGGCCTGCTTCATCTCCGGCGTCAGAATCTCATTGGTTTTGGCAGCCGCGACAGCCAGGCTGATCAGTGTCGGCGGAACATGCATTTCGCCAAAGGATCCGGACATGGAGTCCTTGCCTCCGATGGATGCCAATCCCAGCTCCCGCTGCGCCCTATGCGCTCCCAGAAGCGCCGCGAAAGGTTTGCCCCAGCTCTCCTTGGCACTCATCCGCTCAAAATATTCCTGGAATGTAAAATGAATCTTATGATAATCCCCGCCGGCCGCCACAATACGGCTGACAGACTCCATCACCGCGTACATCGCGCCGTGATACGGGCTCCAGCTCGATACATAAGGATCGTAACCAGGCGCCATCAGGGAGGCGGTCGTCGTCTCGCCCATCACCGGAAGCTTAGCCGCCATGGTCTGTACCGGCGTCATCTGGTATTTTCCGCCAAAGGGCATCAGTACCGTGGAAGCGCCGATACTGGAATCGAACATCTCCACCAGTCCCTTTTGGCTTGCGACCTGCAGGTCGGGCATGATTCCCGTCACCTGCTCCGCAAAAGCCTTATCCTTATACTGTTCCGGAAGGCTCACCACACCCTGCGCATCCGGACAGGTTACCTTTACATCCGCATAGCTTGCCGCGCCGTTGGTGGAGATGAATTCTCTGGACAGATTGACGATCACCTTATCTCTCCAGTGCATTACCAGTCTGGGAGACTCCGTCACTACAGCCACCCGCACCGCGTTCAGATTTTCTTCCGCCGCATAGCTCAAGAACTTCTCCGCGTCCTGCTGTGTCACGACGACAGCCATACGCTCCTGAGACTCCGAGATCGCAAGCTCGGTTCCGTCCAGTCCCGCATACTTCTTGGGAACCAGATCCAGCTGAATATCCAGTCCGTCCGCCAGCTCGCCGATCGCTACGCAGACACCGCCTGCGCCGAAATCGTTGCAGACCTTGATCAGGCGGCTGACCTTGGGATTGCGAAACAATCTCTGAATCTTACGCTCTGTCGGCGCGTTACCCTTCTGTACTTCCGCTCCGCAGGTATGGATGGACTCTTCGTTATGGGCCTTGGAAGAACCTGTCGCGCCGCCGCAGCCGTCCCGGCCTGTCGAACCGCCCAGAAGGATGACCACATCGCCCGGCTCCGCATTGCCGCGGACCACGTTGGAACGGGGCGCCGCCGCGATAACCGCGCCAAGCTCCATATGCTTGGCCATAAAGCCCGGATGATATACTTCCTGCACATAGCCTGTCGCCAGTCCGATCTGGTTTCCGTAAGAGCTGTAGCCCTTTGCCGCCTGCGTCGCGAGCTTTCGCTGCGGAAGCTTGCCCGGAATCGTATCCCGAACCGGAACTGTCGGATCGGCTCCGCCGGTAATCCGCATTGCCTGATACACATAGGAACGGCCGGAGAGCGGATCCCGGATCGCGCCGCCCAGACAGGTCGCCGCGCCGCCGAACGGTTCAATCTCCGTCGGATGGTTGTGCGTCTCGTTTTTGAACATCAGGAGCCATTCTTCCTCCTTACCGTCCACATCGACCGGCAGGACAATGCTGCAGGCATTGATCTCGTTGCTCTCCTCCAGATCCGTCAGCTTGCCCTCTGCCTTGAGGCGGCGCATCGCCGCCAGCGCGATATCCATCAGACACTGCGGCTTATTTTCTCTGCCCAGCGCCTTTCTTGTCTCCAAATAATCCTCATAGGATGCCTTGACCGGATCCAAGAGACTCCCGTCTTCAAACTCGACATTCTCCAGTACCGTACCGAATGTTGTATGACGGCAGTGATCCGACCAATAGGTATCCAGCACCCGAATCTCCGTCACACTGGGATCCCGATGCTCCACTTCTTTAAAATATTTCTGAGTATGCAGGAGATCCGCCTTACTCATAGCCAATCCCATGCTGCGCACCATCTCTTCGATCTGCGCCTCATCCTTTTCACAAAATCCCGTAACGACCGCTACATCCGCCGGTACGCCATAATGCATCTCCAGCGTCTCCGGCTTTGTCAGCACTGCCTCTCGGGAATCCACCGTATTGATGCAATACTCCTTGACCGCTTTCTTTTCTTCTTCGCTCAGTTTTCCATGCAGCACATACACCTTGGCATAATTGACCTTGGGATCCTCCTGTGCGGCAAGAATCCGGATGCACTGCACCGCGGAATCCGCCCGCTGGTCATATTGTCCCGGCAGATACTCCACAGCAAACACAAAATCCGCCGGATCCAGCTCGACTTCTTCCTCATAGACATCATCCACCGGCGCCTCGGACAGAATACGCCTCACCGCCCGCTGATATGTCTCCTCCGAAATATCCTCAATATCATAGCGGTGCAAAATCCTAACGGATTCCAGTTCCTTCAGATGCAGATTGTCCTGCAGATCCCTTAGGAGTCCTGCAGCCTCCGTGCGAAATGCTGGCTTTTTACCGACATAGACGCGTCTTACTGTTGACATATTCTTCCCGTCCTTTTTATTGTAGTGTATAGTCATACAGATTTAGTATAACATACTTGACTTTCAAAAACAACTTTTTTATCGAAAAAAGGCATCTCGCCCAGGATTTGAGCGAAATGCCTAAAGAATCATTTTTTTGCGGTTTTGCTATTGGCAGCATCCTTCTTCTTGGTCATGCTGGCCATCTTGGCGGAGAGCTTCTCTCTCCAGGTCAACTTCTTAGGCGGCTCCGGCTTTTTCTCACCCTTTTTGGCGGTGGAATATCCCAGAATATAAGCGCCCGAAATCTCCAGCTTCATGTTGCGCTTGATCGGCAGGGTCTTGAATACCGTACCGTCGCACAGCATGGTCACGATCTGCGGTCCCACCTTAACCTTTGCCATGGGAAGCTTACGATGCTTCAGGTAAAATGGTACGCTGTCCAACGAGCCTTTTGGGAAATTGGCTTCTGACAATTTCATTTTTTTCTTATCGATGACAAATGCCGCCACCGTCTGTTTATTCTGGTTGATCATCTTCTGCGACTCGTCGGACTTTTTCTGCAGCTTTCTGCCAAGAAAATACAATCCGACAAGCACCGCGGCTACCACCAGAAAGATTGTAAAAATTACACCCATCGTATCCATTGGGGTACAGCCTCCTTTGAAATGTAAACTATATTTTAGTCTATCTGATTTTCAGCAGAAAGTCAAGTCCTATTTAATTTTCGGACAGACGAATCCGCTGTTCGCCCAAGCCGTCCTGCACCTCAATATGCACCTCATGTTCGCCACTGAAGTGGCTGTCAATGTCCAGAATATATTGGATATGGATCGACCAGTTATGCTCTTCGATCTCCATCTGCAGTGACTTGGTCGTTACGCCAAGTTCCATCATGCCGAACGGAGACCCGTAGACCATCATGTTGCGTTTGCCCGCCTCAAAGCGGATCTGCGCCCCGATCCTGCCCGGATGGGTTACATATACCGTGCTGCCGTCCAGCTTGATTACGGCCTGCCGGGAATCCTGCCCATCTCCCAGAATCTCCTGGTAGGTGACATACTGCTTGCCGTTTCTGACAAAATGCTCGCCGGGGCTTACAATCTCCACATTCTCCTCTGCCCCGTCCTCATCCTCCATCTGGTGCAGTCCGCGGATAGAGATATAGACATTACGCTCCATAAGAGGGCTTCCTCTCCATCGCGATACGGATCAGCTCCCGGATCTGCTCCTCTACGCTCATCCCTTCTGCCTTCCAGAGCATCGGATACATGCTGATCGGAGTAAAACCGGGGAATGTATTGATTTCATTGAAGATGACTTCTCCGGTGGATCGCTCAATAAAGAAATCCACACGGGACAATCCACTTCCGTCGATTCCTCGGAAAATCGCGACCGCGTCTCGACGGATCTCCTGTCTGGTTGCTTCATTCATCTCCGCCGGAACGACCGTCTTGGACTCCACATTGATATACTTGGCTTCAAAATCATAGAACTCTGCCGCGGACAGAATCTCTCCTACATTGGCCGCCTTGACATCCTGCTCGCCCAATACGGCGCATTCTACCTCACGGCCGTCGATAAATTCTTCTACCAGCACTCGCCGGTCTTCGGCCGCTGCCTTCTTCAGGCCTTCCCGGAGCTCTTCCGCATTGCGCGCCTTGGTGACGCCCACGGAGGATCCCGCTCTGGACGGTTTCACAAAAACCGGATAATCGAAGGCTTCCTCTACTTTGCGAACCGCTTCTTCCTCTGCCTGAGCAATCTCATAACGGGTCAGATCCACATATCTGGCCTGCCGGATTCCCAGTCCCTGTACGATCTTTTTGGTATAAACCTTATCCATGGCGACAGCGGAAGCCAGTATGCCGCAGCCGACATACGGGATGCGGGCCATCTCCAACAGCCCCTGTACGGTTCCGTCCTCTCCATTCAGGCCATGCAGTACCGGAATGACCACATCAATCTCCAGCGTTTCCATCCCGGACTCTCCCATCATCAGAAACGCGTCCCGGCCCATTCCCGGAACAATGGCCACCGGCACGCTGTATTCGCTCTTGGGTGCGTCCTTCAGTCCCCGCCGGTCTCCGTCGTAAAGAAACCACCGGCCCTGCCGATCAATGTAGATAGGGTACACCGTATAACTGTCATCCGGCTCCATCGCCGTCATAAAAGTCTGTGCTGACATGCATGAGATATCGTGTTCTGATGAAACTCCGCCAAAAAGCAGAGCTACATTGTAGTGCTCTTTCATTCTAAATCCCCCTGTAATTGAGTATCGTTATTATCATACTCTAAAGCCCGCAAAAAATCAATCCTTATTTCCCAGAAATCAACCGGCTTTGCGACAAAATTCTGCGGTCGCACTGCTCCAGCGCCTCCGGCTGTGCCGTCAGAATATAAAAGAAGATGCTGGTCTCCCACTCCGGAAAATACCGTCCGATGAGCCTTCCGTACAGCTGCGTCACCGCATACGGCTCGGACACCTCTTGTACCGGAGCGCCGTATTGCAGATAGGACAAACAGAAGCGTCCCGGATAATGGGCCGCCCCATTGACGGTAATTCTGGCATCGACCCTGGTCCAATCCTCCCAGCTGATATAAGAAATCTTCTCAGGATTCCCCGTCAGCTCCCAGGAAAATGTCTCCTGGTCCTCTGGAAGGCCCAGATCATCCAGAACCAGTTCAAAAAGATCAAAGCGCAGAATCTGCGCGACCTCTTCCAGAGCGATCTCCCCTTCCGGTGAGAATCCCCAACTCTTCTCTCCCTGTACCAGGTAGGCTCCATAGAAGCTGCTGTAATACGGCGAGTCCGGATCATACAGCATAGAACACCCTTTCCAGAGGTCATAGGCCGGGAATGTATAATAGATATTCAGTCTTGTATCCGTCTCCGTCCTCCATGAAAACTCCTCACTGGCATCATATAACAAGCTCAAAGGATACCAGTCCCGCTCTCCGGTCCGCATTCCGCCTGGAATCTCCAGCCGGAATCCTTCCCGTTTTTCGATGCTGTCCCTCCCGCACCAGGCTGAATACAGGGACATCACACCCATACTGCGCAGCGTCGCGGCCGGCGGCGTACACAAAAAGATCACCACGGCCATGAGTCCCAGAATGATTTTCTTCTTCACAGGCTCCTCCTAACGGAAAAAAGCCGGTTCCGCGCTTCTGGCACGAAACCGGCTCCTTCTTCATTCAATTACAGATGCAGGCTCTCAAACAACTGATTGGCCTCTTTCTTGGCAAACTCAACGGCTCCGTTCAGTCCCTCTTCCGTAAGCTTTCCCTTACCGAACAATCCCTTCTTGGTGCCGACATTGTACTTGCCGACTACATTGACGCCCTGTCCCTTGGAAATGCTCTCCAATTCGTCCAGTCCGTCTCCGTAAATGGAAATGTACGCAATATTCGCTGTCTTTTCGCTGTTCAGGCTGCCGATGTACTCGCGCATCACCTTGTCCACCTTCTCGTAGATGATGATGACCAGCTTCTCCTTATTGCACATATATGCCGGAGGAATCTGATCACTCTTACTCTTTAACAGAGAAGACAGATGATCCGCAATCTGAAGAGGATTGCCGGACTTGGTTACCTGGAACTCGATTTGAAGCTTTGCTGCCATTGTATGGTCACTCTCTTTCTGAATATGTTATGGGTATATAACCTATACCCATAACTATATCACTAATGAACTAATTTGTCAAAACGTTTCCCAGAACTTTTACAAATTATTCATTCTTTTTCGTGACTTCTGCCATCGCCTCATCCAGAATCCGGAGGCCCTCTTCAATCTCTTCCCGTTGTATGATGAGCGGCGGAACAATCCGCAGCGCCGTGTACCCTGCCCCAATCACGAGCAAGCCGCGCTTGGCCGCTTCCAGACGGATCTGTCCCACAAGCTGCGCGTCCTTCAGGATGATGCCCTGCATCAGTCCCAGTCCTCGTACCTCGGTAATAAAATCATACTTGGATTGCAGCTTTCGGGCCGCTTCCTGCAGATATTCTCCCTGAATCCTCGCGTTTTCCGTAAGATCCAGCCGGTCGATTTCACTCAGAACCGTAAGACCTGCCGTTGCCGACAAGAAGTTGCCGCCGAAGGTCGAGGCATGATCTCCCGGCTGAAACGCTTTTGCGCAAAAATCCTTAGCCAGCATGGCTCCGATCGGTACGCCGCCGCCCAATCCCTTGGCCAGCGCCATCACATCCGGCTCTATACCGTAATTCTGATATCCGAAGAGCTTGCCCGTCCGTCCGATTCCTGTCTGTACCTCATCGACCATCATCAGGATATCCAGCTGTGAGCAGAGCTCCCGCAGCTCTTTCATAAAGCCGGGATCCGCCGGAATCACGCCGCCTTCTCCCTGTACCGGCTCCACCAGCACCCCGCAGGTATGCTC
The DNA here is from genome assembly GCA_902493345.1 of uncultured Eubacteriales bacterium. Taxonomy (GTDB): domain Bacteria; phylum Bacillota; class Clostridia; order Lachnospirales; family Bianqueaceae; genus Faecimorpha. Next base: position 6,812 of record CABUPM010000051.1, on the reverse strand, counting down.
TTTGCTCGCGATCGCCCGGACAGAATCGATATTATTAAACTCAGCATACCGAATTCCCGGCAGCATGGGGCCCAATCCCTTTTGATACTTGGTCTGTCCGGTAGCCGTGATGGATCCGTAGGTCCGTCCGTGGAAGGAATTCTTCATGGTGATGATCTCACACTTTTCCTCGCCGCCAACAAGGTTGCCATACTTTCTGGCCAGTTTCAGCGCCGACTCCGTCGCTTCCGCTCCGCTGTTGCAGAAAAACGCCTTATCAAAGCAGCTCCGCTCCACCAACGCTTTGGCAAGCTTGACCTGCGGCTCAATCCAGTACAGATTCGAGGTATGGAATACCTTATGCATCTGTTCCTCCAGATTGCCGATCAGCGCTTCATTGCCGTATCCCAGAGAGTTGACCGCGATGCCGGACACAAAGTCCAGGTACTTTTTCCCATCCATATCATACAGATACACACCCTCTCCCCGGGTGAACGCGTAGGGAAAACGGGCATAGGTATTCATCACATACTTCTGCCCCATCTCCACGATATCCTGCATACTCTCCATCAGACTTCCTCCTTATCCTGGCGGATCAGCGTACCGATACCGCGGGAGGTAAAGAACTCCAGCAGCAGACAGTGCTCAATCCGGCCATCCAAAATATGTACATTCTGTACGCCGCCCTCAATGGCCTCCAGGCAGCTCTTCACCTTGGGAATCATACCACCGCTGATGGTTCCGTCCTCAATCAGCCCCAGCGCCGCGCTGGCACGGATCTCACTGATAAAGGAGGACGGATCCTCTATATCTCTGAGGATACCCGGCACGTCAGTCATAAATACCAGCTTCTTGGCCTTTAACGCCTTGGCGATATGCAGTGCGGCATAATCCGCGTTGATATTATAGCTCTGCGCGTTTTCATCGGTTCCGATCGGAGCGATCACCGGCGTAAAACCAGCGGACAGCATCGTATCGATCAGTCCTGTATTGACATGTACGATTTTCCCTACATATCCGATGTCTTCTCCATGAGGCATATTCTTGGTGCAGAGCATTGTGTTCCCATCTTTGCCGCTGAGTCCCGCCGCGGAGATCCCCTGCTGCTCCAGCAGCTGAACGATGCTCTTATTGACCTTGCCGGCCAATACCATCTCCGCCACTTCGACCGTTTCCTCATCGGTCACACGCAATCCGTTCTTAAACACGCTCTCCTTGCCGACCTTTTTAAGCATCTGATTGATCTCCGGACCGCCTCCATGCACAATGACCGGCTTCATACCAATCAGCTTCATCAGCGCGATATCTTCCATGACAGTATGCTTGATCGCTTCATCGACCATGGCGGCTCCGCCGTACTTGATCACGACCGTCTCTCCGCTGAATTGCTTGATATAGGGCAAAGCCTCCATCAGGATATTGGCTTTATAGGTATTCTCATGTACCATTGTTGTTTTCTCTCCTTAGCTGCGATAATCTCCGTTAATGCGTACGTATTCATATGTCAGGTCGCTGCCCCAGGCCGTCGCCTGTCCCTCTCCCTGATACAGCTCGATCTCTACGCCGACTTCCCGCTGCGCCAGAATCTTGGACGCTAGCTCTTCATCAAACACGATCGGCGTGCCATGATCCATCAGGAGAATGGATCCTGCCGCACTGACAAAAGTAATCGTCACATTGTTCGGGTCGAAGGGCGCTCCGGAATAGCCGAGAGCCGCCAGCACCCGTCCCCAGTTGGCGTCTTCTCCGAAGAACGCGGTTTTCACCAGGCTGGATGTGATCACGGACTTAGACAGCGTCACAGCGTCCTGATCATTTTTCGCGCCATGAACCTTGACCTCAATGAACTTGCTGGCGCCCTCGCCGTCTTTGACCATCTCGCGGGCAAGGGTCATCGTCACAAGCTCCAACGCTTCATAAAAAGCCTTATAATCCTCGTCCTCTGTCTGAATCTCCGTGTTGCCCGCCAAGCCGTTGGCCATGATGAGCGCCATATCATTGGTAGAAGTATCGCCGTCCACAGAGATCATATTAAAGCTCTTTTTCACACACGCCAAAAGCGCCTTATGCAGCAGCTCCTGAGAAATCGCCGCGTCCGTCGTCAGAAAGGCCAGCATTGTCGCCATGTTCGGGTGAATCATGCCGGATCCCTTCACCATTCCGCCGAGCCGGGCCGTATGGCCGCCCACGGAAAACTCCACCGCGACCTGCTTGGGAACGGTATCGGTTGTCATGATCGCCTGCGCCGCCTGAAGCGCCGCCTCCACGCCAGACTGCTTATTCTGCTTCAAAAGCTGTACGCCATGCAATACCGCCTCCATCGGAAGCTGCGCGCCGATCACGCCGGTTGCCGCCGTCAGCACCGTATCTGTCGGGAGCCCCAGAAGCTCCGCCATTTGCTGGGCCTCGGTCTGATTGTTATTCTCTCCTTCACTGCCGGTGCAGGCATTGGCACATCCGCTGTTCGCGACAAATGCCCGGATCTCGCCTCCGGCATTGGCCAGCTTCTGATTGCGCTGTACGCAGAACGCCTTTACCAGATTGCTTGTAAAAACACCGGCGCCCACGGCCGGAACCGTGCTGTATACCAGCGCCATGTCCGGCGCTCCGTTCTTCTTAATCCCTGCCGCGACTCCTGCGGCTTCATATCCTGCCGCGGCGCAAACGCCGCCTTGAATCGTCTTCATGATTTTCTCTCCTTATGGGAACATGGGAACCAGATCCAGTCCGGTATCCTCTTTCAGGCCAAACATCAGATTCATATTCTGAACGGCCTGACCGGCCGCTCCCTTTACCAGATTATCGATCGCGCCGATCACAATCACCCGTCCGGTTCTGGCATCGACCTTCCAGCCGATATCGCAATAATTGGATCCCTTCACCCAGCGGGTCTCCGGATACACATTCTGCGGCAGGAGACGGATGAACTTTTCTCTTCCATAATAGTCCTCGTACACCGTATGAATATCCTCCCAGTTATACTTGCCCTTTAAGGCCGCGTAGCAGACCGCGAGAATTCCCCGCTGCATCGGAACCAAATGCGGTGTAAATGTCAGGGTGATGTTCTCACCCGCGCGATACCCCAACTGCTCCTCGATCTCCGGCGTATGCCGATGCGTTCCGACACCGTAAGCCTTGATGGATTCATTCACTTCCGCGTACAGATTCTCCAGCTTGGCGCCGCGTCCCGCGCCGGAAACGCCGGACTTGGCATCGATGATGATCGAATCATTCTGAATCATCCCCTCCGCGACCAACGGAGACAGGCTCAGAATACTGCAGGTCGTATAGCAGCCGGGATTGGCCAGAAGCCTTGTGGTGCGGATCTGCTCCCGATTCCACTCGCACAGCCCGTATACCGCTTCTTTGGCCAAAAGCTCCTTCCCATGATGCTCTGTCTTATACCACTGTTCATAGACTGCCGGATCCTTGAGCCGGAAATCCGCACCCAGATCAATGATCTTGCACTTCGCCAGGATCTCCTCTGTCACCTTGGCTGAGGCCAGCCCATGCGGCAGCGCCAAAAAGATCACATCGGCCTGTTCCGCCAGTTCTTCCATATCTTCTTCCGCGCACACCACATCGTGAATATTCCGGTGATTGGGATATACGCTGCTATAGGGTTTGCCGGCATAGCTGTGCGAAGCCAGCGTCACAATCTCCGCCTGCGGATGGTTGCTCAGGATCCGCACGATCTCCTGACCGGCATATCCGGTCGCTCCGATGATTCCTACCCGAATCTTATCCATATCTGTTCTCCTTACATTTTATAGCCAAGCGTTGCCGCCATCACTGCCTTAATGGTATGCATCCGGTTCTCCGCTTCGTCAAATACCACGGACTGTTCACTCTCAAATACGCTGTCCTCAACCTCCAGCTCTGTAAAGCCGTAGTCCTGCGCCACCTTTCTCCCGATATCCGTCCCCAGATCATGGAACGCCGGCAGACAGTGCATAAATATTGCCTGCTCCCCTGCCTTTTTCATGATCGCTTTTGTTACCTTATAAAGAGACAACGCTGCGATTCGTTCGGCCCAAACCTCTTCCGGCTCCCCCATGGAAACCCAGACATCCGTATAGACGATATCTGCACCGGCGACATCTTCTGTATCTTCGGTCAATGTCACCGAACCTCCGCTCTTCTTCGCTTCTTCCTTACAATAGGCTACCAGATCCGCCGCCGGGAAGTATTCCTTAGAAGTACAGGCTACAAAGTGCATCCCCATCTTGGCACAGGCAATCATGATCGAATTGGCCATATTGTAACGGGCATCCCCCATATAGACGAACTTTTTATCCTTCAGGCCGCCCAGGTGTTCCCGAATCGTCAGCATATCCGCCAAAAGCTGTGTCGGATGGAATTCGTTCGTCAATCCGTTCCACACCGGCACGTCGGAATACTGCGCCAGGCACTCTACGATCTCCTTCCCATATCCGCGGTATTCGATTCCGTCATAGATCCGGCTGAGTACCCGCGCTGTATCCGGAATACTCTCCTTCTTGCCAATCTGTGAACTCTTCGGATCCAGATATGTGGAATACATTCCCAGGTCATGCGCCGCTACCTCAAAAGCGCAGCGTGTTCTGGTACTGGTCTTCTCAAAGATCAGCACCACATTCTTTCCTTTTAACTGCTGGTCATGCGCGATCCCCGCTTTTTTCTTCTGTTTGAGATCCGCGGCCAGGTCCAGCAGATAGATGATCTCCTCCGCTGTATAATCTTTTAATGTAAGAAAATCGCGTCCTTGTAAATTCATACCAGTTTTCACTCCTCTTATTCTCTATTGATTGTATATTTATTCATTTTGCGCATGATTCAGGCATAATTTCCCGAACGTGCCACTATTCTACATCATGATTCAAAATTTTTCAAGTATATTTTTTAATTTTCTCTTGCTTTTTTTGAAAACGGGTGTATAATTATGCTCAGTTGATGAGTAAAGCATCAGCTCACCGTTTTACGGTATCCTATAGAATGCTTTAGGAGGAGATTATATTATGGATCAGAAAAAAATGAAAGTCGTATTGGCATATTCCGGTGGTCTGGATACCACAGTCATCATCCCGTGGCTGAAGGAAAACTATAATTGTGACGTTATCGCGGTCTGCATCGATGTAGGTCAGGGCAAGGAGACCGATGGTCTCGAAGAGCGCGCGCTCAAGAGCGGCGCTTCTAAGTTCTATCTGAAGACTGTAACCGAAGAATTCATTACCGATTATATCTATCCTACACTGAAGGCCGGCGCTGTTTATGAGAGCACCTACATGCTGGGTACCTCCATGGCTCGTCCGCTGATCGCCAAGGTTCTGGTAGATATCGCTCTGGCTGAGGGCGCGGACGCGATCTGCCACGGCGCTACCGGCAAGGGCAATGATCAGGTACGTTTTGAGCTGACAATCAAGGCTCTGGCTCCGCAGCTTCAGATCATCGCTCCCTGGCGTATCTGGGATATCCAGTCCCGTGAGGATGAGATCGCTTACTGCGAGGCCCACGGCATCGAGTGCCCGGTTAAGAAGGGTGACAGCTACAGCCGTGACCGTAATATCTGGCACATCAGCCACGAAGGTCTGGAGCTGGAGGATCCCGCGAACGCTCCCAATTATGAGAAGCTGCTGAAGCTGGGTGTAACTCCGCAGAAGGCTCCGGATGAAGCTACCGAGATCAGCCTTGACTTTGAGAAGGGTGTTCCGGTCGCTCTGAACGGTGAAAAGATGGATCCGGTCGCTCTCCTGACCAAGCTCAACGAGCTGGGCGGCAAGAATGGTATCGGTATCGTGGATATTCTGGAGAACCGTGTCGTCGGCATGAAGTCCCGCGGCGTTTATGAGACTCCGGGCGGAACCATTATGTATAAGGCGCATGAGCAGCTGGAGCATATGGTACTGGATAAGCAGACCTACGCCTATAAGCAGCAGCTGTCCGTTAAGTTCGCTGAACTGGTATATTCCGGTGAGTGGTTCACTCCTCTGCGTGAGGCTCTGTCCGCTTTTGTCGATTCCACGCAGCAGGTCGTTACCGGTACGGTTAAGATGGTGCTGTACAAGGGCAATATCATCCCGGCCGGAACTACTTCTCCGTATTCTCTGTATAACGAGAGCATCGCAAGCTTCACAACCGGTGAACTGTACAACCACAAGGATGCTGAGGGCTTTATCAATCTGTTCGGTCTGTCCATGAAGATTCGTGGAATGCTGAACAACAAAAATAAGTAATGTTTGAGCATATTCAAAAAATTGACCAGCGTTTTCTACAATATATGGGCCGGATCCACCGGCCCATATTGACGCGTATTATGATCGCCGCTTCCTCTGCCTGCAATCTGGGATTGATCTGGTGGGCGGTATGCCTCCCCTTTCTCTTCTATTCGCCCTGGCGGTATACGGGCTTTTGTTTTGTAGCAGGGCTGGCGATCGCGCACCTGATGGGCGAGATTATCATCAAGCACCTGGTGCGCCGCACCCGTCCATGTCATCTGCTCGAGGAGGAAGAACAGCTGATCCGCAAACCCCGTTTCTATTCGTTCCCTTCCGGGCACGCCGCGGCATCCTTTGCCATGGTTGGTGTCGCGTCTTTACGCTGTCGTCTGATCACATTTCTTCCGATAATGGCACTGGCTTCTTTGATCGGCTTCTCCCGCCTCTATCTGCGGGTACACTACCTGACAGATGTGGTTCTGGGCGCTGTCCTTGGTTTTTCCTGCGGCCTTCTGGCCGTTCATATCATGAATGTTTTTCTTCCTGTTTTACCATAAAAAAAGAGATCTGCTCTATGAAAAAGCTGCACCTGTAAAATGAAAGTAGACACTCACAAAAGTGTGGGTGTCTACTTTTTTC
>CABUPM010000050.1 GCA_902493345.1 uncultured Eubacteriales bacterium | reverse complement strand
CTTCTTGTCTTTGTCAACACCTTTTTTCTTTTTTTGAAGAAAAAGTTTTTTGACTAGCTCTGAGGCGTTTCCGTCTCACGAGCACGAGCGTTAGTATATCACACCTTGTCGACCCTTGTCAACACCTTTTTCACTTTTTTGAGAAAAAGTTACACATCCTCAATCTGCCAGTCTACCGGCTCCATACCATGCCTCTGTAAGAAGTCGTTGGCTTTGGAAAAATGTCGGCATCCAAAGAATCCATGATAGGCGGACAAGGGACTGGGATGCGGTGCTTCCAGAATCAGATGCTGCGGATTGGTGATCAGCGCCTTCTTTTCTCTTGCATTGCGTCCCCACAGCATAAAGACGACCGGCTGACTGCGTTCGTTTAGTAATTCAATGATATGGTCCGTAAAGTACTCCCATCCCATACCGCGGTGCGAATTGGCAATCCCTGCCCGTACCGTCAGAACCGCATTCAACAGCAGTACTCCCTGATCCGTCCACTTTTTCAGGTAACCGGTATGGGGAATCTTAAGTCCCAGATCATCCGCCAGCTCCTGATAGATATTTTTCAGCGAAGGAGGCACGTCAATGCCGGGCTTAACTGAAAAGCTAAGCCCGTGTGCCTGTCCGGGTCCATGGTAGGGATCCTGTCCCAATATAACAACCTTGACCTCATGATACGGCGTAAAGTGCATCGCGTTGAAGATGTCATACATATCCGGATAAATCGTGCGGGTCCGGTACTCCTGCTTCAGGAATTCACGAAGCCGCAGATAATATTCCTTCTGAAATTCCGGCAGTAAAAGCTCCTGCCAATCATTATGAAACTGAACTGCCATGTCTTACTCCATTCCGTTATAGACGATCTGTCCATCGATCAGCGTCATTACGCAGCGCGCGGTCATATCCTCCATAGGATCTCCCTCGTAAATAGCGATATTGGCATCCTTTCCCGTCTCCAGCGATCCCATCCGGTCGTCAAGTTCCAGAATCTCTGCGGCACGGATCGTGATGGCCTTAAGCGCTTCTATGGCAGGCAGACCAGCCCTATGGGAGAGCGCAGCGCATAGCGGCAGATACTGACAGGGGATCACCGGATGATCAGTCATGATCGCAAAAGGAATTCCCGCCTCATAGAGTGCCTTGGGCGTATCGAAGGTCTTATTGGTCAGTTCAAATTTGGAACGGCTGCCGAAGGAAGGTCCGACAATCGCTTTGACATTGTCATTGGCCAATTCCTGTGCAATCAGATGCCCCTCGGTGCAATGGTCCAATGTAATCCGGACGTTAAACTCCTTGGCGATCCGAAGCGCCGTAAAGATATCATCGGCACGATGCGCGTGAGCTTTGAGCGGGATCTCCCGCTTCAGGACAGGAATCAGAGGCTCCAGCTTAAAATCTACCGGTGTCTCCGGATCCTTTTCTTTTTTATGCATGTAATTGTTCGCTTCTGTCAGAGTCTGGCGCAGCAAGGCCGCCGTCGCCATACGTGTCATAGGAGAACGCTGCTTACTGTTATAAACCCGCTTGGGGTTCTCTCCAAGAGCGATCTTCATCGCCAGAGGAGCCTTGACGATCATGTTGTCCACCCGCTTGCCGCAGGTTTTGAGTACAGCAAACTGACCGCCGATCACATTGGCCGATCCCGGGCCGGTGGCTACTGCTGTAATGCCCGCGTTTTTCGCCTCTTCCACAGCGCGGTCCATCGGATTGAATCCATCGATCGCGCGCAGCTGCGGCGTAATCGGATCCGTGGCTTCATTGCTGTCATTGCCTTCAAAGCCGATCGCCTCTTCGATCATGCCCAGGTGACAATGCGCGTCAATAAATCCCGGATATACATTCTTACCAGAAGCATCGATTACCGTCCATTCCGGCTGTGGGAAAATCTCCGCTGCCACTTGAAGAATCTTGCCGTCTTCTACCAGGACATCCGCCAGCATCGGCGCATCTTCCATGGTATACACCATACCGTGTTGAATCAGTATCATCATGCTTCCTCCATCCATATCTGTTTTTCTGCCTGAAGAACACGTCCTTCCTGAGCTGACTGTACGGTCAGGAGCGCAAGATATCGGTCCTGCATCGCCTCCGCCAGACTGTAGAAGGCTTCTCCACCCTGCACATATTCTGCCATCTTGACCATGCAGGTCGCAACAGCGATTTCATCATCAAACATTCTCGCCGGCATAAAGGGATTCAGATATACCCATCCCTCCTGACCACGGACGCCCCGCAGGAACTCTCCCTCCAGGTTGGTTCCCGCTCCGGTCATCATCCGTTCCAGGCGGTAATGGACCGGCGTCAGGTATTCTTCCATATAATATACGTCATCATCATAAACTTCTCCGCGGTCGCCGCGAATATTGTAGTGCTCCTTGCGGATCCATGCCCGGCACTGATCCCCTTCCAGATCATTGAAGGCCTGCTTGTCACCATAATCCAGATGGAATACCATCTGCTTCACATGCACCATCTCTTCGGCCTCAGGGTCTCCGCCGCGGCCGGGCGCACTCATCCGGTCATGCTCATACTGCGTTCCCCATACCTTGGGCAGTGCCATACCGACCCCCAGGGTTTTACGATGTACGCTGATAGAATGATACCCATTGGGCAGCTGATACCGGCTCTGGTAGACATTGCCCAGCTGTCCGGAATTCGCCACCGCGATTCTGGCCGCGATCATCGGCTGGAACTGATACTGCTCCGCTACCTGAATTTTGGCTGTAGCGCACTTTTTGTAAAAATCGATCAGATTCTCCAATGTATCTGCCGGCGGAGTTTCCATCAATACCGGCATTCCGAGCTGTGCCAACTCTTCCACGATACCTCTGGCAGCGCCGCCCTTGCGGGAAACCGAAACGATCATATAGTCCGGCTTGGCCTCCTGCGCCAGCTTCACATACGAATCAAACACCGGATAACCCCACTGCGCCGCTTTCTCACGGCTGGACTCCGAGTGATACGCGATACCCACGACTTCAAAGAGCTCCGGCAGCATCTTGGCCGCTCTTAAGAAGAAACCTGCTCTCCAACCGGTTCCGACGATTCCGATTCTCGTTTTTTCCATAGTATTTACCTCTCCATCAGTTCTTCCACTTCCAGACTGGCCCCGATAAAGGCTCCTACACCCTTACCGTCATTTGCAACAATTGGCTCGCTCATATAATACGCAAAGGAACCGTCCCTCTTGCCCGCTCCGCCGAGTCCGGAGACCTGTACGATCTTATTGACATTGACCAGGCCGTCCCGTGTCTCCTCGACAAATTCACGGATCAATGCCGCGTAAGTCTCTTTCACTCGCTCCTTATAGGAATCCGGCAGATATCCCTTGCGCAGTGCCTTGGCAAACGCATATACATACATGCAGGATGCGGACGCTTCGATATAATTGCCCGGACGGTCCCCCTGATCCAGTACCTGATACCAGCAGAGCCTCTCCGGATCCTGCACTCGGAAAAGCGCTTCCGTGCATTGATTAAAGATCCGGATGATCTCCGGACGGTCCTTATGCTCCTCCGGCAGGTAATCCAGAATATCCACGATCGCGGCCATATACCATCCCATCGCGCGGCCCCAGAAATGTGGGGAACAGCCGGTCGCCGGATTGCACCAGAACTGTTCATGCTTTTCATCCCAGGCGTGATAACAAAGTCCTGTCGCCGGATCCACTGTATGCTTATACACGGTTTTGACCTGATTGGCCACATCATCCAGAAGCTCAGGCTCGTGGAACATCGCGCCGTATCTTGCCAGGAAAGGAGACGCCATATAGATTCCATCCAGCCACATCTGCCAGGGATAGATCTGCTTATGCCAGAAGCCGCCCTCCGAGGTTCTGGGCTGTTCACGGAACTGATCCCGCAGCATGTCGGCTGCTGTCTTATATTTTTCTTCCCCGGTTTCGGCATAGAGCATCAGAATCTGCTTGCCGTTATTAACCAGATCCACATTGTAGGCTTCCCGCTTATAACCGCGGATCTGTGTACCATCTTCATTCATGAAGCTGTCTACACTATTTTTAATGTAATCAAAATACTTCTGCTCCCTTGTGAGACGCCATACGCCTTCCATACCATTCCAGATCACACCGTATTCGTACGCCCACACCTTGTTCAGGAGGGGATTACGCGCCATCACACTGTCTGAGACCTTCTTGTACCACTGATTGTTAACCTTTTTCTCCGGATATTTTCCCATGTCCAACCTCCATATTTTATGTGTTCTTTCTTATTTTTTATCATACCGCAAACGCCTGAATTTGACAAGCCCCGGCCTTACTTTTTTCTTTTTTCCCTTTACCTTTCCCCGACATTTTGTTATAATTACAGTTAGCAATTGAAAGCATTTACAGAAAGGATGAATTTTATATGGCAAAAATTAACCGTAAGGCCGTAGTCGAGCAGTATTCTCCGGTCAATACGACCTGGGATGCCTACTCCCCTTTTACGGTGGGCAACGGCGAATTCGCTTTTACCGCGGACATTACCGGCCTGCAAACCTTTGACAGCTTCCATGAAGCTGGAATTCCTCTGCTGACACAGGCACAGTGGGGATGGCATACGACCCCCTACCGTGAGGATGAGCATCAATTTGATTATCACAAACTGGCCCGCACTCTATATTCCAATGGAAAGCGGGATGTTCCTTATACGACTCGTCCCGGATACCAGAAGGAAGCGTACAACTGGCTGCGCCAGAATCCCCATAAGTTCCATATGGGACGTCTTGCCTTTGCTTTTCCCGGCGCGCATCCGATTCCGGACCGTCAGGAGATCGTTAACCCTGAGCAAAAGCTTTCTCTCTGGGAAGGCACTCTGACCAGCCGTTTCACGTATCGTGGACAGTCCGTAGATACGCTTAGCTATGTACATCCTTCGTTGGATCTATTGACAGTAACGGTTCGTTCCGAGCTCCTGACACAGGGCCTGACACTCTCTCTGGACTTTCCGGCGCCTGCCGCCAGCCGTACCGGCGCCAACTGGGACGCCGCGGATACGCACCGGAGCGTCATCACCCGTCAGCATGATAACCGTATGGAAATTCTGCGGATGATCGATGACGACCGGTATTTTGTTACACTCCTTGCCGGAGACGGCGTCTCCTTCTCTCAGGAGGGACCGCATCACTTCCGAATCGCCAGCAGCAAGGATGTTTTGCAGGTTCAGCTGCTCTTCTCCGAACGTCCGGCGCCCGAGACGATTCCGTCTGCTGAAGACGTTCTGCGGGATTGTCAGAAGCATTGGGAAGAGCATTGGAGCCACGGCGGTTTTGTACAGATTGAAAACGGCGGGAACCGCGGACATGAGCTTATGCGCCGCATCATCCTCTCCCAGTATCTGACTGCCGTGAACTGTGCCGGTACCCTGCCTCCGCAGGAAACCGGCCTGACCATGAACAGTTGGTTTGGAAAATTCCACATGGAAATGCATTACTGGCATGCCGCGCATTTTGCCAGCTGGGGACGTTCTGAGCTTCTGGAGCGCAGTCTGTGGTACTATCAGTCCATCCTGCCCAAGGCGCGGGAGCTGGCGGAAAGCCAGGGCTACAAGGGCGCTCGCTGGCCCAAGATGACGGACCGCAGCGGTGTGGACAGTCCTTCCGGTATCGGGCCGCTTCTGATCTGGCAGCAGCCTCATCCGCTCTACTACGCTGAACTCGTCTACCGCGCCCATCCCTGCCGCGAGGTTCTGCAGTGCTACCGTGAAATCGTGATGCAGACCGCGGAATTCATGGCCGATTACGCCCGTTGGGACGAGAACCGTCAGTGCTATATGCTCGGTCCCGGTATGATTCCTTCTCAGGAAAACCACAATGCCCACATTGTTATGAATCCTCCGTATGAGCTGGAATACTGGGCTTATGGTCTGAACACCGCCAATCTGTGGCTTCAGCGTCTGGGCGAGCCTGAAAACGAAGATTGGAAATATATTGCCGCTCATATGGCTCCGGCTCCTGTCAAGGACGATCTGTATCTGGCGCACGAGAATTGCCCTGACACCTATACAGAGCTCTTTAATCGTGATCATCCGTCCATGGTCGCGGCCTACGGTATGCTGCCCGGACACAAGATCGATCCGGAGATCATGAAGAATACGCTGATGAAGGTTATACACGGCGGTTGGAGAATGACCGAGATCTGGGGCTGGGACTTCCCCATGCTGGCCATGTGCGCCACCCGTCTCGGGCTTCCTGAAACCGCGATCGATTGCCTGCTCTATGATTCCTCTAAAAATGTATATCTCAATAACGGTCATAACCGTCAGGCAGACCGTCCCGATATCCCCTGCTACCTCCCCGGCAACGGCGCGCTGCTGTTGGCTGTAGGTCTGATGTGTGCCGGATGGGACGGCTGTACCGAAAAGACGCCCGGTTTCCCCAAGGAATGGAAGGTAGAGTGGGAAGATATCCTGCCTCTGCCGTAATCTCAGGAGAATATCATGACACAACAATTTCTGTTTGACGCAGTCCCCGCCCTTTTACACGGCGGGGACTACAATCCGGATCAATGGCTGCAGTATCCGGAGGTTCTGGACGCGGATGTCCGACTGATGAAAGAAGCCGGAATCAACTGCGTATCCATGGGAATCTTTGCCTGGTCGGCTCTGGAGCCGGAAGAAGGTGTTTACACGCTGGATTGGCTGGATGAACGGATGGATACCCTGTATCAGAATGGAATCTATACCATTCTGGCTACACCCTCCGGTGCCCGTCCCGCCTGGCTGGACCGGAAGTATCCGGATGCCATGCGCGTCTCCTCTTCCGGAAACCGCAATCACCATGGCGGCCGTCACAATCATTGTCCCTCTTCTCCGGCCTACCGTGAAAAGGTCCGTCAGATCAATACGGTACTGGCACAGCGTTATCAGAATCATCCTGGACTGATCCTGTGGCATGTTTCCAACGAATACGGCGGTGAATGCTATTGTCCCTTATGTACAAAACGTTTTCAGGAATATCTTCGCCGCAAGTATCATACGCTGGACGCTTTGAATCAGGCTTGGTGGTCTGCCTTCTGGAGCCATACCTATACCTCTTTTGACGAGATCGAACCGCCCTTTGAGAACGGCGAGCATTCCATGGCGGCCATGCGTCTGGACTGGAAACGCTTTACTACATGGAACACCCATGATTTTATGATGGCGGAGATCACTCCGCTGCGCCAGTATACGCCGAAGGTTCCGGTCACGACCAACTTTCATCTGTCGGAGGGGCTGGATTATCACGAGATGAAGGAAGGTCTGGACGTAATCAGTTGGGACAGTTATCCTTTCTGGCACCGTCCCACGGAGACCATGGGGCACACAGCTGCCGTCGCTGCCTTTACTCACGCACAAATGCGCGCCTACGCAGGCGGCAAGCCCTTTATGCTGATGGAGAGCGCGCCCGGATTGGTCAACTGGCAACCCTACAACAAATTGCGCCGTCCCGGTGTTCATCGTCTCTCATCCCTTCATGCTGTCGCCTGCGGTTCGGATACCGTGCAGTATTTTCAGATTCGGAAATGCCGCGGCAGCTTTGAACAGTATCACGGTGCGGTGATCGACCACAAAGGCACTTCTGACACCCGGATCTACCACGAGGTTGCCCAACTGGGTCAGGATCTGAAGCGGCTTCAGCCCGTCGCGGGCTCCCGCATCCACGCGCAGGCCACTATGATCATGGACACCCCCAATCGCTGGGCTGTCTCCCTGATCTCCGGGCTGAGCGAGCATAAGCAGATGATTGACACCGCCTATGCGCATTACGAAGCGTTTACACGAACCGGAGCTGATCTGGACGTGATCTCTTCGGAAGATTCTTTTGAGGGATATAAGCTTCTGATCCTTCCGATGCTCTATATGGTCAACGAGGCTCTGGGCGAAAAGCTGCGTCAATTTGTCGCGGAAGGCGGAACGGTCATCGCTTCTTATCTTCTCGCTTACGCGGGCGATACGCTTCTGACTCACCTGGGAGGACTGCCGGGAGCAGGACTGCAGGAGGTATTCGGTATCTGGAACGAAGAGATCGATTCTCTCTATCCAGAGGACCGCAATCGGATCTTAAGTCACGGCAAACACTATGAAGTGCGGGATTATTGTGAATTAATCCATCCCACAGACTGCGAGATTCTGGCCTCCTATGAAGAAGATTTCTATGCCGGACGCCCTGCCGTAACCCGGCACAAGTACGGAAAGGGTACCGCCATCTATATTGCGGCCCGGACAGAGGATGCCTACCTTAAGGATCTGTACCAGGATACGGCGTCCGCCCTTCATCTGCCCTGCGCCGCGCTTCCGGAGAATGTGGAACGCCATGTGCGGGAAGATGAATGCTACAGATATACCTTCCTTTTGAACTTTAACGAAGGTCCTGTTCTGTTGGAAAACCTCCCGCAGGGGACAGACCTCTTAAGCGGGAAGACCATTCAGGGCAGCTATTCTCTGGAAGGCTACGGCGTGCTGTGTATTCAGAGCGCAAAATGCCATGAATGAGCCGGAAATCTGGGCGGTAATTCCGGCGGCCGGTTCCGGAAGCCGGATGGGAGCGCCCATAAAAAAACAATTTCTGACACTCTCGGACGGCCGTGAAATCCTGGCGCATAGCCTAGAAATCTTTGAGCGCTGTCCGAGAATTTACGGAATCGTATTGGTTACCGGCTCGGAAGATATCCTTCAGTGTCAGCAGATTCTCTGTCGGGAAGGATTTCATAAGGTTCAAAAGATCCTCCCCGGCGGCAAAACACGGCAAGCCTCCGTTCTGGCCGGTCTTACCGCGCTGCCGGAAAGCTGTGACTATGTGGCTGTGCATGATGCCGCCAGGCCCTATCTGACAATAGATGACCTGGAACACGTTCTGGACGATGCTATACTGTACGGTGCCTCTCTGATGGCCGTCCCCTGTAAGGATACCATCAAGCGTGTCGATGCCGACGGATTTGTCACAGAGACTCCAGAACGAAAGTCTCTGTGGAATGTACAGACTCCGCAGGTCTTTGAACGCCGTCTGCTATTGTCCGCCCATAGGGCAGCCGAGGCCCACGGAGATTCTGCCTGTACTGACGATGGTCAGGTCGTCGAAAAATACACGGCGCATCGTGTGCATCTGTGTTCCGGCTCGTACAGCAATATAAAAATCACAACCCCAGAAGATCTCTCCTGATCTTCTGGGGTCTTGTTATACTTTAATGATTTTTGGTCAGAATTCCGAACGGTGAAGCGCCTCGATAGAACACTCGATCCCGGTACACCTTACCTGTCAGATAGATAAACAGGAGCGTCGCCGCCACCATCAAAACCGTTGAAAGGAGTGCCCCCCAAACAGTCACATTGCCCACAAGGATTCCAGCGGGCAGGCAAAAAGCGGCTGTAAAGGGGATATAGTAGATCAGCACGGCTGCGCTCGCGCCACGCAGTGCGGCATAGATAGGAACACCGCAGGCAAACAACCATGAGATGAGACTGATCGTGATAAAGATCCCCATCGTATTGGACAGATCCTCCGGCTTGCCTGCAAATGAGTTGAGGAGTCCCGCGATCACGGAATACATAAAGAAGCCGAGACATAAGGTTATTATGGAGAAAATGACTCCCCCGACTGAGAGCGCCGACAGTCCTCCGCTCTCCTGGATATGACGCAGCGCCAGCATCATGCCGTTGACATACTCCGGATTCAATATATCGCCGATCCAGTCACCGATCCAAAGTCCCAACAGGATACTCAGAACCCAGACTGTAAGCTGTGCTAACGCAATCACAACCATCGCGCTGACCTTACCCGCAACCAGCGCATAGGGCTGAATATATGTGAGAAGCGTCTCCATCAGCTTGGAGGTCTTTTCCGCAACAATCGTCTTCGCGATCGTCTGGCCGTACAGCATCACCATTCCGTAGAGAACTGTCCCCACCAGAAGCGGTAAAAGGATCTTCATCTGCAGCTCGCCGCTGCCCTGCGCGTTTTTCCCTACCGCAATCACCTGGCTTACGCCCTGCGCCGAGATCTTGTTATAGAGCTGTGAATCTACCTGCGCTTTTTTTGATTTATAGTTCTCCACACAGCGCTGAAGCTCTTCGGAGAGCTCCTCTCCTTCCGCTTTCAGCAGGCGAGTCCCCACAGGCAGTACCACCTCAATCCGATACCCATCCGCATCCTGGCTTAAAAATACAGCCACGTCACAATCGGTTTCCTGCAAGGCCTCCATCAGTTCCTGCCTGTTTCTGGAATCCTCCCGCACCTGTATGTCCGCAAAACGGCGGCTATCCTGAAGCTCCGCAAAGCTTCCCTCCAGATCGCTGGTATTGACCACATATAGGTTCTGTATGGGAGATGAGCCCTGCGACAAAGCCAGTATGATGTTGAGCGCCATCCCTCCGGCAAAGAGAATCAGCGCAAAAATCGCTGTCACCAAACGGATCCTGGTGGTTTTCAGCGTCTGCGTCAGGGTAAAACGAAATACTTTACATCCTCCGGCAAAGGGGCGCTTTTTTTCTATCATCGCTCTCCCCTCCTTCCGATAACCATCTTCCACAGGTTCTTCATCTTGACATGGGATCCCCGGTAAAAGATCAGTATCTCATAGACTCCCGCAACGAAATACGCGGCAGCCACCACGGTCAGAATCAATAGTACGACCGAACAGATCAGCATCCCGGCGGAGAGCTTTCCCAACGCCAGATATGCTGGAACGATAAAGGGCGAGGAAAACGGGCATAGGACCGCGACCGCCACCAGCGCTCTGTACTCTCCTGCCGCGCCCAGTCTTGCCGCCGTCACACCCAGAATCGAACAGCCAATCAGAAGAATATTATAGAACTTCAGTCCCTCCGATGTCTCCTCGACCCGGCTCACACTGGCGCCGACCACACCTGCCATCATGCCGTACAGCAACAGGCCCAACGCAAAGAAGAGGACCGCGCCGATCACACCCAGCGGCTGTACCTGAATATCTCCTGTCATTCCGCCAAGAACCGCGCTGAGGCTCAGAGTCTCGTCCCCCATGAGCCGGACGATCCCCCAGGAGGCCGCAAGCGATGCCGCCATTAACACAAACTGAAAGAAAACAGCCGTCAGTACAGACAGCACCTTACCTACGATCAACGCCAGCGGCTTGACGGAGGTAAGCAGGTACTCTGTGATCTTGGAGGATTTTTCCGTCACAATCGATGAGGCAATCCCCTCTCCGGAGATAGCGACAAACATCATAGCCAGGCAGGAGATCACCATAATCACGGCATATTCGATTCCGTTGACTCTGCCCGTCGTCTCCGGCAGCATGTTTTCCCGAAGCTTCTGCGTGTTGACACTGACAGAACGCTCCAGAATCTCCTTCTGCTCTCCGGTTGTCTTTTGCTGCACTGCCTGGTCCCGGTAATACTGCAAGAGCGCATTGCCCATAGCGGACAAATCTACTTCCCCCAACGAGCTTCCGACTCCATAGTACATATTGACCTGCAGCGTCCCGTCCTGAAAACGGATCTGTGCCAGAGCCGTCTTCTCCTTGCCGCTCAGCTTCTGGAGCTTTTCCGTCACTTCCTGCACATTACGCGTATCCTGTATGATCTGAAGCTCCCGGTATTCTCCGGACGCAAACCCCAGATAATCCAGATTCATCCCTGTTTCATCTATTATATAGAGCTTTTTCACATTGGTCGCCGATGTCTGTTCCACCGTCTGTGTCATCCAGTATACGACTGGAAGAACCAAAATCAGAAGGACACAGACCAATGTCGTCATCACCTGAAACGGCATCCCCTTCAGATGCTGCTTCAGTGAAAACCGATATACGGCCTGCCATCCATGGATTCTACTTGTTTTCATCCGCCGCGCCCCCTGTTTTTTCCACAAAAAGCTCATGCAGAGAGGGCTCCCGAAGCTCATAACGAACCACCGACATTCCAGCCGCAAGCAGACGTGTCAGGAATTCTTTGGCCTGCGCCTCGTCCCGTACCCGAATCGAATCTCCATCGGGCGTCGCGTTGATCACCTGAAGCCCTGCTTCCTGAATCAGCGGCTGTATATCCTCTTCGCATTTTACAATCATATTGACACGGCCGTAGCTCTTCTTGATCTCATTGAGATTCCCCTGCAATACCGCTCGGCCGCGGTTCAAAATCGTGATGTCCTCGCAGAACTCCTCGATCACACTCATCTGATGGCTGGACATGATCAGATACTTTTCCTTTTGGATCTCTTCCCGGATGATCGATTTGAAAAGATCCGCGTTGACCGGATCCAGGCCGCTCAGAGGCTCGTCCAGAATGATGAACTCCGGATCGGCCAGTAAAGCCGCCATAAGCTGAATCTTCTGCTGATTGCCCTTGGAGAGCTGATCCGCGATCTTGGAATGCGTTCTGCGTCCCTTGTACATAGGATACAGGTATTCCTCCACCTCCAGACGCTCCGCCCAATAGCGGATACGCTTCTGCGCTTCTGCCTTGCCAACACCCTTCAGCGCCGCAAAATAGAGGAGCTGATCCATCAATGTATATTTCGGGTACAAGCCCCGCTCTTCTGCCAGATATCCGATCGTCAGACCCGCG
The DNA here is from genome assembly GCA_902493345.1 of uncultured Eubacteriales bacterium. Taxonomy (GTDB): domain Bacteria; phylum Bacillota; class Clostridia; order Lachnospirales; family Bianqueaceae; genus Faecimorpha. Next base: position 5,242 of record CABUPM010000050.1, on the reverse strand, counting down.
TCTGCCATCGGTTTGCCATTCCACAGGACCTCGCCGCCATCGCTTGCGAGCATCCCCAGAATCATACGAATCGTCGTCGTCTTACCCGCGCCATTGCGTCCAAGGAGTGCATAGACGCCCGGCTTTTCCAATGTAAAACTGATATGATCCACCACGGTTCTGTCCCCGTACCGTTTCCATAATTCCTTAACCTCCAGTGCCATGCCCAACCTCCGTTTTTATATTTCTAAGCGTTCTATAAACCGCACCTTCTATTATACATGAGCATACCGCTGAATTCAAGTGTCGGCATTCTTAATTTCGTTTGAAATTTGAGCAAAGGCAGAACACATGGACAAAAGGATGGACTTACGAAATGGAATATGATATGATGAAAATAGATTTCGCGCAGAAATGTACATTATGTGCAAGATGTGATCTATATTGTACCAGACTATCCAAGCAAAAAGGAGTGATTATTTTGACGTACGACAGCATAAAAGGAATGTTAGGCAAGCAAGTTATAGTGACTGCCATGAACGGAAAACATTTCAAGGGTAAATTTACAAATACGGAATCTGAATTTGATACAGAATCTGGAAAAGAAGAGGTGGAAATAGATACATGTGTAGTATTTTATGGGATTCCGCTAGATGATATAAAAAGCATGGTAGAAGTAAAATAAACCGTCAGGTTATTGATATGTACTAACTTCTTCCTCAACATTTCTTCAAAAACTTAGAAGTAGTGGAAAGCCTTCTTCTGGAGCAGTCCCCTGCCACTTCTGTGCGATGCGTCCTGTTCGATTGTACAGATCAACCGCTTCCTGTCCGTGTGTCTTCGTATATGGCAGCGTGACTGACTGTGTGGGAGTCTGGCGCCCTTTTCTGGCTGCTTCCATCACTATCCCTCCCCAGCGCAACACCTCCTAAAATAAATGGCATAAAAAAACCACGGTGATTCATTCATCGTGGTTTACTGACTCAGGTCCTCCCATGCTAACCTATGGAGTTCCTTTTCAGCCTCTACAACATCTTGCGGAGCATCCTCTCTGAGATGCAACTTGCCCTCCTTGCCTCCTAAATAGGGCTTTATTTTCTCCCATAACTCCAATTGACGTGGATCGTGAGAAATTTCCAAGCACATGGTTTACCGCTTCCTTTCCCGCAGAACTTTATATTCTGCTTCTGCTATCATTTACATCTTCTTCCTTATATCCAACCGAAGATGCCCATTTCTGCGCTTCATCAAGAGAGGCTTCAAATTCCTCTGCCGTTGGCAGCTTCAAAGTTTTCAGCATGATAACATCTCCAGAAGTGTATGCCACTAGCTTGTCGCCGGGATCGATTGACAATCGTTTTCGGATCGCAATGGGTAAGGAAATCTGCCCTTTAGACGAAACTGTCAAAACCTGAGTATTCATAAAATCGCTCCATTCACAAGTAAGATTTTCTTACTTATATTATGTCACATCTGATTTCTTTATGCAAGAGAAAGTAAGAAAATTTTACTTGTAGACTCCTTTTGAAATATTTTTCGAAAAAACGCTTGACATTTGCCGTAGTTCTTAGTATAATAATATGCGTGTTCTGCGTTAGCAGACATGATCCACCTGGAGAGGTGTCCGAGCGGTCGAAGGAGCTGGCCTCGAAATCCAGTACACCGTAAGGTGTCGTGGGTTCGAATCCCACCCTTTCCGTTCAATATCTAAATACCTGTTTTTGGTAGGTTTCTTGGAGAAGTACCCAAGTGGCTGAAGGGGCTCCCCTGGAAAGGGAGTAGATCGTTAATAGCGATGCAAGGGTTCAAATCCCTTCTTCTCCGTTAAACGCTTCATTTGATTTTATATTAAATGGAGCGTTTATTAATAAATATTCCTTTATTTTTTTAGAGGAAGAAAGGATCATCCATGGACGATAGTGACGGCGACGGTAATATACCGCTGCGATCTCTGAATCATGTTTCTATACCCTGCATAGTCTGTGCTCGCCGTATTCTTAAGGACAGGCTATGTTTTTTGCGTTTATGATCCAAAATGCCTGTATTTTGTAAGACAAAAAACGACATTTTAGGAGGATCATCATGAACATATTATGGCAGCTGCTGATTCAGGCACTACTGATTGCTCTGAACGCTGTCTTTGCCTGCGCGGAGATCGCTGTAATCTCCATCAACGACGCAAAACTCACATTTTTAAAAGAACAGGGGGATAAACGAGCTCTTCGTCTCTCCAAGCTAACCGATCAACCTGCCCGCTTTTTGGCGACCATTCAAGTGGCTATCACGCTGTCCGGCTTCTTGGGCAGTGCGTTCGCGGCGGATAGCTTTGCTTCTCTGCTGACAGAGTGGCTGGTCGGTATGAATGTTCCGATCTCTGCTTCTACGCTTAACACCATTTCCGTAATTTTGATCACGATCATTCTCTCTTATTTTTCACTGGTATTCGGCGAACTCGTTCCGAAACGGATTGCCATGAAAAACGCGGATTCTCTGGCGCTGGCCATGTCCGGAATGATCACATTTGTCTCGAAACTTTTTAAGCCTCTGGTCGCTTTGCTGACCGTCTCGACCAACTCTCTGCTGCGTCTGTGCGGAATCGATCCTAACGCGGATGATGAGGAAGTCACCGAGGAGGAGATTCAGCTCATGGTCGATACCGGCAGCCGTAAGGGTACGATTCAGCCGGAGGAAAGCGAGCTGATCCACAACGTATTTGAATTCAACGATACCAGCGTTAAAGATATCGCGACGCACCGGCCGGATGTTACCGTCCTCTGGAAGGAAGATTCCCTGGAGGAATGGGATAAAACCATTCGTGAGACCAAGCACTCCTGGTATCCGATCTGCAATGATTCGATCGACACCATTGTAGGTGTGCTGAACACTCAGGATTATCTCTGTCTGACCGATCGTTCCTGGGAAAATGTGTCCCGGGCGGCGATTCGTCCTGCCTTCTTCATTCCCGAGAGCGTCCGCGCGGATGTGCTGTTCCGTAAGATGAAACAGCTGCGCTGCCAATTCGCTATTGTCCTAGATGAATACGGCGGCATGGAGGGCGTTATCACCATCTCCGATCTGCTGGCGGAACTCGTCGGCGACTTTAACGAAGAGGAAGAACCGGATATCGTTTCGATTGCGCCGGACACCTGGCAGATTCACGGCTCTGCGGATCTGAAGGATGTTGAAGAAGCCCTGAACGTTTCTTTTGATGAAGAAGAATGTGATACTTTCGGCGGGCTGCTTCTGGCACGCAACGGCTATATCCCCAAGGACGGTACGCAGTTTGACATTGAGCTGGCCGGACTTGCAATCCATGTAACCGAGATCCGCGGTCACCGGATCGAAAACACCCTGGTCAAGCGTCTGCCCGCCAAGGCTCCGGAACCGGATCAGGAAAACTAACAGAAGAAGGTATACTTATGGGTAAAATCGGTTTTGATTCAGAAAAATACCTGGCAGAACAGTCACGCTACATTCTGGAGCGCGTCAACAACTGCAATAAGCTCTATCTGGAATTCGGCGGTAAGCTGATGAATGACTTACACGCCAAACGGGTTTTACCCGGCTATGATGAGAACGTCAAGATGCGTCTGCTGCAAAAGCTGAAGGATCAGGCTGAGATCATCATCTGTGTATACGCGCGGGATATCGAGCGCAATAAGCTGCGCGGCGATTACGGCATCACCTATGGCGCCGAAGCCTTCCGCCTGATTGAGAATCTGACCAATCACGGTCTTCTGGTCAACAGCGTTGTCGTAACCCGTTATGACGGACAGCCTGCCGCAAAACAGTTCATGACACAGCTGGAACGCCGCGGAATCCGCACCTATGCCCACCACTCTACTCCCGGATATCCTACAGATGTTGACCTGATCGTTAGTGACGAGGGCTATGGTTCCAATCCCTATATTGAGACGCCCCGTCCGATCGTCGTCGTGACGGCTCCCGGCCCCGGCAGCGGCAAGCTTGCTACCTGTCTGAGCCAGCTGTACCATGAGTACAAGCGTGGCGTCAAGGCCAGCTACTCCAAGTTTGAGACCTTCCCGGTATGGAACATTCCGCTGAAGCATCCGCTGAATATCGCCTATGAGGCGGCGACAGCCGATCTGAAGGATGTCAACCGTCTGGATTCTTTCCATTATGAAGCCTATGGTAAGATCGCAGTCAACTACAACCGCGACCTGGAAACCTTCCCTGTACTGAAGCGTATTATTGAGCGCATTACCGGCACGGATTCCATCTACAAATCCCCTACCGATATGGGCGTCAACCGAATCGGTTACGGTATCATCGACGACGAGGTTGTACAGGAGGCTTCCCGTCAGGAGGTCATCCGCCGTTATTACAAGACAGCCTGCGAGTATAAAAAAGGCTTTGCCGATGAAGAAACGCTGGAGCGCGTAACTCTGCTGATGAACGAGCTCAATCTCCTGCCTACGGACCGTGCTGTTGTACAGCCTGCCCTGGATCGTTCCGATCTGCTGGCCCATCAGGGAATGGAGGGTGATTTCCGTCAGGTTGTCTCCATTGAACTGGAAGATGGCCGGATCATTACCGGGCGTCACTCCGCCAATATGGTCATGAGCGCTGTATCCGCCTGTCTTCTGAACGCTCTGAAGGCGCTGGCCGGTATAGATGACAGTATCCATATGCTGGCTCCCTATGTACTGGAACCCATCCATCATCTGAAGACGCAGATTCTGCACGACTCCAACGGCGAGCTGAATGCCGAGGAAACTCTGAACGCGCTGTGCGTGTGCGCGGCCGGCAATGAGCAGGCCAAGCTTGCTCTGGATCAGCTGATCCACCTGAACGGCTGCCAGGCACATTCCACCTGTATGCTGGACACGACAGAAGAACAGCTTCTGCGCCGTCTGGGCATCGATGTCACCTGCGAGCCGGTATACGCAAGCTCCAATCTGTATAAATAATATAATCATAAAATCAAGAGGAGTTGGCCCTGATATGGGTCATCTCCTCTTTTTGTTATCCTGTCAAATCCCCAGAATGCTCTTAGGTTTTACATGTCCCGCCGCGTCATATCCTTCATCGGTGGAAAAATCCGCCTCCACCCGACGATTGGCCCGGATCAGACGCCGTAGTGTCTCCGGAGATACCTTTTCTCCGGCCGGGGCCGTTTCGGAAGCCGCGTATCTAAGAATCTGCTCCCGCAAATAAACCGCCGCTGGATCACTTTCATTCATACGGAAGGTGCAGACTACAAGAAGCCCCTCTCCTACCTGCCACTCAAACAAGCTCGCCT
>CABUPM010000049.1 GCA_902493345.1 uncultured Eubacteriales bacterium | reverse complement strand
AGGCCTTAACCTTAACTTCGCATCCAACCGCCTTAGATACTTCCTTCAGATAAGCGCCAACCGTCTGCTTGCCGTCTTCACTACGGAAGTACAGCTGATCCTGCAGGCACATCTCCTTGAGCTCCTTGTTCAGACGTCCCTCTACCATCTTGGCAACCACATTGGCCGGCTTCGGCTTAGCCTGCTGGCTGTTTTCCTTCTCAGCCTGCTCGGTCAGAATCGCGGTCTCATGCGCCAGGAATTCCTGCGGAACATCCTCACGGCTATTATACTGCGGATTCAACGCCGCAACTTGCATCGCGACATTCTTAGCAGCTTCCTTAACCGCATCGTTTACGATCTCACTCTCTACATTTACCAGAACGGCAATACGGCCGCCGCCATGAACATAGGAGCCAACATAGCTGCCGCTCTCTACGCGTGCGAAACGGCGAATCTGCAGGTTCTCATTGATAACGGCTACCTTAGCGATCAGAGCATCCTTAACGGTCATGCTGGGATCCTGCTTCCAGGTCTCTGCCATAAACGCATCCAGATCTGCCGCGCTGGTCGTCAGCGCCTGGCTGGCAACATCCGCTACAAAATGCTGGAACATCTCATTCTTTGCTACAAAGTCTGTCTCAGAGTTAACCTCAACAACTGCGCCGGTCTTCTGATCCTCAGAAATTGCAACCGCAACCAGGCCCTCTGCCGCGATACGGCTGGCCTTCTTGGCTGCTGTGGCAATACCCTTCTTACGCAGGAACTCCACTGCCTCATCCATGTTACCGTCGCACTCTACCAGAGCCTTCTTACAATCCATCATGCCTACGCCAGTCTTCTCGCGCAGTTCCTTTACCATTGCTGCTGTAATATTCATGATTGCACCTCTCTGATATGGGATTATTCCTGCTCGGCTTCAGAAGCTTCCTCAGCAGCCTCTTCTGCCTCGTTCATCTGCTCTCCCTGATTGGCCTCGATAACAGCATCCGCAACTGTTGCAGCGATCAGCTTAACCGCACGGATCGCGTCATCGTTACCAGGAATCACGTAGTCGATCTCATCCGGATCGCAGTTCGTATCAACGATACCTACCAGCGGAATTCCCAGAATATGCGCTTCCTGAATGGCAATGTGCTCCTTGCGAGGATCTACAACAAAGATCATGTCCGGGATCTCATGCATATCGCGGATACCGTCCAGATTCTTCTGCAGCTTGTCCAGTTCTGCCTTCAGGTTCAGAACTTCCTTCTTGGGCAGTACATCAAATGTACCGTCGGACTCCATCGTCTCCAGCTCGATCATACGATCGATACGGCTGCGAATCGTCTTGAAGTTGGTCAGCATTCCGCCGAGCCAACGATTATTTACATAATACATTCCGCAGCGCTCAGCTTCGCTCTTCATCGCTTCCTGAGCCTGCTTCTTGGTTCCTACAAACAGAACCTTGCCGCCCTCAGCCGCAACAGCCTTAACAGCTGCATAAGCCTCATCTACCTTGCGGCTGGTCTTCTGCAGGTCGATAATATAGATTCCGTTACGCTCCGTAAAAATGTAGGGAGCCATCTTGGGGTTCCATCTTCTGGTCTGATGTCCGAAATGTACGCCGGCTTCCAGAAGCTGCTTCATAGAAATAACACTCATGTCCTTACCTCCGTATATTTTGTTTTTCCTCCCTCTGCGGTCCTTCCTGCATCCCATCTCACTTTATGAGACACCGAGATACACTTCCCGAGAGGTGTGGATTTGCCTTTTTACAAAAAGGCCGTTATTCATTATAGCAGATATCTGCGTATAAATCAAGCATTTTTTTGAAATCAAAGCATTTTTCTTCGCAATTCTTCTAATATCTCATGATGCATCTTTTGCAGGCGCCAGCGGCTGATCCCCTGCCTCGTGCTGACAGACCGCAATGACTGTTCGCGATAATAGACATCTTGAATCAGCGACAGCTTTACCGGCTCCAATGCCTGCAGCTCTACTCTCAATCTTCTCACGAGATCTTCCTCTTCATATTGCGATGCCATGTCCTCTTCGGCCGCCAGCTCCAGTGCTTCATATGACTCCGCAGCCCTTTCCGGCGTCCTGTTTTTCCATCTTTGATATTCTTTTTCTTCCATCTGAAGAGCGGACATAATCTCTGCATCCAGTGGTCTTCGGCCTTTTTCCTGATACAAAATCTCTTCCGCCTTTTTGATTTTGCGCATTTTCTGAAAAGCCCTTCTGGAGACACCGGTATATTTCTCCATGCCTCTCCAGATGCTGCCCAGGATTCTCGGAAGGGCATATGCCGCAAATGTGCCGCCTACGGCAGGATCAAAGCGTTCTACCGCTTCGATCAGACCTATACAACCGCTGCTGATCACTTCCTCATATTCGATCCACTGCGGCAAATGATCCTTTACAGCGGCAGACGCATAATATACCAGACGCAGATTCCATTCCACCAGTCGATTCCGTTCCCTTATCCCCCTATGCTCCGCATAGTCCTGCCATATTCTCCCGTATTCTTCCGGTGTTGTCTCTTTCGGTACATATTCTTTTTTTCTCTTCTGACTTCGATTGAATTCCACACATTCGAACTATCGCGGAATCTTGAGCAGAACAAATTTGTTTTTACTGAAATCCTCTTTTGTATTTCGCCAGCTCATCGCGCAGCGCCGGATTCAAAATTCTGATATAGGTTCCCTTCATGCCCAGGGATCTGGACTCAATCACACCTGCGCTCTCAAACTTACGCAATGCGTTGACAATGACAGAACGTGTTATTCCTACACGGTCCGCAATCTTGCTCGCGATGAGCAAGCCTTCCTCTCCATCCAGTTCATTGAAAATATGGATGATTGCCGCCAATTCAGAGAAGGACAGAGTAGAGATCGCTGCCCGGACAATCTCATTGTTCTTCTTTTCACGGATATCTTCCTCATAGATCGCAAGCGCCAGCTCCTTGGTCAGCAGCAGAGCCGCCATCTCTGCCAATATCAGCTCGTCCTCCGCATAGCTTCTGTCACTGCGGCACAGAATCAAAGTACCCAGGCGTCCCTTCTCCGTTTCCAGAGGAAGCAGCAGATTGTTTCCTGCATTTTCTTCCGAACCGACTCCACAGATCCGCAGATCCGCATTCGTGGCCGTCTTTACATATCCGCCCAGAACAGCCGCCTTTTCCTCATCCAGGGTCACTCCCTGCTCCCACTCCGGAGCCAGGCCGCTCTGCCGCGCCGGATCACGGTATACCTGCAGCGCCTTACCCTTCTTGGAGACAAGAAGGATGTCGGAGTCTGTCATCTCTCCGCATTTCTCAACGATTTCTCTAAAGTTCAGCGGATTCTCTCCTGCCCGCTTTACCATCTCACGGAATACTCGTACATTCTTCAGCAATTGTTCACTCATTCGTTCCAATTCCTCTCATTCTGCAGTTTCGCTGTAGCCGCACTCTTTGGAAGCGCATACGAAACGTGTATTTTTGCCTTTTTTCTCTACCATATATCCGCCGCAGCGCGGGCATTTCTTCGCTACCGGCTTATCCCAGGATATAAACTGGCACTCCGGATGCCTGGAACATCCATAAAACACTCTTCCTTTGCGTGACTTGCAAACCTGCACCGGCGCTCCGCATATCGGGCACGGGACATCCAGAAGTTCCTGAAACGGTTTGGTATTCCGGCATTCCGGGAAACCAGGACAGGCATAAAACTTTCCGAATCTTCCTGTCCGCAGCACCATATTCCGTCCGCACTTCTCGCAGATCTTATCCGTTACCTCTTCCTGAATCTGCACCTTTTCCAGTTCTTTGGACGCTTTTTCCACCAGAGGTTCAAATCCCTTATAAAAACCCGCCAGAATTTCCTGCCACTGCACCTTACCTTCTTCTACCTCATCCAGCTGCGACTCCATTGACGCAGTAAACTGAATATCCACAATCTCAGCAAAATACTGGCTCAGCATCTGATTGACCAGCATGCCCAGCTCCGTTACATACAGCATCTTCTTTTCTTTGGCCACATAGGTTCTGGCAATCAACGTGGAGATAGTCGGAGCATAGGTACTGGGGCGTCCGACTCCGTTTTCCTCCAACGCCTTTACCAGTGCTGCTTCTGTATACCTTGCCGGCGGCTGTGTAAAATGCTGCTGCCCCTCTATCTTTTTCAGCTGCACCATATCCCCTGGTTTTAATCCGTCAATCGTCTCGTACTGCTCCTGCTCTTCTTCTACTTCTTTGTATACCTGCAAAAATCCCGCAAAAGACAGTTTGGAACCGGAAGATATGAATTCAAATCCATCCTTCTCCAGAATCGTCTGAATCGTATCATACTGCGCCGGAGCCATTCTGCTGGCAATGAAACGCTCATAGATCAGCTTGTACAAACGGAACTGATCCTTTGTCAGGCTCTCTTGAATCTGCACCGGAGCATAGCTGACATAGGTCGGGCGAATCGCTTCGTGTGCGTCCTGTATACGCCGGCCTCCGTTTTCGGTCCGAACCTGTCCTACATACTGCGGGCCATACTGTCTGGCGATCATCTCCAGCGCCGCCTCGTGCGCCTCCTGCGCGATTCTTGTGGAATCGGTTCTCAGATAGGTTATGAGTCCGACCGTGTTTCCATTCACCGTAACACCTTCATACAGCTGCTGCGCGATCTGCATCGTCTTCTGCGGCGTAAAATTCAACCGCTTGGAAGCCTCCTGCTGAAGCGTACTGGTTGTAAAGGGCAGCGGCGCTTTACGCGACCGCTTCCCATTTTTTATGTCCTTTACCAGGAAATCCCCAGCCTGCCGGATCTTTTCGATCCAATCGGCAGATTCCTGTTCGTTGCCAATCCGAATCTTTTCTCCATTGACCCGATTCAGTCTGGCGCTTAGTACACCCTTGGCTTTTTTCTTGACAAAACGGGCTTCAATGGACCAAAACTCTTCCTGGACAAAGTCCTGAATCTCATTCTCACGGTCGCATAATAGCTTCAGCGCTGCCGACTGCACTCTTCCGGCACTTAAGCCCTTACGGACCTTCTTCCATAATACCGGGCTGATCTCATATCCGACAATACGGTCCAGAACTCGGCGTGCCTGCTGCGCGTCCACCAGATTCTGATCGATCTGTCTTGCCTGCTTCAGTGACTTCTTTACGGCTTCTTTGGTAATTTCATTAAAGGTAATCCGCTGCGTCGCCTTTTCCGGCAGCCCCAACACATATGCCAGGTGCCATGAAATTGCCTCTCCCTCGCGGTCCGGGTCCGTTGCCAGATATACATGATCTACCTTTTTGGCTTCTTTTTTCAGCTGACTGACCAGATCGCCTTTACCACGGATCGTGATATATTTTGGAGCAAATCCATGCTCAATATCCACCCCCAGCTGACTTTTGGGCAGATCTCTGACATGTCCGTTGGATGCAAGCACCTCATAATTGGCTCCTAAAAACTTCTGGATTGTTTTCGCCTTGGCCGGAGACTCTACGATAACCAGATTCTTCGCCATATTCCTATTCCCTACCTCTTATTCTTTTTTTCGCACAACTCCTCCGGCTTCCCGCTCCGCATAGCCTGCCATCTCGAGCGCCGTCAGGCACTGCATAAACTTTTCCGGCCCAATGGCCGTCCTCGTAATCAAGGTCTGCAGATCCTGTGCTGTCCAGCCTATGCTCTCCCACAGTTTCTGAAGATCCGGATCCCTGAAACGATGCAGTACCGGCTCCGCTTCCGTATCGCCCAATGTCTGCAGAATATCGCGCCAATCGCATACCAGATAAGCTCCCTGCTGGATTAAATGATTGGTTCCCCTGCTGGAAGCATCAAATATGGATCCCGGCACTGCAAACACATCCACGCCGGCTTCCAATGCCTGATCCGCAGTGATCAGCGCCCCGCTCTTTTCCGCTGCCTCTACGACCACCACAGCCCTGCTAAGCGCTGCGATGATGCGGTTTCTCATTGGGAAAAAGGCCGGCTGCGGCGGTGTTCCCGGAAAATATTCCGACACAATCAAACCGTATCGCTCAATTCTCTGGTACAGCTGCAAATTGTTCTTGGGATAGCAGATGTCGATTCCACAGCCCAGAACCGCTATCGTGTTCTTATGGTCCTCCAATGCTCCTCTATGCGCGCACGCATCAATCCCGCTTGCCAGTCCGCTGACAATCGTATATCCTGCACCGCCCAGCCCCTTGGCGAAATAGCGGGCAGCACCGGCGCCATAAGAAGTGCATTTTCTGGAGCCTACTATAGATATGCTTTTGGAGTAGAGAAGCTGCACATTCCCCTTTAAGAACAGCAAGTCCACCTGCGGGCAGACATTTTTCAGGCTTGCCGGATATTCCGGGCGATCCCTGCTCATGATCTGAATTCCCTGTTCGTTCCAGATCTGGCATCGCTCCTGATATTCTTCAAGCCTCTTACTGTTCTCCAGCTGAGCCGCCTGTGCTTCATCCAGTCCCGCCTCACGGTACATTTAACCGGACGCTTCATAAATTCCGGCAATCGTACCGCACTGTTCCAGCAGTGCCCGCCGTTTGGCCGGACCGATTCCTTCCTGTGAACACAGCCATACCCAATACAAATCTTCTTGCGTATACATGATCTCAACCTCCACGACATTAGAATTGTCAGTATCCCACTGCCGTACCGCAGGGTATTTCCCTGCGTGAGATCAAAATCCATTTTTACATTATACCCTCTTCTTTCCGAAATGTACAGCCCTAAAATGAAATTTTCAGAAAATAATAATTGTTTTCGTGATTCATGCCGCGTGAAATAATTTTTTCCTTAAAAAAATTATTTTCTTAAAAAACCACAGTTTCCCCCTTTTCTCCAGCCACTTTCCCTTTTTGTACGATTCTATAGGATGTCAGTATTTCACTGCCGTTCAGAAAGGAGGTTCTCATGTTCTGTTCTATTCACACTTGTTCCGTTTCCGGAATGCTCGGCATTCCTACTCTGGCAGAGACTACTTTATATAATGGCCTGCCGTATTTCTATCTTGTCGGCTTACCCGATAATATCGTCCGTGAATCCAAGGAGCGCATTCGTTCTGCCGTGCACAGCAGCGGCCTGACGTTTCCATCCAGCCGCATTACCGTGAATCTCGCTCCGGCACATCTGAAAAAAGTCGGCTCTGGATTCGACTTTCCGATTGCCATGAGTATTCTCTGCGCCGAAGGGCTGCTGCCCTATGGTCCAGGCAGTCTTTTATCCCATTCTCTGCTGATCGGAGAACTCTCGTTAAACGGCGAGCTGCGCCCTGTTTCCGGTGCGCTCCTTATGACGCGCTGCGCAATTCAGGAAAAAATGGACCGTATCGTCCTACCCGCGGAGAATGTACCGGAAGCTTCTATGCTTTCCGGCATCGATGTCATCGGGATTCACACGCTCTCGGAAGCTGTCGATTATTTTTGCGGACGCATTCAGATTCCGCCCGCTCCTCACCGCAGACTGTCTCCCTGCCGCTATGACATACGCTCCCTCTCTTCTTTGCAGGGGCAGCCGCTGACCCTGCGCATTTTATCCATCGCGGCCGCAGGTTTCCATTCCCTGCTGCTCTGGGGACCGCCCGGGACCGGTAAGACCATGGCGGCGCAAGGGCTTCTCTCGCTTCTCCCACCGCCTTCTTCTGACGAAGTTTTAGAGACCGCCTTTATCTATAACAGCATCAACCTGCCAATTCTCCCGCATCGGCCCTTTCGTTCTCCCCATCATACCGTCTCTCCCTATGCTCTGATCGGCGGCGGAGTGCCGATTCATCCTGGCGAAGTGAGTCTTGCCCATCATGGCATCCTATTTCTGGATGAATTACCGGAGTTCTCCCGTTCCTCTCTGGAAGCCCTGCGCCAGCCATTGGAAGATCTGAAGGTGAACATCAGCCGTGTGCAGCAAAGTGTTTCTTTTCCGGCCGATTTTCTGCTTGTTTCCAGTATGAACCCCTGCCCCTGCGGTTTTTATCCCGACCGCACCCGCTGTACCTGTTCCATCTCTCAAGTGCAGAATTATCAGCGTCGGATCCGAGGCCCTCTTCTGGATCGTATTGATCTCGAAATGAAAATGGATCCTCCCGGCTATGATGCTCTTGTCCCTGTCGCGGAAACGGATCTTACTTCTTTATTATCCCACATTCAGCAGGCACACGCTCTTCAGTCCGCTCGATACGCTGCTCTTCCATTTTCCTATAATTCACGGATTCCTCCGGAATTGATAGACCGGTTCTGCCCTCTGGATACCGATGGTCAAAATCTGATGCGAAGCGCCTATGAATACTATCAACTCAGTGTACGCAGTTATCACCGCATTCTCAAGGTTGCGCGCACCATCGCCGATCTCGCCGGTGAGGACAAGATCCTGACCGTTCACCTGCAGGAAGCTCTGCAGATGCGCTTTTCCGTACAATTTCAATAAAAAACGGACGCTCTTTTTCAAGCGCCCGTCCTTCTTCACTGCTTCGCTTCCAGCAGACACACGGCCTCAGCGGCCATTCCTTCTTCTCTGCCTGTAAAGCCCAGATGTTCCTCTGTCGTTGCCTTTAGATTGATCCTGTCCGGTTCGCAGCCCATGGCCTCCGCCAGCACTTCCTTCATCTGCGGAAAATATCCTCCGAGCTTCGGCTTCTGGGCGATCACGATCACATCCACATTGCCGATCCGGTATCCGGCCTGCGTCACTCGCTCCATAACCTTCTTCAGAAGCACAATGCTGCTGATCCCCTTATACTGCGCATCCGTGTCCGGGAACAATTTTCCGATATCTCCCGCGCCAACCGCTCCCAATAAAGCGTCCATCAGGGCATGTGTCAATACATCCGCATCGGAATGCCCCAACAATCCCAATTCATGCGGAATCTCCACACCGCCCAAAATTAATTTGCGGTCCGGCACCAACCGATGCACATCATATCCAATCCCTATTCTCATAACTTCGCTCCCATTATATTAACTGATGAACCGAGTCTGCGTCGTATACAGATCATAGTAATGACCCTTTTTCGCCATAAGCTCCTCATGTGTTCCCGCTTCTTCAATGTTTCTGTGATTGATCACCATGATTCGATCTGACTTACGGATCGTAGAGAGACGGTGCGCAATCACGAAAGAGGTACGGCCCTTCAACAGGTTCTCCAATCCCTTCTGCAGCGCCTGCTCAGTTCGCGTATCGATACTGGAGGTGGCTTCATCTAGGATCAGAATCTTGGGGTTGGCCAGAAGTGCTCTCGCAAAAGAGATCAGCTGGCGCTGTCCGACAGACAAACGGCTGCCTCGCTCGTTGACCTGTGTCTGATAGCCCTGTTCCATCTCCATGATAAATTCATGCGCGCAAACCGTTTTGGCTGCTTCAATTACTTCGTCGTCGGTCGCATCCAGGCGTCCATATCGAATATTATCCATAATGGTTCCCGAGAAGATAAAGCTGTCCTGCAGCATCACGCCCATCTGCTGACGCAGAGACGCCAGTGTTACCTTCGATATATCGTAACCATCAATCAGAATACGTCCTTTCTGAATATCATAGAATCGGCTGATCAGGTTGATCACCGTCGTCTTGCCCGCACCCGTCGGACCTACCAGCGCGATGCTCTGGCCCGGTTCCACCGTAAAGCTCAGGTCCTCCAGAATCGGCATTCCCTCTTCATACTCAAAGGTCACATGCTCAAACTCCACACGGCCTTGAATCTGCGGCAGTTCCACCGCATCCGGCGCATCCTGAATTCTCGGATCCTCATCGATCGTCTCAAAGATACGTTCCAAATAAGCCATATTGGTAATCACCTGGTTATAAAAATTACTCAGATTGATTACCGGGGACCATAGGCGGCCCGTAAATCCCAGAAAAGCGATCAAGGTACCGGCACTAACCGAATACTGCATCAGCGATACACCTGTAAGAATCACCGCGCAATTGGCCAGTACGGAAATAATTTCGATAGAAGGCGTCACCAGATTGTTCAGCCGAATCGCCCGCATCCATGTCTTGCGGTAATCATCCTGCACATTATCCAGCAGCTCCGCATTGTAGTCCTCCCGCACAAAGGACTGCGTTACACGCATTCCCGCAAGACTTTCGTGTACATACGCATTCAAATTGGAAGACTTATTGCTGACCCGCTGCCAGGCCACCCGGTTCCAGGTTTTCAAGCGGAATACTACAAAGATCATAATGGGCATCGCCACCAGACACACCAGCGTCAACACCGGATCCATACAGAACATGATGATCAGGACGATGATCAGACTGAATCCTTCCGCCAATACATTCACAAGGCTTCCGGACAGCAGATCGCTTACGGAGTTGACATAGTTAACCACACGTACAATAATCTTACCATGGGGCCGGTCATCATAAAAGGAAAACGGCAGCTTCTGCAGATGCACAAACAGGTCCTTACGCATCGTTTCAATAATCGTCTGTCCCAGTTGGTTCACTGTCAGAATTCGCTTTTTCAGACAAATCGCACTGATGACGATGACTGCCGCAAAAGCCACGCACATCCAAATCAGCTTCACTCCGTCTTGTTCTGGGATTACATGATCGATCGTTTCCTTGACCAGAAGCGGGATGATGATATTGGCCAAGCTTGCCATAATCATCAAAAACAGCGCAAAAAGGAGTTTCTTTCGATGCGGCTTCAAATATCCGAACAGACGCTTCAAATGCTTAAAATTAAATTCCTGTTTCAGCGTCTCATCCACATTATATACATTTCTTGCCATTACTCCTCACCTCCTGCCTTCATCCCTTCCATAACAATTCCCATCTGCTGGCAGTAGATCTCATAATATCTTCCTTTTTGCTGCAGCAGTTCTTCATGCGTTCCGCGTTCCGCAATCTCTCCCTGATCCAGCACCAGAATCTGATCCGCATCCTTTACCGAAGAGATTCGATGCGCTATGATAAAGATTGTCTGACCGTCATTTTGCTTCTTCAACCCGTCAAATACCTTAAATTCGGTCTCCATGTCCAGTGCGGAAGTCGTATCATCCAGAATCAGAATCCGAGGATGTACCAACAATGCCCGCGCCAGTGCCAATCTCTGCCTCTGACCGCCGGACAAGCCAACACCTCGTTCTCCTACAATCGTATCAAAGCCATCCGGAAACTGCTCAATGAATTCTGTCGCGCCTGCCAGCTCCGCTGCTTTTTCCACGTCCGCCATGGGCGCTCCGGGATTGCCGTATGCTATATTGCCCTCAATTGTATCTGAAAACAGGAAAACATCCTGCATGGTCATGCCGATCTCCTTGCGCACGGCATACTTGTCCAGATCCTTGAGATTGATGCCATCGATATAAATTCCGCCGGAACTTACATCATAGAACCGCATCATAAGGTTCATCATCGTTGTCTTACCCGCGCCGGTCGCTCCCATAATCGCTATTCTCTGACCCGGCTGCGCCGTAAACGATACATTCTTCAAAATCATCTCTTTATCATACCGGAAGGATACATCGCGGAATTCTACTTTTCCCTGCATCTGTATCTCCTTCGGATGTTCCGGATTCTTGATCCTCGGCTCGACAAACGCAATCGTCTTCATCTTGTCATAGGCTGCGACAAAACGCATCAGATCATTCAGCAGCCATCCGAACATACGCAGCGGGTTATTTACCGCCCACAGATATCCGTTGATCATGACAAGATCCTCGATGCTCATATTTCCCGTCAGGCACATGGTTCCACCCACCGCAATCATGATAAAGGACAAGCTGACCGCCAACGCGTCCATGACCGGAATATACTTTGCCTGCGTTCTTGCCGCCTTAATATTAGCCTCTTTGTAGGCAGCGTTTCTCGCGTCGAATTTCAGAATCTCATAGGCTTCCTTAGCAAACGCCTTGACCACACGGTTTCCGCTGATATTCTCCTGCACCATGGAATTCAGTCTGGAATACTCCTCCCGCACCTCCACATGAGCGCCGCGGATCTTGCTGGCCATCCGCACTGCCAGAACAAAGATAACCGGCGCGACCAGCAGCAGAATCAGCGTAAATACCACGTTGATTCTGAACATCATAATCAGTGCGAATACAAAGGTACACAGATTGATCACCATCTGATATACCACAAATGCGACGAACACACGAATGGCCTCAATATCGCCCGTCAAACGCGACATCAGATCTCCTACCCGATTTTTATCAAAAAAGCGAAAATCCATCTTCTGAATTCTGCGGTAGATATCATCCCGCACCGAGCATACGACTTTTTGAGATATATCTTCAAAAATCCACAGGTATGTATACCGTACGAGCGCGATCAAAACCGCCGCTCCTATCATAAGCCAGAGATATCCTATCAAGCGGTCGTTCAGACCTTCTCCAATCACCTCTCCGACGATCTTACCCGTTGCATAGGGTGAAACCATGGACAATCCTGCCACTGCCACGGTTAAAAGCAGCGCCAGCGCGAACATCCACGCATACTGCCGGATATAGGACCATACATATCTGAGCGCTTCCTTCATTTTATCTTCCTCTCTTTCCGGATATTTCACCGCCTATTATATCGAACTTCCCTGCATTTGGAATGGTTTATTCGAATATAAACCTGTACAATCCGCAACCAATCTTCCCTTTTTCTCCTTCTTTCTTGCTCTTTTTTGTTCCCTTCTGCTTTTTTTGCTTTTCTCCATCTTTTTACTGGATTTTTTCAAAGTTATCCGTTATAATAAATTTATATTATACTTAATCCATGGAGGAAGGTTTATTATGCACGCCTTTCAGATAGATTCTGAAGAATTCAACCCGAAAATTCTTTTTCATTATAAAGCGCCTGTCAAATTACGTCCTAACAGTCACGTCCATGATTTTCTAAGCATTCATTATGTTGTATCCGGTCATTGTATGTTTGAAGTGGACGGCCATGAATACCTTGCCAAAAAGGATGATGTGATCATTATCAACCCGAATGTATCCCATCACTCGATTCCTGTAGACAATACAGAATGCGTGATCTTCTACCTTGGGATCGACAATCTGTTCATCAAGGGATATCCCAAAAACTTCATTCCTATCTGCAATTCAGTAATTCCTATCCGCAAATACATTCATGAGTTATATAGCTGCTATCACAATATCATCAGCGTACAGGAAAAGAAAGAAGCTCTCTGGTGCCTGATGGTCAAGCAGCTCTCTCTGCAGTTTCTGATCATTCTCCTGAAGGAGCTCTCTCCCCAGGCCACCAACAATCTCTCCGATTATTTCCATCTGGAGACCTATGACAAAGCTACCATCGCACAGACAATCACCAACTATTTCCAAGAAAACTATATGAAAAAAATCTCCATTGAAGAGATTGCAAAGTCTACATATTTAAGCACAACTTATATCACCAAAATCTATAAGGAAATCACTGGCGACACGCCGATCAATTATCTGATCAACCTGCGCATGGAAAAAGCGCGTGAGATATTGAGCGAAGGGCACTTCCCGATCCAGACAGTAGCCAAGCGGGTCGGCTATGACGATCCCTACTATTTCAGCAAACTCTTCAAGAAAAAGTTTGGTTATTCTCCTTCTACTTATAAGTTGCAGGCCAGAGATTCCGCAGATCCGGAAGCAATATAAATTAAAATAGAATCCCTTTATGACATAAAAAGAGGGTGTCGCATTAGCAACTTTTGCGATATCCTCTTTCTTCTTCCAGCCATTTAAGGTATTTATTGTCTAACAGCAGCTTTTTCAGGCTTAAATATGCATCTGAACAGTCCTCTTGCAATCGGTCCTGCAATAAACAGCTGAATTGGCATTGCCATAATGAAATTTCGGCAATAGGTTACCAGGTAATTGGGAATGAATTGCTCTGTAAATCCATAGCCATGATATACTCCCAAAACGCTTGCGAGTGCAACCTGACACACAACGGTAAAAATCTGGATTGCAAATATGATAAAGATTGGTCGATCTTCCGGCTTCACTACACGAAACGCAAATTTTCTTGCGATATGCCCTGATATAAAGAACGCGCACAGAAAAATAATTATAAATTCAATCCACATTCCTTTCAAGGCAAGCCAAAAGGTAAGATTCGTGAAGGAACCGCTTGCCAGTACGGTATTATAAAGGGTCATTATGTAAACCATGATCCAGGCAGTGATTGCTGTAAAAACAACCGCTTGAAATTTTGTTTGAGGCATTTTCTTTTCTCCGTTTCATTTTTAATCGCAAAAACAGCCTTGCAAGCATTCAATGCCTGCAAGGCTGTTTCTACGGCTATTATTGTAACATAAAATTCTGTTAAAAAGCAAGTACTTTTTTCGAAGTGAAGGGGTCAGGCCGCAATCACGGTCGCCATGAAAAGAATACGGCACAGCGGATTTTATACCCGCTGTGCCGTATTTGCTATGCTTCCATAGAAGATATTTGATTATTTAACGGAATGCTTTTTTCTCTTATTCAATACCATTACACCGGTCAAAGCGCCGCCACTAACGCACAGCAAAGCGATCCACAACACCATGTTGCTGCTGTCTCCCGTCTGGGGAGTCTTCGGATCGTCCGGCAGTTTAGCCGTTATGGTGTGAGCCTTTTTGATCTCTTTGGTCGCAGCAGCATCGCTGTAATATTTATTGCATCCTTCACAGTACCAGTACTCGATATTGCCTTCGGCATCCTTGGTTGCTGCCTTTGCATCGACATGTTTGAGATCAGTGTGATTGTTTGCATCGATCTCACCATAAGCTTTTCCGCAGACTTCGCATACTGCTTTATCTTTACAGGTTGCCTTGCCGCCCGTATGGTCAGAGATCGTCTTACCGCAGTAGTCGCAGACATGGTTTTTATCTCCGTCCGTGTGCGTGCAGGCATATCCGCATTCGCTGCACACGCCGTCTGACCACTCATGTGCTTCGCTCGCCACAATCACTGTACCGCAGCAGGTGTACTTCTTCTCGTGTCTCTGCGATCCCTTGATCCACTCGGCCTTGCCAGTGTGATTGTTGGCGTCGAGCTCTCCGTAGCTTTCGCCGCAAACCTCGCATTTTGCTTTCTCGGTGCAGGTCGCTGTACCGCCAGTATGCTGCGCGAGCACCTTAACCGTCTTTTTCACGGTAAAGAAGTAGCCATCGGCGGTCTTGAATCCGATACCGATATCGAACGTATCAGCGCCGGGCTGGTACCACTCGTGGCTGACCGTACCGCTCCAAACACCGTTTTCCTCGTTTACATCAATTTCGCTGCCCATAAACTCGAACTCATAGAAGCCACCGTCGACCGTCACGCCACTTGGCAATGTACCAACGGTCACAACGCAGTCCTGCCCCGCACAAACGCGTTCAGGCGCAGTGATCTCTACGCTCGGTATCGCCTGCGGCGAAGTGGTATGCCCACAAGCCGAACACTTTTTATAATATGTTCCGTTCTCTGTTATAAATTGATAAGCATGTTCGCCGCGCAGCTTCACCTTTATAATGTGACTGCCGTTTTGCGTTTCAACAGTCACGGTACACTCGCCTGAACCTGTTAAAGTATATGTCCCGTCAACGGGCGTAAGCGTCACGCCGTCCAGCTGAACACCTATGACATTCTCGATCCCCTTGAGCTTGAATTCAACAGGTGAGCAGTATTCTCCGCCCTCCTTTATTCCGTCGAAAATATATCCGTATTCACACGTTACCTTTGTGACTTCGCCAAATTTGCCATTTTCGTATGAACTTACTTTGTGAAGTTCATAACCGTTGTCAAGCCTTGGCTCTCCGCCGTTCGGGAGGATAAGGCCTTCGCCACTTTTACCGGTAAGCACCATATCGGGAGCAATCTTTTCCTTTGTTTCTTCATCGATGAACTCAATCGTCAGCGTTTCCATACCCGAGCTGAAGCCCGCCGAAGCAAAGCTCTGCGAGTCGACCGCCACATTCAGTGAATATGCATCAACCACGACGTTGTTGCTTTCGGATTCCGGCAACTTATCATGGCTGTCAATCCCCGCAAAACCTGAAGAAACCACAATATCCCAATCTCTGAAAGCGCAGTCGGCAAATTCTGTCGCCCGCTCATCGGTAGCATTATAGGAAACGGAAACCACTTTCCAACCGTTCGCATCAGAGCTAGTCACAAGCCTGTTTTCACTGTCCGAAGCCGAGAGGACATTACCACGATTGAATGGAAGTCCGTCGTCTGCAAACTCAGGAAAGGCCGCCCTCAGCTGCAAAAGCCCTCTGTAGTATGAAAACACCTCAAAATAGGTGCTGATATTTTCCCATGCAAAAGTACTTTCATCCAGCTCAGCCGCACACATTTCATCGCCTGCGTCAATGTAGAACACGCCCTTTGAAAGTGCGAGCAGCCCCGCCGCGAGCTTCGCCTTTTTAACGGCCGTCTCGTTTCTCAAATCGCTCGAAACTCCGAAGCCATCGCAGATTTCTGCATAGAGAGACCTGTCGCTGCGCTCTTCATAAATCAGCGTGCTCGGTAGATACGTAGAGTTAGCGCTGGTCGCGCGTCTAAACGTCTCGCCTGTGCAAACGGTGCTTGGGTGGCTGTTGACTGCCTTGCACTCACCATCAGCAAAGACGGCTATGCGGTCGTCGACGGCTTTCACCGCTGCGATGGCGGCACTGAGCGTGTCGGTATCGATAAGCGCGCTCTGCTCAAGGGAGATACCATCGACATGGTACTCGTTTACCCAGCCAAGCAGGGTGGTAATGAGCCAGTTTCTGTACATGAACCGCTCGCTTGCGAGCTCATTGCCGAAGCCCGAACCATCGAGCTTCTCGCCCGCCTCGTTCAGGCGGAAATAATAGTTCGGCACAGCGTCATCAAACGCGCCGTTATTTACCTCAACAAAACCTACAGGCAGCTTGATTATAACCGTCAGTCCCTCCGAATGGAGTGCTTTTATCAGCTGCCGCAGTTCACTGACAGCATTCCACTGATCCGTTGCGCATTGCACATTGACCGCGAATGCATTCGCCGCATCAAATACACCGTCAAGCTCCACTGCGGTCACGCCGAGCTGCTTGATGTGGTCCAGTCCTGTCGATAGATTATTTTCATTGTCAGTATAGGTCGTTCCTGTCTCTGTAAGGCCGAGGAATTTTCCCTTATTTCTAATGTCCGTGCCTGATGATTGGGTGTAGCCTGCAACATCAAGTCTGTAAACGGAACGCGCCTTTACACTGTCAAAATAGACGTGGCTGTCATTATCCCATCCATCAGGCTTGGCCTCGTAGTAATCAAAGTCGACCGTATACGAACGCTTTCCGTCCCGGCTCAGCTGACGGCTGTACGGATCGGCTATTTCTGCAGTCGTTCCCGTATCCGCATCCGTCACACTGTAGGTATAATAGTATTTGCTCCAGTTGCCGATCAGCCTTACCTCCCACACACCCGTCCACTTGCCATCTTGGTTCAGCTTTTCAAACGCGAAAGTGCCGACCCTTGACGCACCTGCTTCGTCGTTGGTTCCCTTGGTGTAAACATTGATCTTGACGCCCGACGCTGTCGGTGACCATAGCCTGAATCTCGTTCCTGCGTTATTACCCTCGCTGACGCAGACAGCGCCGAGGTCGTACTCGGTATAACCGTAGTTATCGTCCAGTTCCTGTGCAGCCGTGTTGTAAGCGGTATCAAGCTCCGTACCATCGACATCGCTGGCAAAAACCGGGAAGCCGGACAGTACAAAGCAGAGTGCCATACCTAGCGTAAGCAGGCTACTGAGTATTCGTTTTTTCATATTGTATTACCTCCGTTCCAATATTACGAGCTCCTTTTGGTGCAGCCAATCCATTAATATCGGTATTAGTATAACATACTCTTGTGACGAATTCAAGTATCGCCTAAAAAAGGGAGTAAAAGCCTGGACAGTCCATGAAAGACTGTCCCGCCGTCCGTTATTTCACGGAACGCCTTTTCTTTTTACTTATAGCTATCGTGCCGGTCAGAACTCCGCCGCTGATAATGAGCAGCGCACTCCAGAGTGCCAGAT
>CABUPM010000048.1 GCA_902493345.1 uncultured Eubacteriales bacterium | reverse complement strand
AAACTACAAAACTCATGACATCCGACTCGGCGAGAATCTAATTATCACAAGCTCCAATAGACACTTCCAGGCACCCAGGATCCTATGGCAACTCGTAATCCGCGGAGTTTTGTCAGCTGCAAAAGCGAGAAAACTGATCAAAAAGAACAAAAAGTGATATTCTTATTTTTGGCCCGGCCTTCCCCAGAAGTCCGTCCCTCCACGAAAAATCAAGCAAAAACGATAAAATCTGGTACACTTAAGGGGCCTCATTTTCTTAAAACACACCAGAAATTTCCAAAAATCCAGAGAACCCATAAACCCTCTGGCACGCTCAGGAGTCTCATTCTCCCAAATGTACCAGCGGGTTTTCAAGGATCCAGAGAACCCTTATAACCCCCATAGTACACTTATTGAAAATCTGACACACATCAATTCATTAAATTTTCTTTAGGGCCCTTGCAAAATACCAAAACCCATGTTATACCCTAATCATTAGGGCCCTAATAATATATGTGAGGTGAATTCTGTGGATAATGAACTGAATTTGCGTTTGCTGGGGATGATGCACCAGATCTCTTATTTAATGCAGACTAAGGAAAAACGTCGGGGACAAGGAAGGCTTTTGATTTTGTTAAGCCTGTATGGTACGTTAACCCAGCGAGAACTGATCGAGTTGACTGGGCGCCGTTCTGCGACGCTCAGCGAACAGTTGGATGGTATGGAAAAATCAGAATTGATTTACCGTCATAAAAATGAGCAGGATAAGCGAAATGTGGATGTTGGGTTGACGGAGAAAGGGAAAATGGCGGTGATGGAGGCTGTCAAGAACAGGCAGTCGTATGCAGATAAGCTTTTTGACGATTTGCCGCAGCAGCAGAAGCAGCAGCTTGCGGATCTTTTGGATGCCTTGCTGCATGCATGGGAGATCCCGATCAACGAGAAAGAATATCAATATACGGAGGAATAAAAGCATGGATGCGATCGATATGATTTTTAGCCGCCGCAGTACACGGCAATTTACGGATCAGCCTATTGAAAATGAAAAGCTGCATCAGATATTGGAAGCTGCGATGAGCGGCCCTTGTTGTGTCAATGCGAGGGACTGGGCATTTGTAGTGGTAACGGAAAAGGATAAGCTGCTAAAAATGGCGGAGGCCAACGGAAAACCTGCCCGCCCACTGAAAGACGCGGCAGCAGGCATTCTCATCTGCGGGGATTTGGAACGAGCTTTTCAGCGTGCCAAGGACTACTGGATTGTAGACGGGGCCATTGCCGCTGAAAATATCTGCCTCTGTGCGCATGCGTTGGGGATTGGTTCCGTATGGCTTGGTACATGGCCGCAGATGGATCGGGTACAGCGGCAGCGTGAACTTTTTGCTCTGCCGGATACGGTGATTCCTCATTCGATCATCGCTCTCGGCTATCCGGCAGAGGATATCACACTGCCTCGAGAGAGCCGTTATGAAGAGAATCGGGTGCATTTTAATGAATGGTAATGCTAGGCCAATGGGCGGAAACAAAATGGCAGAAATGCCGGTCAAAAGCCTGCTGCTCAATATGGGCGCGCCAATGATGATTTCCATGTTGGGGCAGGCGCTCTATAATGTTGTTGACACCTTTTTTGTTTCACGCATTCAGGACACGGCGCAGATCGCGAATATGGGCGATAAAGCCGTCAATGCGCTAACGCTGGCGTTTCCTATTCAGATGCTGATCATGGCGCTGGGGGTTGGAACAGGCGTCGGAATCAACGCTATGATTGCTAAGAACCTGGGACGCGGGGATCGGGAACAGGCCAGCCGCACGGCAGGCAACGCGATCTTTGTAACGCTGTGCTATTTTGTGCTGATTTTTCTTTTCGAACTGACATCTGCCAGGGCGTTTATCAATTCACAGACAACGGATACGGTGATCGCGGAGATGGGAACAACGTATCTTCGCATTATTACGGCGTTTTCACTGGGTACATTGGGCTACATGTGCTTTGAGAAAATTGTGATGGGAACAGGAAAAACGATGATTACCATGATCTGCCAGCTTGCGGGAGCGATTACCAATATCGTCCTCGATCCCATTATGATCTACGGGTTGTTCGGATGCCCGGCAATGGGAGTGGCCGGGGCTGCCTGGGCCACGGTCATCGGGCAGTTTGTTTCCCTGATCGTGATTGCGGTGGTGTATTTCAAAAAGGTGTCGGTATTGAAAGCAATATTCGTTATCTGAAACCGGAACGGAAAACACTGAAAAGCATTTATTCTATTGGAGTGCCTGCCATTGTTATGCAGATTCTGACACCGATTATGTCTTACGCGATGAATCTGATTTTGGGAGCGATCTCTGTTTCGGCGGTTACAGCCTATGGCGTATATTATAAACTGCAGAATTTTATTTTTATGCCGGGATATGGACTGAATAACGCTTCGATTCCTATCATCTCCTACAACTATGGAGCCAAAAACAAGGAGCGTGTGTCCCAGACCATTCGATACGGACTGATCTATATATCCGTTATCATGCTGGTCGGATTTGTTCTGTTACAGCTTTTCGCACGACCAATCGTGGGTATTTTCTCCGTCACGGAAGAATCTCATCAGCTTTGTGTACTGGCATTGCGGACCATCACTTGCGGGTTCTTTTTTGCCGGCGCGAATATTATTTTGCAGGGGGGGTGTCAGGCACTGGGGAAAGGCGGCTATTCTCTGATCATTTCGCTGCTGCGATTCGTTGTGCTGGCATTGCCGCTGGCATGGGCGCTTTCTGCGGCAGAGAATGCCGCAAGCATTGTCTGGATCTCATTACCCGTGGCGGAAGCGGGGGCATGTGTCGTGGCAGTTTTACTGACGAGAAGGACATATCGAAGGAGAATATGAATATAAAAATGACCGGCGACAGACAGCCGGTCATTTTTATATGACGTTGTTCGGTATCAGGTGATGGTGAGGTCTCGATATGTCTTTATGATGATAAATAATGCGATGATAAAGGTTAAAATATCTGATACAGGCATGGAATACAATACGCCGTCCAAACCGAAAAACACTGGCAGCGCCAGGGCAAAGCCGACGCCAAACACCACTTCGCGGAACATGGACAGGAGTGTGGAGGTCAGTGCCTTGCCAATTGCCTGTAAGAAGATAAAGCATGCCTTGTTGACACAGGCCAGTACCATCATACAAAGATAGGTACGGAAGGCCTTGATGGCGAAATCGGTATAGTAGCTGCTCTCGTTGGCGGCGCCGAAAATGGCAATGAGCTGCCGGGGAAAGCCCTCGGCCAGTACAAGAGCCGCCGCACCCACCAGAGCCTCAGCAATTAGCAGCTTAGTGAACAGCTCCCGGACACGCGGCTTTTTTCCGGCGCCCATGTTATAACCTACGATGGGAATACAGCCCGCTGCCATGCCGACTACGATGGAAATAACAATTTGGAAAAATTTCATTACGATGCCGACGACAGCCATGGGAATCTGCGCGTATTGTTCCTGACCGAACACGGCGTCCAGCGCACCGTATTTGCGGAGCATATTGTTGATCGCTGCCATCGCCGCCACCAGACTGATCTGTGAAAGAAAACTGGTGATGCCCAGCGTCAGCATCCGTCCGCAAATACTCCGCCGCAGGGCATAGTCGCCGGCCGCCGGCTTAATAATTTTCATGTTCAGCAGATACCATACAGCAAGGAGCGCTGTAAACACCTGGCCGATAACCGTAGCGACAGCCGCGCCCATCATGCCCCATTTGAAAACAAAGATAAAGATGGGGTCAAGGATGATATTGATTACAGCACCCACCAGCGTGGAGACCATGGCGAACTTAGGACTTCCGTCCGCACGGATAATGGGGTTCATGGCCTGACCGAACATATAGAATGGAATACCCAGCGTGATATAAAAGAAATATTCCTGAGAGTGGCGGAAGGTCTCTTCGTTGACCGTGCCGCCGAACATGGCGATGATATCATTTGCAAAAATAAGATACACTGCTGTAAGGATAAGACTACTGGCAATCATCAGAACGACGGCGTTGCCGACACTGCGTTTCGCGTTTTCTGCCTCATTTCTGCCGAGCGCCATACTGACAAAAGCACAGCAGCCGTCACCTACCATGACGGCGATAGCCAATGCCACGACGGTCAGCGGGAATACAACCGTGTTCGCCACGTTGCCGTAAGAGCCGAGGTAACTTGCGTTGGCAATAAAGATCTGATCGACAATATTGTACAACGCGTCTACCAAGAGTGAGATAATGCAGGGGACAGCATATTGCCGCATAAGCTTGCCAATACGATCCGTCCCCAAAAACTGATTTCCAACATCCATAAAATCACCTTTCTTTCTGAAAAAAATAAAATGCGTAAATCCATACAATCTGGACTTACGCATTTCTGCTACACGCTGTATATTTATTGTAGCAGATCCGGCAAAAAATTTCAAATGCTTTTTGAAAATATTTATCACAGAGTAACTTTCCCCCATCGTACCCTCATCTTTGTATATCGACTGTAAATATTTTATGAAGAAACGGGATATTCAAAAGAAAAAATTGAAAAAAAGACGGAGCTATGGTATAATAGACGTAACCTGAACGGATCAGGAAACGGCAGAAGGAGAGAGAGCCATGGGCCTGTTTATTTCAATGGAAGGACCGGACGGATCCGGTAAGACACTACAGATGGATCTGCTGCAGAAAGAATTGGAGAAACAGGGATATTCGGTGCTTCGGACACGAGAACCCGGAGGTACGCCGATCGGCGAGAGAATCCGCAAGTTGCTGCTGGATCCGGAATGCCGGGAGATGTCCGCACAGACCGAAGCGCTTCTGTATGCGGCAGCGCGTGCGCAGCATGTATCCCAGAAGATCGTACCGGCACTGCGCGAGGGCAAGATTGTACTGTGCGACCGATTTGTGGATTCCAGCCTGGTGTATCAGGGAATTGGACGCGGATTGGGTGTGGAACAGATCCGGGAACTGAATCGTTTCGCGACAGGAGAGACGGAGCCGGATGTCACAATTGTACTTCAGATCGATTATGCGGAGGGGCTTCGGCGCAAGAGCAGACAGTATGCGGGACAGCTGGACCGTATGGAGCGGCAGCAGGGAAGCTTCCATCAAAAGGTACATGACGGATTCTACGAGTTGGCGGCTTGGAGTCCGGAGAGGGTCCGAGTCGTAGACGGCAGCAAAGATCCGGAAAGCGTGCATACAATGATTATGAAGGAGCTGGAATCTTTTCTGAAGAGGATTCAGCCCCGATCATAAAAAATCTATTCAGAAAGGGGTAGGACGTAATGAAGCTTGTATTAGCGATTATTCATGATGAGGATGCGGCGAGACTGACGACAGCTCTCAATAAGGAAGGCTTTCAGGTCACCAAACTGGCCAGTACGGGAGGCTTTCTGCGTGTAGGCAATACCACCATGCTGATCGGCGTGGAGGAGGATCGTCTGGACGAAGCGCTTAAAATCGTGCATGAGCGCTGTAAGACCAAGAAGCAGATGACCATCGCCAATCAGCCCTACACCTCGACTCCGGAGGGATATATCCCGTATCCGATCGAAGTGACGGCCGGCGGAGCGACGGTTTTTGTGATCGATGTTGAGCAGTTCCATAAGTTCTGATGAGTGAAGAGAAAAAAGACGGCCGGCTGATCGGTCATGACGGTGTGCTGCGGCATATCCGGGCTGCCGTGACAGCTGGCCGGATCTCTCACGCTTACCTGATCGAGGGGGCGGAGGGTTCAGGCAAAAGGACGCTGGCAAGCCGATTTGCGATGGCGCTTTTGTGCAAAGACCCTCAGGGCGGAGAACCATGCGGCAGATGTGACTCCTGCCGCGTTTTTCTATCTGGGAACCATCCGGATATGCACTATATCCGTCCGGGAGAAAAGGGAACGCTGCCGGTGCAGACGATTCGTGAAGAGTTGGTGCAGGATATAGAGATCCTGCCTTATTATGCCGGACGCAAGGTATATATCGTAGAGGACGCGCACAAGATGAATGTGCAGGCGCAGAATGTTCTGCTGAAGACGGTGGAGGAGCCTCCGGAATATGGAGTGATCCTGCTGCTGGCACAGAGCGTGCAGAGCTTCTTGCCGACGGTGCGTTCGAGATGTGTGCTGCTGCGCCTTTTACCGCTGGCGGAGCAGCAGGTTCGTGAGATCCTGACAGAGCAGTACGGTATTTCGCCGGGAACGGCGGCTGCCTGTGCGGCATTCTGTGAGGGAGCGGTAGGACAGGCATTGAAAATGGCCCAGTCCCAGGAGTTCATTGAACTGCGGAGCCGCTGGATGGAGCGGTTGGGACGCTTGGCACGGGAGGACATTCTGGAGACGCTGCGGTGGAATACCGCGCTGGAAGCCGACAAGGAGTATATTCAGGAAATTCTGCGTATGATGCTTGCCTGGTTCAGAGATTTGATCATCCTTCGGGAAACAGGGGATACCGGGCAGTGTATCTGCCAGGATCAGATCGAGCTTCTGGAGAGCTCTGCCAGAGTGTATGATCTTCGGGAGCTGTACCATAAGGTAGAGGTACTGGAAGACGCACAGAAAAAATTATTGCATAACGTTAATTATGCGCTGTGGTCGGATTGGCTGCTGATTCAGCTGTCCAGGCGCGCGGCGCTGGCATAAAGTAGGAGGAACAGTCATTGATTACTGTAATAGGAGTTCGGTTTCGGCATGGTGGTAAGGTGTATTATTTTCAGCCGGGAGCGAATCAGATTGAAAAGGGCGACCGGGTAGTCGTAGAGACGTCCCGCGGAGTAGAATACGGCCTGGTAGTACAGGGACCGCGTCTGGCATCGGAAGAGGATGTAGTCGCGCCGGTGCGCACCATCCTGCGGAAGGCAACACAGAAGGATGAAGAGGTCAACCGACGCAATATCGAGTCCGAGAAAGAAGCAATGGAGATATGCCGGGAAAAGATCGCCAAGCACGGTCTGGAGATGAAGCTGGTGGAATGTGAATACACATTTGACGGCAATAAGATTCTCTTTTATTTTACGGCGGAAGGACGAGTGGACTTCCGTGAGCTGGTCAAGGACTTGGCGTCAGTATTTAAGACACGGATTGAGCTGCGGCAGATCGGAGTCCGGGATGAGGCGAGGGCTTGCCCGGGAATGGGCGTCTGCGGCCGTCCGTTCTGCTGTCAGACCTTTTTGCCGGACTTCATTCCGGTATCGATCAAGATGGCCAAGGATCAGAACCTGTCGCTCAATCCGACCAAGATCTCCGGGGCCTGCGGCCGATTGATGTGTTGTCTGAAGTATGAAGAATCCACTTATGAAGACTTGACAAGGGGATTGCCTGCTGAGGGAGACCTCGTGCAGACGCCGGATGGAGCCGGCGAGGTGCTGCACGTCAATGTGCTGCGTCAATTGCTCAAGGTCGGAATCCGACAGAATGAAAAGGATGACGTTGAGATCGCGGAGTATCTGCTGAGCGATGTTCAGCTGCTGCGGCGCAAGCGTGGGAGAAACCGTTCGGAGCAGCCCATGGATTCCGATGAGAAGAAGCAGCTGAAGGCATTGGAAGAGGACAATGGAAAGTAAGCTTCTGGAGGGGGAACGGCTGGATGAATTGCAGCGGGAAGGCCGAAAGATCATTCAGCATCCCAACGTGTTTTGCTTTGGAATGGACGCCGTTTTGTTGGCCGCTTTTGCCAAGGCTTATCCGGGAGAAAGGGTATTGGATCTGTGCAGCGGGACAGGGATCATTCCGATTCTGATGGAGAGCCGTTGCCCCGGAGCCAGCTACACCGGGCTGGAGCTGCAGGAAGCTTCCGCAAACATGGCACGCCGGAGCGTAGCGTATAACGGCCGTGAGGAAGCGATTACCATTCTGCAAGGAGATCTGCGGGAGTGCGTGCCGAATCTTGGAGCCGGAAAATGGGACGCGATAACGGTCAATCCGCCGTATATGAAGGTTCCAAGCGGAGCGCATAACCAGAACGCACGCATGAATCTCGCGCGACACGAAGTAGAGTGTACGCTGGAGGATGTGATCCGGACCTCGGCCAGGCTGTTAAAGAGCAAGGGCCGTTTTTATATGGTTCACAGGCCGCTGAGGCTGGTGGAGATACTGAGCGGCCTGCATGAAAACGGACTGGAGCCCAAAAGGATGCAGCTGGTCCATCCCAGGATCGACCGGGAACCGAATATGGTGCTCATAGAAGCATCCAGAGGCGGCGGAGCGGAACTGCGCGTACAGCCTCCGCTAATTATCTACAATGAGGATGGTTCCTATACGGAGCCGGTCCGAAGAATATACGAGGGACCATGATGTCTAAGGTGAGTTTGCTTGCTTGTGATGAGTATGACCTGCGGCGATTAAAAAAGGTTCTCGCGGAAAGCGTTCAGAACCTCGGCGGCTGGGAACCCTATGTTCAGCCGAGAGAACGGGTGTTTTTGAAGGTCAATCTGGTGATGAATAAAGAACCGGAATACGCGGCGACAACACATCCCGCTTTTGTACAGGCGTTAGGTGAGCTTTTGGCAGAATACGGCGCGGAGGTTATTATCGGAGACAGCCCCGGCGGACTTTTCAATGAAGAAGCGCTGAAAAGAATCTATAAGGGAACCGGCATACAGGCGGCAGCCGAGGGCTGCGGAGCCCGGCTGAACTGGAATACGGCCTCGCGCGAGGTCAAGAATCCGCAGGGAAAGCTCTTGAAACAGCTCACGCAGACGGCAATGCTTGCCGATGCGGATAAAGTCATTTCGGTATCCAAATTGAAGACGCACGGGATGATGACCTTTACCGGCGCGGTTAAGAATCAGTTTGGTACGGTGCCGGGCACCAAGAAGGCGGAGTATCATTTCCGAATGCCCGCGGCAGCGGATTTTGCGGACGCGTTGATCGATATCTGTCTGGCGGCGCATCCGGTGCTGTGTTTTATGGACGGAATCCTCGCGATGGAAGGCAATGGCCCGACAGGCGGAACACCGAGACAGATCGGCGCGGTACTGGCTTCCGCAAGTCCGTTTGATCTGGATATTGTAGCGGCCAGTCTGATCGGATTGGAGCAGGAGCAGGTGCCGACCCTGCATCAGGCGTATCTGCGGGGATTGGGCTTATCTTCGGCGGATGAAGCAGAGGTTGTAGGAGAGAGCCCGGAGAAGTTCAGGGTGACGGATTTCCGAATGCCGGATCATATCGATCCGCGCCTGATGAGCCGACTGGGACCATTGGGGCAGGCGCTCTCCGGAATCCTGCGGCCCAAGGTGCGTTTTTCCAGAGAACGCTGCATTGGCTGTCAGGCATGTTATAGAAACTGTCCGGCGCATGCGATTACGATGAAGGGCCATTTCCCAACGGTAAATTATAAGGAGTGTATTCGATGCTATTGCTGTCAGGAGCTATGTCCGCGTAATGCGATATCGGTGCATGAATCTGGAATCATGAAGCTGGCGAATCGGCTGTAAAAGGGGTGAGAAGATGACAGGCAGGCTTATGGTATGCGCGACGCCCATCGGCAACATGGAAGATATTACGCTGCGGGCATTGGAAGCCCTGAAGAACGCGGATCTCATTGCCGCGGAAGATACAAGGCATACATTGGGGTTGCTGAATCATTTTGGCATCAAAACGCCGATGATCAGCTGCCATCAGCACAATGAGGTGCAGCGGGCGGATATCATTCTGGAACGGCTGCGGGAAGGACAGAATGTGGTACTGGTCAGCGACGCCGGTACGCCCGCGATCTCAGATCCGGGAGAGGTGCTGGTGCGCCGGTGCCGCGAGGAAGGCATTGAGGTTACGGCGCTGCCGGGTGCCTGCGCTTTTGTCACAGCGCTGTCCATGTCCGGAATGCGCAGCCGGCGGTTTATTTTTGAAGGGTTTATTCCGACAGGCGGAAAAGAACGCCGGGAACTACTGCAGCGTTTGGCGCATGAGGAACGGACCGTGATATTCTATGAAGCACCGCATCATTTGCGCCAGAGTCTGGAATTCTTGCGAGACGGCCTGGGGAAACGCAGGATTGCGCTGGGACGGGAGTTGACCAAGCGGTATGAGGAGATGCTCTTTATGGAGCTGACGGAAGCGGTGGAGTATTATACCGTCAATGAGCCCAGAGGCGAATATGTGCTGATTCTGGAGGGGGCGGACCCGGAAGAGCGGTCACAGGAAGAGAGACAGCGCTGGGAAGAACTCAGCTTTACCGAGCATATGGAACGTTATCATGACCTGCCGCCCAAAGAAGCCATGAAACAGGTGGCCCATGATCGCGGAATCTCCAAGAGGGATGTATACAGCGCCCTGCTGAAGGAACAGACATAAAGAGAAGCCTGTCCGCATAGGATACATTCTGAGGGGGGATGGACATGCGGCAGGAATGGCTGGAGGATCTGGCAGAGGAAGCAAGGCAGTACAAGACCGTATACCGGGAACTGCTGGAAAGAACTCGGGAGCCACTGAAAAAAAGGCTCATGGAGAAAAATATGCTGGATAAGGAAGCACAGCTTCGATGCTTACAGCGTATGGGAAGCGGCCTCGGTACGCCTACGGAGGAGGATTCTCAGACAGAGATCGCTCCCAAGGTGCTGTTGTATAACGAGATTGAGAATGAGGCCGTCTATGCGGCATTAGAGGAGAATCTGGGCGAGAGCCCGGACAGCCGAAAACTGCGTCTGAAGCAGAGGCAGATCATAGAACGGTTGATGGTATATCTGATATAACAAAAGTCAGGAAAGGAAGAATCGCAATGGAAGATTGTATTTTCTGCAAGATCGCGGCGGGACAGATTCCCTCCACAACGGTGTATGAGACAGAGGCTCTGCGGGTAATCGCGGATATTTCCCCGGCCAATCCGGGACATCTGCTGATTCTGCCCAAGACGCACGCGGCCGATTTTACGGAGCTTACGGAGGAGACGGCGCAGCAGGTGATGAGCGCTGCCAGATTGGTGGTGCGGGCGATGAAGAAGGGACTTGCGCCGGATGGAATCAATGTAGTACAGAATAACGGAGAGGCCGCGGGGCAGACGGTACGGCATTACCACATGCACATTATTCCAAGATACACGGGAGATACGGTGCAGGTTGCCTGGAAGCAGCTGGAGCTGCCGATGGAGGAGATTCAGAAGGCGGCGCAGGCTGTGCAGAAGGCGTTGGAGGAGAGAGAATGAATCCGCGCCGGACGATCGTTCTGACCGGCGGCGGAACCGGCGGCCATGTGACGCCGAATATCGCGCTGCTGCCTTATCTGCGTCAGAAAGGCTACAAGGTATATTATGTGGGCAGCACGGACGGAATGGAAAAGAATCTGATCGAGCCTCTGGGAATCCCCTATTATGGCATTGATTCTGAGCGTCTGAACCGGTATTTTACACTGGAAAATCTGACGATGCCTTTTCATGTGATACGTGGACTGTTTCAGGCCAAAAAGCTCCTGAAAAAACTAAAGCCTGATGTTGTTTTCTCGAAGGGCGGATTTGTCAGTGTGCCGGTGGTGATTGCCGCCAAATGGAATAAGATTCCCTGTGTATGCCATGAGTCGGATATCACACCGGGACTGGCCAATAAGCTGGCGACGCCGTTTGCTCAGAAGGTATGTGTGAATTTTGAGGACGCGCTGCAGTACCTGCCGCAGGGGAAGGGAGTCTATACAGGGACGCCGATTCGGGACTCTCTATTGCAGGGAAGCAGAGAAAAGGGCCTCGAGATCAGCGGTTTCAGCGGGAAGAAACCGATTCTGCTGGTGATGGGAGGAAGCACCGGGGCCCGGGCGTTGAATGATGGAATTCGTGAGGCGCTGCCGGTGCTGCTGCCGGAGTTTGACGTGCTTCATCTGTGCGGTAAAGGCAATCTGGATCCGGCACTGAAGGAACAGACGGGATATTTTCAGATTGAATACGCGAATGAAGAAATGCCGCATTTCTATGCGGCGGCAGACGCGGCGATCTGCCGGGCCGGGGCCAATTCTCTGGCGGAACTGCTGGCACTTCGGCTGCCTAATGTGTTAGTGCCGCTGCCGCTCTCGGCGAGCCGGGGCGACCAGATTCTGAATGCCAAATCCTTCACGGAAAAGGGATACAGTGTAACGCTGGAGCAGGAGAAGATGACGCCGGAGACTATTTTGCAGTCGGTGCGTGAGGTATATCAGAACCGACAGCAGTATATAGAGGCCATGGAGAAGGCAAGCCGGCAGTCGGGCAGCGAACGGGTGCTGGAGGTAATTGAACAAGCGATGGTAAGTAAACTATAAAACCAGAATGGGAGGATACTAATAAGATGAAGAAAAAGATTTTGATTACAGTAACGGCCATGGTCTTGGTATTATGCACGCTTACAGGCTGCAGCGGCAGCATTTACAAGCATTACAGCGCGGAGACCTATGATAAGCAGTTCGAGGATCCCCAAAAGGGAGATACGATGGCCAAGTTCCATACCAATATGGGAGATATTACAGTGCGGCTGTTCCCTAAGGAAGCGCCCAAGGCGGTAGAGAACTTTGTAACCCACGCCAAGGAAGGGTACTATGACGGCGTGATCTTCCACCGCGTGATTGAGGACTTTATGATCCAGAGCGGCGACCCGACCGGTACAGGTACAGGCGGAGAAAGCATTTGGGGAAGTACGTTTGAGGACGAGCCGATTCCGTATCTGTCTACCTACCGCGGAGCCCTGTGCATGGCCAACCGGGGAACCAACACCAATGGCAGCCAGTTCTTCTTTGTAACCTCGGATAATAAGGAAGTTACGGATTACAGAAGATGGAATATGGATGTGGATGACAAGTATAAGGTTGATGAAGCCAAGTTTGATAAATTCAAAGAGGTCGGCGGTACGATTCATCTGGACTATCAGCTGAGCAATCTGCGTGCCGTGACATATCCGGATACATATAAGCAGTATGTGCATACCGTATTTGGCCAGGTTGTAGAGGGAATGGATGTTGTGGACGCAATCTCCCAGGTCAAGGTATATGGAGAAAAGGAAGTTACCGAGGCCAAGATCAAGAATGGTGTGGATCAGACGGAAGTTATGGAGAATAAGCCGATGGAGGATGTTATCATCGAATCTATCGAGATCTATACTTACGGAGAATAAACAAAATGGAAAAAACAGAGATTCGTTCTTTGCTGGAGTTTCAGTTTGTCAGCAATCCCGGATTTTCCCCGGACGGCAGACTGGCGGCCTATGTGGTGCAGCACGCGGAGGAAGAAGAGAATCGGTATAAGGGAGATCTGTATATACTGGATGTTGACCGTCAGGAGACCTATCGGCTGACAACGCACGGCGACGCGTATTCCTATGTCTGGACGGCTTCCGGGACGCTTTTGTTTAGCGCTAAAAGGGAAGAGGTAGATAAGAAAAGCGAGGATCCCATCAGTGTATTTTATGAGATCGATCCCAGAGGCGGTGAGTCCAGACGGGCTTTTTCCTTGCCGGTAAAAGGAGCGTCTCTCAAGAGAATTGATGGGGAACGGTATGTAGTCAGTGCTGTTCAGGAGAACCAGCATAAGGAAAAGGAAGATACCTGGGAAGTGCTGGAGGAGGCTCCGTTCTGGGGCAATAACAGAGGCTTTACTGTAGGACAGAGGGGCAGACTCTATCTGTATGACAGAGAGAGCGGAGAACTGGAAGTGATAACGGAGCCCTGGTTTGATGCGGCGCTGTGCGACGTTTCGGAGGACGCGGTTCTGTACAAAGGCGCGTTGTGGGAAAAGGGCATGCGTTATACCTACGGCGGATTGTACCTGTATGATATCAAGAGCAAGGAGACAAAGACCCTGATCGAGCCGGAGAAGCGCTCCATGGGTGTGGTTCAGTTCTGGCCGGATGGCCGGATACTGGTGGTGACTTCTGATAGAAAGCGGTATGGCCGGATGGAGTACCAGCAGTTTTATCTGCTGGACCCGGAGGGTCTGGAGCTCTCTCTTCTGGCGGAGTATGAATACAGTATCGGCTATGGAATGGTCGGATCGGACGCGAAGCTGGGTTCTGGCCGTGGGTATAAGATGCAGCCGGATGGACTGGATTTCCTGACCGGAATCGAAGAGGACGCTGTGCTGCGCCATCTGTCTCTGGACGGACAGATCTCAGAAGCCATGACGGGTGCCGGATCCTGTGAGAGCTTTGACAGAACGGCAGAACACCTTCTGGTCTGCGGCATGTATGGCAGCCGCCTGGCGGAACTATATCTGGACGGAAAACAGGTGAGCCGTCACAATGAGGCGTGGAGCGCGGAGCATATGGTCAGTCTGCCGGAATTCTACAGCTATACGGGCAGTGACGGTGTGGAGATCCATGGGTATGCGCTGAAGCCGGTGGGCTATCAACCGGGAGTCTCATATCCGGCAATCCTTCATATCCATGGAGGGCCGCGTACGGTATTCGGAAGTGTCTTCCATCATGAGATGCAGGTTTGGGCCAATGCCGGTTATTTTGTGTTTTACTGCAATCCGAGAGGCAGCGACGGCAGGGGTAATGAGTTCGGTGATATCTGCGGTAAATACGGTACGGTAGAGTATCAGAACCTGATGGAGTTTACCGATCAGATGCTGAGCCGGTATCCGGACGCGGATCCTGAGCGTGTAGGCGTGACGGGAGGTTCCTATGGCGGCTTTATGACTAACTGGATCATCGGGCATACAAACCGTTTTAAAGCGGCGGCGTCTCAGAGAAGCATCGCCAACTGGGTCCTGTTTGAGCATTCTTCAGACATCGGCCCCAGCTTTACGCTTGCGAACCATGGGACGACAACCCGAGAGAACATGGAAGAACTCTGGGATCATTCTCCGCTGAAGTATGCGGATCGGTGTGTTACACCGACGCTGTTTATCCATTCGGATGAGGATTACCGCTGCTGGATGGGAGAGGGAATCTCCATGTTTACCGCCCTGAAGATGCATGGCTGCACGGCAAGGCTGGTGTTATTTAAAAAGGAAAATCATGAGCTGTCCCGTTCCGGACGTCCCAAGAGCCGGATCCGCCGTATGGAGGAGATCCTTGGTTGGATGGACAGTTACCTGAAGGAGAAGAATGCCTGATGAAACCGATTAC
This sequence comes from uncultured Eubacteriales bacterium, assembly GCA_902493345.1. Lineage (GTDB taxonomy): Bacteria > Bacillota > Clostridia > Lachnospirales > Bianqueaceae > Faecimorpha. The sequence goes on along the minus strand of CABUPM010000048.1, from coordinate 3,399 downwards.
TTATGAGGATTTGTACGAATTTCGTTTTGTATCGGATATCAAGCTGTCGCCAGACGGCGCATACGGCGTCTTTACAGTGACCCGCGCGGATAAAGATAAGAATGGATATGCTTCCTGTCTGTGGCTTTTGGATACAGCGGAGAAAGCTGTGCGGCCGCTGACAGAAGGCGTGGATGAAAAGGGCGCTTTTTGGCTGGATGAGAGTCATCTGGCATTCGCGACGACGAGGGAGAAGAAGGACAATACCAGCCGTTGGTACCGCATGAGTATTCACGGCGGAGAGGCAGAGCCGTATCTGGATCTGCCGGGCCGTGTCGGCAGCCTGAAATCATATCGGGACGGAGGATATCTCTACAGTGAGACGGTGCCGACGGAAAAGGACGCGCTGGAGGCGGATTTTTGGGTATTTGATGAGCTGCCGTTCTGGTTTAACGGGAAGGGCGTCATCAACGGCCAGCGAAGCGTCCTGAAGAGCTGCGACGCCAAAGGACAAAAGATAGAGTCCCTGACCAGGCCTCCGTTTCAGTTGTCGGATTTCGCGGTATCTCCCAGTAAGGAGCGGTATGCCTGGTGCGGTTCGGTATTGAAAGATGTGGAGAAACATGGCAGTGAACTCTATCTCTCGGATAGGACGGAGCCGATCAAGGTTGGCGAGGAGACGGAGATCTATAACCTCTGCTATATAGATGAGGATCATCTGTTTTTTACCGGGCAGAGCTATGAATGGCCGGGCAGAAGTCCAAGATATTATGTATATGAATATTCTGCGGGGGTAGTTCGGGAGCTGCCGTATCAGGATGCGTCGCCTTCCTCTACAGTAGGGACGGACGCGGCGTATGGCGGCGGAGAGAAGATGACAGCGCGGGACGGTTGGCTGTATTTTCTGAAAACCTGCTGGAATCATGCGCAGCTGTGCCGGATGGATCTGAGGGGCAATCTTGAGGTGCTGTGCGACCGCCCGGGACAGATCTCATCCTTTGCTGTGACACAGGATAGAATCTATATGACGGCGATGCGGGATATGCATCTGGCGGAGCTGTACTGCCTGAACCTGAAGGATGGCGGCGAAGCGCAGCTCTCTCATCTGAACGACGCGTATCATGCGGAGCATGAATTGAGCCGCCCAGAGTATTTTACTTTCCGGAATCGGGCCGGGATCGAGCTGGAAGGCTTTGTATTGAAGCCTGCGGGGTATGAGCCAGGTAAAAAATATCCGGGTGTACTGGAGATGCACGGCGGGCCCAAGGTGGTCTTTGGCGAGGCGTTTCATCATGAGATGCAGTGCTTTGCTTCACAGGGATATTTTGTGTTCTACACCAATCCCCGGGGGAGTGACGGCAGAGGCGAAGATTTTGCCAATGTGACCGGAAAACTGGGACAGATCGATTATGAGGACTTTATGGGCTTTACGGATGAGGTCCTGCGCCGCTATCCGGACCTGGACGCAGAGCGGATTGGTATTTGCGGCGGATCCTACGGCGGTTTTATGTGCAACTGGATGATCGGGCATACGCATCGTTTCGCGGCGGCGGCATCGCAGCGCAGTATATCCAATTACTTTACCAAGTCGCTGTGTACGGATATCGGGTTCAATCACAACATGGCGCAGCTGGAGACGGATCCCTGGCAGGATTTTCAGAAGGTATGGGCCAATTCTCCACTGAAATACGCGCCGGAAGCGGATACTCCCACGCTATTTATCCAGTCGGACGAGGATTACCGCTGCTGGATGAGCGACGCGGTGCAGATGTACACGGCGCTGCAGATGAACGGAACGCCGACTCGTATGGTTTTGTTCCATGGAGAGAATCATGATCTGTCGAGAACAGGCAAGCCGCGTTCCAGAATCCAGCGCCTGACAGAGATCGGCGGGTGGTTCCGCAAGTATCTGCTGGAACGGTAAAATTTTGTGAAAAAATGTGTGAAGCTATTTACAGATTCACGAAAAAATGCTAAAATAACGATAGGTATTGCAAGATGCCTTTTGTTTGCATGGCGTCTTTCGGAATACAAATCAGGGCAGGAGGGACCTGCTCAGGAAGAAAGGATGTTTTCAAATGGCTAGAAAGATGAAAACGATGGATGGTAACCACGCAGCGGCACATGCGTCTTACGCATATACCGATGTTGCGGCGATCTACCCTATCACCCCGTCATCTGTAATGGCAGAAGCAACAGATGAGTGGGCAACTGCCGGAAGAACCAACATTTTTGGCCAGACTGTACAGGTAACAGAGATGCAGTCTGAGGCAGGCGCTGCCGGAACCGTACACGGCTCCTTGGCTGCAGGTGCTCTGACAACGACCTATACGGCTTCTCAGGGTCTGCTGCTGATGATCCCTAACCTGTATAAGATCGCAGGTGAGCAGCTGCCGGGCGTATTCAATGTTTCCGCACGTGCACTGGCAAGCCATGCACTGTCTATTTTCGGTGATCACTCCGATGTGTACGCATGTCGTCAGACCGGATGTGCGATGCTGTGTGAGTCCAGCGTACAGGAAGTTATGGACCTGACGCCTGTTGCGCATTGCTCCGCGATCAAGGGAAGAATTCCGTTTATTAACTTCTTCGATGGTTTCCGTACTTCTCATGAGATTCAGAAGATTGAGACATGGGATTATGAGGATCTGAAGGATATGGTGGATATGGAGGCTGTTGAGGCATTCCGTAAGCATGCTCTGAACCCCAATCATCCATGTCAGAGAGGTTCCGCGCAGAACCCGGATATCTTCTTCCAGGCAAGAGAAGCATGTAATCCGTTCTACGATGCTCTGCCGGCCATTGTTCAGACCTATATGGACAAGGTAAACGAGAAGATCGGTACGGACTATAAGCTGTTTAACTACTATGGAGCTCCGGACGCGGAGAAGGTTATCATCGCTATGGGTTCCGTATGTGATACAATTGAGGAGACAATCGACTATCTGGTAGCTAAGGGTGAGAAGGTCGGTGTTGTAAAGGTTCGCCTGTACAGACCGTTCTCTGCTGCCGCTCTGGTAGACGCGATTCCTGAGACTGCTAAGGTTATCAGCGTTCTGGATAGAACCAAGGAGCCTGGTGCTCTGGGCGAGCCTCTGTATCTGGATGTTGTTGCCGCTCTGAAGGGCACCAAGTTTGATCAGGTTAAGATTCTCTCTGGCCGTTATGGTCTGGGTTCCAAGGATACGACTCCGACACAGATCGTTGCCGTATATGAGAACACAGAGAAGGCAAAGTTCACGATCGGCATCGAGGATGATGTAACACATCTGTCTCTGCCGCTGGGCGAGCAGCTGATCACAACGCCGGAAGGCACGATCAACTGTAAGTTCTGGGGTCTGGGCGCGGACGGTACCGTTGGTGCGAACAAGAACTCCATCAAGATCATCGGCGACCACACCGACAAGTACGTACAGGCTT
>CABUPM010000047.1 GCA_902493345.1 uncultured Eubacteriales bacterium | reverse complement strand
GTAAGGACTATGTATCGCCGGATGAGATCAAGGAGCTTGCCATGCCTGTACTGGGACACAGGATCATTCTCAGAAGCGGCATGCGTAATCGTTCCACACAGATTGAAAATATCATCCATGAGATTTTGAATACGGTCGAGGTTCCGACAGAGAACTGGAAGGTGGAAAGATAAGGAGACTCTCATGCCGATACTGATTATTTTTGCCGTCGCGGGACTTCTGTATCTTTTACAGGATCAGATCTACCGCAGGTTCTGGTCGAGGCATCTGCATGCGGATGTGGAGTTCACGGATCATTTTATTCATGAAGGGGAATCCACAGAACTGATAGAGACCTTATCCAACGGAAAGATTTTGCCTTTGCCCTGGGTGTACGTAAAATTCAAGATTCATTGCAACGGCAAGGTCGAGCATTACAGGAGCGATCTGTTCAGTATTCGGTTCTACCAGAAGATTCGCCGGAGGATCCCGTTTCAGTTTGAAAAACGCGGCGTCTATACGATTCGTGGAATTGATCTGATCAGCAATAATTTGTTTATAACCAGTAAATATGTCAAAGTCATAGAAGACGGCGCGACGATGGTCGTATATCCCCGGCTGATTTCGACAGAGGAATTTCAGATTCCCTTTCAGAAGATGATGGGAGATATCATCACCAGACGTTTTATGATCGAAGATCCGTTTATGTTTAAGGGGATTCGGGAATATCAGCCCTATGACAGTTTTAAGACGATCAATTTTAAGGCGTCCGCCCGTGCCGGAGAATGGCTGGTCAATGTCAACGACTATACCGTATCGCAGAAGGTCACGGTCCTTCTCAATATGGACCGGGCCAATCAGCATTATGACATGCGGTTGTATGAGAACAGTATCCGGTTGGCGGCTTCTATGGCCAACGCATATGAACAGGAGGGAATCCCGGTAGCGCTGCGCTCCAATGGAAGGGACGTACTGTCTGGAGGAGTGGTATCGGTGGAGGACGGCTGCGGAGCCGGACATATCCATACTGTATTTGAGAGTCTGGCCCGTATGGAGGTATCTCTGGACGTAGAGGATTTCTCACCGGTGATTCGGGCGGCGGCGGAGGATGTCAGCCAGGATTGTATGTATCTTTTGATTTCTCCGTTTTTCGGAAAGGACTGTATCGACGCTTTCTTAAGACTCAAAGAGGTGCATGCTTCCGCACTCTGGATCTTGCCGGTAACACCGGCGGATATGATGAATCCGGAATTTCGCGGGACGCAGCTCGCGCAAAAAGTGCCGGATCTGTATCTGTGGAAGGTGGAGTAAAATATGAAAAAGCTTTCCGTTCATCTGAAGAATCTGGTGATTGTATATTTCAATACATATCTGATCATTATGGTAGCGAGCTATGCTATGACGGGAATCAGCCGGGATCCGGCGGATATTCTGCGGATGCACAGCCTTTTGCTCCTGCCGGCCTATCTGTATCTGATCCGAACCAGGATTCATCATCTTTTGCCTTTTATTTTGGCACATCTTCTGGCAGCGGCGCCGATTCTGATCTATGCTCTGCCGGGGAATATCTACGGAATGGTGATTATGGGAGCCGCGATTGCCATATTCGTTTTTCATTCTTTTGTGCTGAAGCTAACGGACACCAAGAATGAAACCTCTGTAGGAGGGGCATTGGTCCTGTGCGGAGCCATGACGGTAGGGTATTTCTGCGCGGATATACAGGGCTTTGAGATTGGCCCTCTGGTACACCCCTATCTTATGGGAGCGGCCGCCGCGATGATCCTTTTATTTTTTATCGATATGCATACGCGCAATGTTGACAGCACATTGAATAACGTGAATGAGATGCTGAATCAGCCGGCGCAAAAGATTCGGCGGTTCAATAATAAGATTCTGATCTATTTTGTCGCGGCAACGGCAGTTTTTGTCATATTGGCATTGGTATTCCGTCTGGACCGGCTCATTGTCGCTGTAGGAAACGCCCTGTTATGGATCATTCGTTTTCTGGTCAGTCTGATTCCGCACGGTCAGACAGTGCGGGAGGAATCCAGTATAATCGCCGAGGAATCTTCCAAGGCTTCGGGGGATACCATACAGCTTGTCGGAGGAGAGGCAGCGGCCATATGGAAATTCTTGGAGATGATCGTGACGATTGCGGTATTTGCCGCGCTGATCATAGGACTTCTGTATGGACTCTACCGTTTTTATAAATGGTTTTATTCCCGTAAGATGGGAGAGGTCGTTGCCGATGAGTATGAAGAGAGCAGCGTCTATATGGAGAAAGAGGAAAAGGCCGTACGCAGGAGGGAGCCGATTCTGGAGAGGTTCCGTATGACAAATGAAAAGAGAATACGGCGCATGTACCGAAAACGTCTGGAAGAGCCCATGAAAAAAGAACAGATTCATCCATCCGACGCTCCGGGAGAGATCCTTCAGATTCTGCCTTCGGAAGAACTGAAGACTCTGACGCCGCTCTATGAAAAGGCAAGATATTCTCAGAATCCGATCAGTAAAGAAGAACTGAAAAAAGCAGGGAGATAAAGAGAATGTGAGATTCCTGGATTCTATCTTGACGGAAGAATCAAATGGGAGTAAAATAGGACGGTATAAAGGTTCTATTGTAAGAAAGGAAAGAGGAAACGTTATGAAGAGACTGATTGCAATGATGTGTGCGGTTCTGCTGGCGGTATCGGCTGTCGGATGTTCCAACAATAACCCGCAGCAGAATTCTTCTGTGAGTACAGCAGAAGAGAGTTCAAAAGAGGAAAGCCTGGCAGAAGAAAGTCTGGCGGAGGAAAGTCTGGCAGAACAAAGTTCTGCGGCAGAGGAGAGTCCCGTTGCGGAGGAGAGTTCAGACGTTGAGGATTCTTATGTAGTTCGTGTAGCGGCGCTGAAGGGCCCGACCGGTATGGGACTGGCAAAGCTTATGGATGAGAATACAGAAGGAACTTCGCAGAATCAGTATGAGTTTACATTGGCAAGCGCACCGGACGAGATCCTTGCGAGCATCATCAAAGGAGAATATGATATCGCCGCGGTACCGACCAATGTCGCCTCCATTCTGTATAACAAGACCGAAGGAAAGGTACAGATGGCAGCGCTGAATACACTGGGTGTTCTGTATGTTGTGACATCGGATGATTCCATCACCAGCATCGCGGATCTGGCAGGACGTACGGTATATTCTTCCGGCCAGGGAGCGGTACCGGAGATCGCGTTCAATTATATTCTGGAAAAGAACGGTCTGACAGCAGGGACGGATGTAACTGTGGAGTACCGCAGCGAGCATAGTGAGCTGGCGGCTCTGATGGCATCCGGAGAGGCGGAGATCGCGGTTCTTCCGCAGCCTTTTGTAACCAGTGTTCTGATGCAGAATGATAAAGTACATGTAGCGCTGGATCTGACCGAAGAGTGGGACAAGGTTACGAATAGTGAAAATCAGATGACCATGGGCTGCATCGTGGTGCAGAAAGCCTTTGCAGAAGAGCATCCGGAGGAAATGGCCGCATTCATGAAGGAGTATCAGGCATCGGTTGAGTATATTACGGACGAGGCCAATCTGGAGGACGCGGCGGCTCTGATCGAAAAGGCAGACATCATCAAGGCTGCGATCGCGCAGAAGGCGCTTCCGGAGTGCAATATCGTCTTTATTGACGGACAGGAGATGCAGCAGATTGCCAGCGGTTTCCTGCAGGTATTGTTTGACAGTAATCCCGCGATGGTAGGAGGAAAACTTCCGGATGAAGACCTGTATTATCAGGGCAGTGCGGAATAAGAGAGTTCAGAGATGGGCGGCAGTCCTGTTGTGGCTGCTGATCTGGCAGGGAATGTATTGGTTCGTGGGAGAGGATCTGTTGTTATCCTCTCCCCGGACAGTTCTGACAAGACTGGGAGAGCTGATCGTCACAGGGGAATTTTGGATGACGGTAGGGCGCTCCTGTTTTGGTATTCTGACCGGGTTTGCGGGGGGCGTATTGCTGGGGATCCTGCTGGGGATCCTGACCAGCGGACACGCCATGTTCTATGAGCTTGTCCGGATTCCCATGAATCTGATCAAGGCAACGCCGGTCGCGTCTTTTATCATATTGACGCTGCTCTGGATTCCTTCCGGCAGGCTGTCCGTTTTTATTTCACTGCTGATGGTTCTTCCGATGGTCTGGTCCAACGTGGATCAGGGAATCTACGAAACCGACCGCGGACTGCTGGAGGTCGCGTATGTATTTCATTTTTCCAGAAGAAAAAAACTGCGGTATGTATATATGCCGGCGGTTTTGCCGTTTTTGCGTTCTGCCTGCAAGGTAGCCCTGGGGTTTGCCTGGAAGTCAGGAATCGCGGCGGAAGTGATTGTGACGCCGATTGGATTTATCGGAAAAAGGCTGTACGATGCGAAAGTGACACTGGAGACGGCGGATATGTTTGCATGGACGGCAGTTGTGATTCTGCTGTCTGTCTGTTTTGAGAAACTGTTCGGGATGCTTCTGGACAGGCTGGGAAGACAGAGGGGGCGCAAATGACCGATCTGAAGCTGCAGAATGTATGGTTCTCCTATGAAGACCGTACGGTACTGGAGAATGTATCCCTAACCTTTCCCGCGGGACGGACAACCATTCTTATGGGGCCTTCCGGTATTGGAAAAACAACGGTTTTCCGACTGATATCCGGATTGGAAAAACCGCAGAGAGGACAGGTTACAGGGATCCCGGAAGACGGAGCCGGCGTTTTATTTCAGGAGGATCGGTTATTCCCGCAATTCAGCATTTTGGAGAATATCGCGGTTTGCGCGCCCGAGCGTACAAAAGAAGAGATTCTGAGAATGCTGACGGCTCTGGGGCTTCAAGAAGAAGCAGGGAGATATCCGGCGGAGCTGTCCGGCGGAATGCGCCGAAGAGCGGCGCTGATCCGAGCCTTAGCGGTTTCAAGGCAGTTGTATCTGTTGGATGAGCCGTTTAACGGCCTGGACGCGGAAACAAAAAAGAGGACCGCCCGGTGGATTCGGGAGATCCTGCGAGGTAAGACCGCGGTCATCATTACACATCAGATAGAAGACGCGGAAGCGCTTGACGGAGAGATTCTTCAATTGGAAGAGAAAGGAAGGTAAAAAGACAAAATGTTATCGAATTTTATCTTTAGTCTGAATGTATCGCTGCCACTGTTCATTTTGATGATCTTAGGATACTTTCTGCGGAAAAAAGACGTGGTAAACGAATCCTTCCTAAGCTGTGCCAATACGGTGATCTTTCAGGTGGCCCTTCCGGCCAAGCTGTTTTTGGATACGGCGCAGACGGATTTCACACAGTCGTTTGAGCCTATGTTTTTGCTTTTGGCCGTAGGCGGCGCGATTTTCTTCTTCATTCTGTTCTGGCTGATCGGCGCGGTCGTCATCAAGGAGCCGCGCAAGGTCGGTGCGTTTGTACATGGAGCCGTCCGCGGCAACTATGTGTATATCGGATTTCCTCTGATACAGAATATCCTGGGGACGACGGCGCTGCCGGCGGAAGCGATGCTTGCGAGTGCGTTTGTTCTGCCCCTGTATAATATTCTGGCGGTAATTGTTCTGACTATAACCAATCATCCCGGGAAAAAGATCCGTTTTGGCGAGGTGCTGAAACAGATCATAACCAACCCGATGATTGTAGGTATTCTGGCGGGTCTTCCGTTTTCATTCCTTTCAACCTACACAGGATTTGAGCTTCCGTTTGCGGTTGAAAAATCTCTGAGTTACTTAGGAAGTCTGGCCACACCGCTGGCTCTCCTGGTCATCGGAGCCAATACCAAGGTGACCGCGATTGCAAGCAACATGAAGGCGGTTCTGATGGCATGCTGTTTCCGGCTGATTCTGCAGCCGCTGATCATCGTTCCGTTGGCGCTTCTCGCGGGACTCAGCAGCAATGCGGTTCTGGTGCTGTTTGTCATATTCGGTGTTCCTTCCGCGGCCAATGTGTATATCGTCACGAAAAAGATGGGTGGAGACGCGGATCTGGCATCTGGCATCATTGTTGTATCCGTCATCATGTCGCTGTTTACCCTAACAACCGGGATCTTCTTACTGCGGTCCATCGGTGTAGTCTAAAGGTTAAGAAAGCAGCTGCATTTCGTCCCAGAGGATTTCTCCGACAAGGTACAATGTTCCGTAAAAACGCAGGCCGACAGCGGGCACGCCTTCGAGATCCAATGGGTTGATGTAGACATTATAAGGAGTGCCCATGACATCCAGTTCAAATTCATAGACCCATTCCTCACTGTAGGGATTCAGAATTTTATGGATTTTCTGGATGGTTCCGAGGATCCGGTAATAGCCCAGGGTGAATTTATCCCCGGGGATCAGCATTCCTTCAAGAATGGTGAAGACGTCTTCGTTCTTGAGGCGGGAGCAGACTTCTTCCTCCATGGCCGAGACGTCCCCTTCCAGGAGATCCTTGGCATGAGGATCTCCGGACTGAATCCGGCGCGCGACCGAGCGGCGCCATTCCTCTTCTTCCTTATAGGCGGCGTCGTCTTCCGGAGTACGGACGATGCCCAGAAGGATCTGTCCGGAGGAGGACAGACCGCATAGACCGACATTTATGGTCGGAGGAAGCTTAGACTGGTCACGAAGAAGCCGATGCACGCGGCCCAGCAGAATCTCTACTGGACTTCCAAAATGTACGTCATCTCCGGTGATAACGGGATAGTCCGATTGGAGGCGTTCTGCACTCCAAAAATTCAGATTCATTTGATTGCGAAAAGTACGCACTGCGGGGAGCGCACCGGTAAAACGGATGAGTTCCCCTTTTTTGATACCGCGTAGAACCAGTGCGAAGGTATCCATCTCGACAGAAGCCTCTACAAGAAGCTCATCGCTGTTGTTTGTCTCTAGGGAAGTCGCATGTAGCCGGGGATCCTTTGTGCACCGATGCAGGAATTCGTCAAATTTTTTCTGACTGATGTATTCACTTAGGCCGATGGCCGATAGATATCGCAGCATGATATTTATTCCTTTACCATAATATAGACGGATGTAAGCTGATCGTTCAGCGCGGCGCGGACTTCGAAGATTCCGGGAACGGAAGGGGCGGTGTAAATACCGTCTTGGGTTACTGTTCCGCCGCCGTTTTCACAGACGGACCAGACTGGTGTTCCGCCGCTCTCCGGCAGAGCCAGATGGAAGGCGAAGGATTCTCCGACTCGGAGAACACGCGGAGCATTGGTGATATAGAAGGCGGCAGGATCCTCCGGAACGGAGAAATCTTCTGTCAGCGGAATTTCTTCCAGAACGGTATCCGGCAGCAGAGCGGAAGGACGGGCCTTGGGGTCCAGGCGTGACGCGCGCCAGGCGATTTTGAGTTCTGTCAGAGAGGTATTTTCCAAGAGACGGACACCGATGCGAAAGCTGCCTTCCTCAGCATAGAGTACGGCACCGATACGAAGCAGCGGAACACCGGAGACATATCCGGATTCTTCAAAGGCGGAAGCATCTCCGAAGAGCAGCTGCGTTCCGGAGAGCGGAGTTTCTTCAAAGCCCATTTCGTCCATTGCCGCAAAGATCAGATATACGGTGCCCTCACCCAGCCCGTGGGAGATTTTGTCACTATAATAACAACGGCCGCGATGGCCACCGCCGCGAAATTCTATGCGGGAAACTCCCTGCGTCAATGTTTCCTGAAAAAAGACATCCTGCGCCACTTCTTCTCCTCCTTTGCCGGCGATATGACAATATTGTAGCCTTTTTTGCGGAAGAATGCAAGGGGAGGAATGAAAAAGGCAGGGTTGAAATGGCAGGGAGAGTATGCTATAATAAAAAAATCAGGTAGGCGGAAGGAGGGCTGGCATGCAGCGTTTTTCAGTGGTGCGCAAGGGATACAGTCCGGCAGAGGTCGATCAGGCGATAGAGGATCTGCAGAAGCAGCTGGAGGAACGGACCACAGCACTGGAGGCATACCGCCGCAGAGAACAGGAGATAACAGAACAGGAAGAAGCGGCGCGGCAGAGGGCGGACAGGATCCTGGCACAGGCCGATCAGGCAGCGGAAAAGAAGATGCAGGAGATGCTCGTGAAGCTGCAGGAAGTGCGTGCGGAGGCATTGGAGCTGCGGGATGTGATCGAAGGATTTCAGAGAGAGTACAATGAGCTGCTGCGGCAGTTTTTAATACGCACAAGGACAGAGGAGTTTCCGGCGCTTTTGGATAAGCTGGGAGCCATTATTGAACAGACCGGCGGAGAAAACATAAGACAAGGGGAGGAATTGTAAAGATGGAATTTTTGATGATCGTGATGCTTTTGGCAATTTTGTTTTTTATGATGAAAAATATCGCGGCGCGCAGTGAGTTCAACCGTCTGAAGGCGGATGCGGTGGTGGTGCATGAGGATCACCGCCGGTGGATTCGTGTATGCCGGATTCTGTGCGGTGTGCTTGCGGCCGGGGTTGCCGGTATTATCATCTGGTTTTTGTCGCAGGGACAGGTACAGTTCTTGGAAACCAATTTGTTCGGATGGCTGAGCATGTTCCTGGCACTTCTGTTTTTTGCGGTTACACCCTACAATATGCAGGATTGGCTGATCACAGAAAAAGGTATCTTTATCTACAATATGGGAGAAATGATTTCCTGGGGACAGGTTATTACAACGGGTATACAGGAGCATAAAAAGCGTCCCCGACTCGTTATTCAGATCAAAAAGGAACAGGGAGAGATCCTGAAGCAGCGCTATCAGATGATGGGTGTGGTGTCCACAGAAGAAGCAAAGCAGATCAGCGATCTGATCCGGGAATTTATCCATGCGCTTGACCGTAAGAAGATCTATAAGCGCACCATGGAGGAACACAATACGGAGCTGAAGAAGCGCCGCTGGTTTTGAGGTAGCAGCATGAAAGAGTGGAATATCGCAGAGTATTCTGTGTGGGCGGACGGAATCCATAACGACGGACCGGCGCTGCAAAAGGCAGTCGATGAATGTTCTGCTGCGGGCGGCGGCCGGGTTGTGGTGCCGGCAGGCCAGTATCTGTGCGGAACGATAGAATTAAAGGATGGAGTGGAGCTTCATCTGGAGCAGGGGGCGTCACTGATTGCCAGTCTTAACAAAGAAGATATACATCTGACGCCGCATCCGGATGGCAGTGTGGAGGATTCCGGATATTTTGTGGGCGCGGTCCATGCTAAGAATGTGGCTCTTACAGGACTGGGTGAGATCTACGGACAGGGCTGCAAGGTGATGTATGATGACGGTGCGGATGGAGAATACCATGAATGTCCTCTGGTGTCGGAGGGATTTCGTCCGCGGCTGACGTATTTTGAAGATGTGGAGAATCTTACGGTGCAGGACGTGACCTTTCGGGATTCCGCACTGTGGACGCTGCATATGGCAGGCTGCCGGTGGGTAAGAGTACAGGGAATTAAGATCCTCAATAATATGCGCGGCGCTAATAATGATGGAATCGATCCGGACTCCTGTCAGGATGTAGTGATCTCGGACTGTTTTATCGCGACAGGAGACGATGCCATAGTGATCAAGACGACCAAGCCGATCACGGAGAAGTATGGCCCCTGTGAGAATATTCTGATTCGAGGCTGTGTTCTGGCGTCTCATGATTCCGCGCTTAAGATCGGAACGGAGACACATGGAGATATTCGGAATATCATCATGTCGGACTGCGTGGTGCAGGACTGCTCCCGCGGTATCGGCATCTGGGTGAGAGACGGAGCCGTAATAGAGAATGTCCAGGTGCATCATATCACGGGAGCGGTACGGCGCTATGCCAATTCCGGCGGCCGGAGCTTTGCGCCGGACTGGTGGGGCAAGGGTGAGCCGGTGTTTCTGTCCGCGACCAACCGTAAGGGACAGACTGGAAGCGCCGGTCAGATTCGCGGCGTTAGCTTTGATCATCTGCGGATCACGTCGGAGTCCGGTATTTTCCTGCGGGGAGAGGAAAATAGCGTGATTGAGGATGTGCAGCTGCAGAACATCCGGATGGTAATGAAGAAGCAGGGAACGCAGGAGACGGGATTTTTTGATGAACAGCCGTCGGCCAGAGGCGTTTACGCGCATGAGATTCCGGCCGTGTACGCAAAATATGTACGGAAGCTGGAGTTGGATAAGATCCAGGTCCAATGGTGCGAGCCGAGGCAGGATGCGTGGACGGAGCTGACACAGCTGGAGGAGTGTGAGCTGGTCGGGGAAGCGCGGATCTATGAAGCCGAATAAATAAAGAAAAGGTAAAGGCGAGGGAGCAATGTTTTGGCTATATGCGTTTGTTTATATTATGATGGGCGTAGTTCTGCTTATCATCAGCTACCGATGGATCAGCAGCACGTTCGGCTTTTTCAGGACGCACTGGGGGCGTGTACTGTATCTGATCGTATTCTGGTTTGTTGATATATCCATGATTTTGGCCTATTTCGCGCCGGACGGCGAGATGAAGGCATTCTGGATGGTGCTGCGCAACAGCTGGCTGGGATTTGCCGCGTATATGGTGCAGGTATGGATATTGATGCGTGTCGTGCAGTGGATCTGGTTCAAAGTAAAAAAGATTCCCAAGTCACAGGCCTATGAGCGGCGCTATCGGGTCATCTTCGGGTGTGTTCTCCTATGTCTTACCGGGCTGATCAATGTGTATGGAATCATCCATGCGCGTCAGACAGAAACGGAGCGGTATGAGATTACCATCGACAAAGAGGCAGGGGAGCTGAAGAATCTGCGGGTCGCTCTGGTCGCGGATCTTCACCTGGGGTACAATATTGGCGTCAATGAGATGCGTACGATGGTGGACATCATCAATCGGGAGAATGTGGATATCGTGCTCATGGCCGGAGATATCTACGACAATGATTTCGGCGCGATCGATCATCCGGACGAAATCCGTACACTGTTTCAGAGTATTCAGAGTAAATACGGCGTATATGCCTGTTACGGCAATCATGATGTGGCGGAAACGACGCTGGGCGGGTTTACTCTGGAGGATCCAAATCTCCCTAAGACCAGCGATCAACAGATGGACGAGTTTTTAGAGAGCGCCGGTATCGTGCTGCTGAGGGATCAGAGCGTTCTGATTGATCAAGCTTTTTATGTAGTCGGCCGGCAGGATTACAGTACGGAGAAAAAGGCGGGGGTCGTGCGCGCGACGCCGACGGAGCTTGTAGAAGGGTTGGACCAGAGCAAACCGATTATCGTGATCGATCATCAGCCGCGGGAGCTGCAGGAGTTGGCTGACGCGGGCGTGGATCTGGATCTGTGCGGGCATACGCATGATGGGCAGCTGTTTCCGGGCAATATTGCAACGGCTATATTTTGGGAGAATTCCTGCGGATACCTGAGAAAGGGAACCATGCAGAATATCGTAACATCCGGCGTGGGGCTGTGGGGACCGAATCTTCGTGTCGGCACCAACAGCGAAGTGTGTGTCATCGACATTACATTTGAATAAAACAGGCGCTGGCAGACCATACTGTCTATGAATCCACAATCTAGGAGGCATGGACCATGGGAAAAAAGAAAAAGCGCAATCCGCTTCTGGAGGTGCCGGTAATGCAGCATGTCGAATCGGACGAACCGCAGCAGCCGTATCCCTCTCTGGAGGATATGGGGATCAGCTCGGCAACCGATTGTACGGGACTGATTCCGAGATCGCCGGAGAGCGAGGCAGAGGTCGAGAGCTATAAGAACATGTATCATTTTGAGCCATAAAAAGAACCGGCGAAGCAGAGAAGATCTGTTTCGCCGGTTTCCGTTTTATTGCATGTCCAGAGGTTCGTGAGCGGTGGGCGCGGGAAAAGCCTGATCGATCAGAGCCAGTTCCTCAGGGGAGAGCCGCAGGGAGGCAGCCGCGCTGTTTTCCAGTGTATGCCGGGCCTTTCCTGTCCGGGGAATGGCGATGGTATGTCCATCCCGAACGGCCCATGCGAGAAGCAGCTGAGGGACAGTGATGCGGCGTTTCGCGGCGAGCTCTGTCAGCAGCGGATGGGTCCACAATCCGCGCTGCAGCCGTCCGGCCTGCGCCAGAGGACAGTAGGACATCAATGTAACCTGGTGGGAACGCATCCATGGGAGCAGATCGTATTCGATACCGCGGGAGGCGATGTGGTACAGCACCTGATTGACCATACAATGGGTTCCATTGGGGACGGACCATAATTCCTGCATATCGTATATATCAAAATTGGAGACGCCCCAGCGGCGGATTTTTCCCTGACGTATGAGTTCCTCCATACACTCCACGGTTTCCGCGAGCGGAATCCTGCCGCGCCAATGCAGCAGGTAGAGATCCAGATAATCGGTGTGCATCCGGCGCAGGGAGTTTTCGCAGCTTGTGAAGATGTGGCTGCGTCCGGCATTGTGAGGATAGACCTTGGACACGAGAAACAGATCAGAACGCTTGTAATGGGGCAGTACTTCGCCCAGAAGATTCTCTGCCTGTCCGTCTCCATACATCTCTGCCGTGTCCAGAAGTCTCATACCGGCTTCAATGCCCGTGCACAGCGCGTGCTGTTCGGCTTTTCGGGCAGCGGAATTCTCGCCCAGATACCAGGTACCCTGACCCAGAACCGGAACGGAAGTCTGGTCGGCAAGCATACAGTTCATAGAGATCCCTCCTGTAGTTTTTCTGCCATTATATAACAGATGGGCAGGAAATGCAATTATTTTCAAAAAGTTCACAAAAGAAGTATTGCAAAAAGAGAGCGGATTTAGTAGAATAAGGAAGATGGGATTATTGGGTTAATCAAGGAGGCAAGGGGACATGAAAGAGGTTAAGAATACAAGAAAACCGCTGATATTCTACTATGTCATCGCAATGGTGGTTCTGATGCTTCTGAATGCGCTGGTATTTCCGCGGGTGCTGACATCCAAGGTTACGGAAGTGGATTACGGCGAGTTCCTTAAGATGGCAGAGGACCAGAATATTTCTAAGGTACAGGTAACTGATACGGAGATCGTCTTTGCGGATAAGGCGACGCCGACTGGATATTATAAGACAGGAAAGATGGAGGACGTCTTTTTGGTAGACCGTCTGAAGGACGCGGGTATCGTATCCTTTGGTACGCCGATCGTAGAACAGGTATCTCCGATCCTGAGCTTCCTTTTGACATGGGTACTGCCGATTGTCGTGATGGTTGTCGTCGGACAGCTGATGATGCGGTATGTCATGAAGAAGATGGGCGGAAATATGGGAAGCGGCATTGGAGGCGCCATGTCCTTCGGCAAGAGCAACGCCAAGGTGTATGTTCCCTCGGAGGAAGGAATCCGCTTCTCCGACGTGGCAGGTGAGGATGAAGCCAAGGAACTTCTGACGGAGATCGTAGATTATCTGCACAATCCCGGAAAGTATGCGGAGATCGGCGCGGCGATCCCTAAGGGCGCGCTTCTAGTCGGCCCTCCGGGAACCGGTAAAACGCTTTTGGCAAAAGCGGTTGCGGGCGAAGCCCATGTGCCGTTTTTCTCTATTGCCGGTTCGGAATTTGTAGAAATGTTCGTAGGTATGGGTGCGGCAAAGGTGCGGGATCTGTTCAAGCAGGCCAACGAAAAGGCGCCCTGTATTGTCTTTATCGATGAGATTGATACCATCGGAAAGAAAAGAGACGGTGCCGGAGCAATCAGCGGCAACGATGAGCGTGAGCAGACGCTGAATCAGCTGCTGACGGAGATGGATGGATTTGATGCCAAGAAGGGCGTAATCATTCTGGCGGCAACCAACCGTCCGGATTCCCTGGATCCGGCGCTGCTGCGTCCCGGCCGGTTCGACCGGAGAATTCCGGTAGAGCTGCCGGACCTCAAAGGACGAGAGGAGATCCTGAAGGTTCATGCCCGCAAGGTCAAGATGTCCTCGGATGTTGACTTTTCTGTAGTAGCCAGAATGGCGGCAGGCGCATCCGGCGCGGAGCTGGCCAATATGGTCAATGAAGCAGCCCTGCGTGCGGTGCGCGGCGGACGGAACATTGTAACCCAGGCAGATTTGGAGGAGAGCGTTGAAGTTGTAATCGCCGGATATCAGAAGAAGAACAAGATCCTTTCGGATCAGGAAAAGATGATTGTATCCTATCATGAAATCGGACATGCTCTGGTAGCGGCCCTGCAGTCGCATTCCGCGCCGGTAACCAAGATCACGATCATCCCCAGAACCTCCGGAGCGCTGGGTTATACCATGCAGGTGGATCAGAATGATCACAATCTGATGAGCAAAGAAGAGCTGGAGAATAAGATCGCGACGCTGACCGGCGGACGGGTGGCGGAGGAGCTGATCTTTCACTCCATCACGACCGGAGCTTCCAATGATATTGAGCAGGCAACCAAGCTGGCGCGCGCCATGATCACCCGGTATGGTATGAGCGAGGATTTTGGAATGGTTGCTTTGGAGACCGTGAGCAATCAGTACCTGGGCGGGGATTCGTCGCTGGCTTGCTCGCCGGATACCTCAACGGAGATTGACCGTGAGGTGGTCGCGGTAGTCAAGAAGCAGTACGAGAAAGCGACGGAGCTGCTCCGGAGCCATATGCAGGAATTGAATTCTTTGGCACAGTATCTGTATAATCATGAGACGATCACCGGAGAAGAGTTCATGGGCATCCTCGGAAAGCTGAAGGAAGAATAATAGACAGAATCCAATGAGAACGGACCGGTTGGTTCGTTCTTATTTTTGTATAAAAATGCATATTATCTTGGAGATGACTTTTCATTTTTATTCAGTATTTTTAAAAGAAATCGTTGACAATTCCAAAAGATTGCGGTATTATATGGACACGAACTCGGAGAGAGAATGGAACAGAGTTCATGAATAATTTTGCATAACAGAGGAGAGAGCAAGATGAAAAAGTATTTTGCATTGTTGATAGCGGCGCTGTTGATCGTAGGAACGGCGGCATGTGCGCCGGCATCCAGTGATTCCAGTAAGAATGAGGCTTCCAAGGCAGAGTCTTCTGCCGCCGCAGAGAGTTCCGCAGAGGCGGAAGCGTCCACAGCTGAGTCTTCCGCAGACGCAGCAGAGTTTACAACAGTAGAAGAGGGCGTTCTGATAATGGCGACCAATGCGGAGTTCCCGCCGTATGAGTACCATGAAGGAGATCAGGTCGTAGGAATTGACGCTGAGATTGCGCAGGCAATCGCTGAGAAGCTTGGATTGACACTTCGTATAGAGGATATGGAGTTTGATTCCATCATCTCTTCCATCAAGGGCGGCAAGGCTGATGTAGGTCTGGCTGGCATGACAGTGACTGAGGAGCGTCAGGAAGAAGTAAACTTCAGCACCAGCTATGCGACAGGCGTTCAGGTAATCATCGTTCGTGAAGATTCCGATATTACCAGCGTAGATGATCTGTTTGCAGAGGGAGCCAATCACATCATCGGCGTTCAGCTGACGACGACCGGCGACCTGTATACGACGGATGATATTGAGAAGGCCGGACTGGGAACGATCGACCGTTATAACAAGGGCGCTGACGCGGTTATGGCACTGAAGAATGGCCAGGTAGACTGTGTGGTTATCGATAATGAGCCGGCTAAGGCCTTTGTAGAAGCCAATGAGGGGCTGAAGATCCTGGATACAGAGTATGTAACCGAGGATTACGCGATCGCGCTGTCCAAGGACAATGACGCGCTGCAGCAGGCTGTGAACCAGGCTCTGGAAGAGCTGATCGCGGACGGAACCGTACAGTCCATTCTGGATAAGTACATCACCGCTGAATAAAAGGCAGGACAGAATAAAAACAGAAGAACGATAAAGGGGTGGGGCGATTCCTGCCCCTTGTGTCGTATCGAAAGGAGTATACCGGATGTTACCGTTGGTAAGCGATACAATGCAGGCATGGCTGGACAATGCGCCGGAGTGGATATTGAACCTTCCGCAGTGGGCTTACGATATATGCTATGATTTCTTTAAATCCTTTATCTATGACAATCGATATCTGAACCTTGTTACAGGCCTGCAGAATACGCTGACCCTGACCTTTTTTGCCCTTATGGTGGGACTTGTCTTGGGAGTGCTTGTGGCGCTGATCCGCGTATCCTGGGATAAAGAAGGAAAATTCCGTCCCCGTGGGATCGGTAAGGGACTTCTAGGGCTTGCCAATGCGGTAGCTAAGGTATACCTGACAGTTATCCGAGGAACGCCGGTCGTGATTCAGATCATGATCATCTTCTTTGTCATTATGGCGAACTCCAACAATAAGCTTCTGGCCGGAGTGCTGGCCTTTGGAATCAACTCCGGAGCCTATGTAGCGGAAATCATCCGAGGCGGCATCATGTCTGTGGATGAAGGACAGTTTGAGGCAGGAAGGTCACTGGGATTCGGATATGTGGCGACCATGGTGCACATCATTTTGCCGCAGGCGTTCCGGGCAGTGCTTCCGACGTTGGTGAACGAGTTCATTGTACTGTTAAAGGAGACGGCAGTCGCGGGTTATGTGGGATTGACCGATCTGACGCGGGCCGGCAATATGATTCGTGGAGTTTCCTATGTGGACTTTATGCCGCTGTTGGGGGTTGCCGCGATCTATCTGGCCATGGTCATGTTCTTTACCTGGTTGATGGGTAAACTGGAGAGGAGGCTGAGAAACAGTGAGCACTGATACGCTGATTCGTGTAGAAGATGTCAAAATGCACTTTAAGAACGGAGAGATCAAAGCGCTGGACGGTGTGTCGCTGGAGATCCATAAGGGCGAGGTTGTAGTTATCATTGGGCCCTCCGGTTCCGGTAAGTCCACGCTGCTGCGGTGTCTGAACCGTCTGGAGACGCCGACATCCGGGCACATCTATGTGGATAATGTGGATATCACCAATCCCAAAACGGATATCAACCATCATCGTCAGAAGATGGGGATGGTGTTCCAGCATTTTAATCTGTTCCCCAATATGACGATTCTCAAAAATATGACGCTTGCTCCGACCCTGCTTCTAAAAAAGAGTAAGCAGGAGGCAGAGGAGCAGGCCATGCAGCTTCTGGAGCGTGTCGGACTGGCAGACAGAGCCGGGGCGTATCCTTCGCAGCTCTCCGGCGGACAAAAACAGCGAATTGCTATTGTCCGGGCACTGTGCATGAATCCGGAGATTATGCTCTTTGATGAGCCGACATCGGCGCTGGATCCGGAGATGGTGGGAGAAGTACTGGAGGTTATGAAGGAGCTGGCCAAGTCCGGTATGACGATGGCGGTGGTCACGCACGAGATGGGATTTGCGAGAGAAGTCGCGAGCCGTGTCATCTTCATGGCCAATGGCAAGATCGTCGAAGAGAATTCCCCCGAAGAATTTTTCGCGCATCCGCAGGAGGAGCGTACCAAAGAATTTTTGTCCAAGGTTCTGTAATCACAAAAAAGGATCCGAATGGCGCAAACCATTCGGATCCTTTTTGATTTATTTCCAGATCTCGTCCGCGATCTCTTTTACCAATGCCAGCTTGGCCCATTGCTCGTCCTCTGTCAGCTTGTTGCCGATCTCGCAGGAAGCAAATCCGCACTGCGGACTCAGGCACAGCCGATCCAGCGGAAGATACTGTGCGGCCTTATGAATTCGATCGATAACCGTCTGCTTATCCTCCAGCTTGGGGGATTTGGTGGTGATCAGGCCCAGCACAACCTTCTTATCGCCGGAGACCTCAGCCAGAGGCTCAAAGCCGCCGGAACGCTCATCGTCAAATTCCAGATAGTATGCGGAGACATTCTCACGGGCAAACAGTGTCTTGGCAACACTGTCGTAGGCGCCGCTGCTCGCATAGGTAGAGTGGAAATTACCACGGCACACATGCGTTGTGATGACCAGATCCTCCGGAGCCTTTGCGATTGCCAGGTTATTGATATTTAACAGCTGTTCCTTGATCTTTTCCAGACCGCCCTTATCCGTGCCGAAAAGCTCGCAGGCGCGAGGATCCACCAGCATTCCCCAGGAACAGTCGTCCAGCTGAAGATCGCGGCAGCCGGCGGCATACAGATCCGCAATGACCTTCTGATAGCCCTGAGCGATATCCTCGACCAGTTCTTCGGTAAACTTATAGTATTTGCGGGTATTTTTGAGAGCAAAGGGCATGATCATCTGTTCCAGGAACTGCGCCGGAGCGGGGATGGTCTGCTTGGCGACAGTATTTTCATCTTCCAGTGCGTGAACAAACCGGAAGTGCTCTACAAAAGGATGATTCTCTACGGAGACCTTACCAGTCAGATAGGTGTCGTCGATCATCGCGGCCTCGCCATGAAAAGGCAATCCGGTCAGAGTTTTGGAATGTCCGACTCCCTGGAAGCCCCACATAAAATCCAGATGCCAGGTGGCTCTGCGGAATTCGCCGTCTGTGATCACATGATATCCGGCCGCTTTCTGCTTGGCGACAAGATCCAGAATGCATTCGTCCTCTACGGCTTTCAGGTCCGCGGAGGTGATATTTCCGGACTCGAAATCAGCGCGGGCCTTCTTCAACTGAGACGGCCGCAGAAAGCTTCCTACATAGTCATAACGAAATGGTACATGGGACTTAGACATGATATCTCTCCTCTTTTATTCTTTTCTCTGAGTACAGACTATAGTATAAAGGAGGGGAGGAAGTTTGTAAAATACAAGAAAAAGCATGTTGTCCATAGTGATATGTACCCCCAATACTGGACACCCAGTATTGGGGGTATTGCTATATG
>CABUPM010000046.1 GCA_902493345.1 uncultured Eubacteriales bacterium | reverse complement strand
GCCAGCTTGCGTAGAGTCCTCTGATGCGTCCCCTCCGTCTCTCCCAAATCCGGCAGGACCTGAGAGATGTACTCCATAAAGATCTGATTGGGCCCGAGAATCAGAATATTGTCCTTGAGCCTCTCTCTATAGTTGTACAGCAAATAGGCGACACGGTGCAGAATAATCGTCGTCTTACCGCTTCCGGCCACACCATCCAACAGCACATTTTCTTCCAGAGGCGCACGAATCAGGTCATCCTGCTCCTTCTGAATCGTCGCGATGACCTCCTTGAGACGGTCGCCGCTGCTGCCAGACAGCACCATCTGCAGAATATCATCCTTGATATCCAGTTCAGAATCAAACATGCCCTTCAGCGTCCCGTCCTTGATGATATACTGTCGGCGAATCAGAAGATCTACCGGAATCTCTCCGCCGGGCGCGCGAAATGACATCTTGCCCAAATGCTGCTGATAAAAAAGCGATGCCGCCGGTGTCCGCCAGTCCAGAATCAACGGATCCCCGTCCTGTGTCAGGCCCCTCTTTCCGATGTAGTAGCTCTCTTCGTCCTGTTCTCCCTCTTCCCGAAAACAGATCATTCCAAAATACGGCGCATAGTACATCCGACTCAATTCCAGCACCCGCTGATAGGCTGTCCTGTATTGGGATTCCTTTACCTTGGAATCCACATTATTCAGCCTTGTCTGCTCGTTCAGCGTCTCTTCTGTCAGATCCTTGCGGTAATCCACAATATCCTGCTTCATGACGCCAAGCTCGGCCAAGCGCTGTTCCATCTCCCTCTGAATCAGCGTCTGCACCAGAGTCAGATGCTCTCTCTCCTCCGTCAGCTCCCTCTCCCGTTTCTCCATGTCTATAAATCCTTTCTTACTCCATATGCTCGTATACGCTGCCCCCGATAAATTCCCGCAAGATGGATATCTGCGGCACCTCTTCGCTGGACACGCCCTGGAAATAATCCAGGAATTTGATCAATCTCCTCGCTTCGGCATATTCCGGTGTTCCCTGATCGATCCGGAACAGCAGCGGCTCGGCAAACTGTTTGAGAATCGCCATCTCATAGGGAAGCGCTGAATTGAACATCACATCCGCCTGTTCCTGGAAAGGAAAGATATTGCGGTCTTCCCCACGGCGTACCGATTCCCACATACGGATGGTCTGCGCCGCCGAAGTTCCGCGGAACTGATGATCCCGCACAATTCTCCGAAGAAGCCGTCCGTCCGTGGTCGGAATCCGGTTGTGTTCATCGATTCCCAACTGCGTCAACGCGCTGATATAGATCTTATACTTTTTCTCACGAGGGATAGAAGCGGTCAGCTCTTCATTCAGACAGTGAATCCCCTCCACCACCAGCACGTCGCTGGCTCCGAGCTTCATGATTCCGCCGCGGTATTCCCGCCGTCCTGTCTTAAAGTTGTATGTGGGCATATTGACTTCCTGACCATCCAGAAGCGCCTCTAGATCCTTCTGGAACTGCTCGCAGTCCAAGGCGTCCAAGGATTCAAAATCCGGCGCTCCGTCTTCGTCCAGCGGCGTGTCTTCACGATTCTTAAAATAATTGTCGACCGAGATCAGATGCGGCACCATCCCCTCCGCCCGCAGCTGTATGCAAAGCTTGCGTGCGAAAGTTGTCTTGCCAGATGAAGAAGGTCCGGCAATCAGCACAAGCTGCAGCTTTTCTCTGGAAGAAATCTCCTGTGCGATATTAGAAATATGCTTGGCATGGAGCGCCTCCGAGGTATAGACCAGCTCACGAAGTTTTCCTGCCGATATCTGTTCGTTCAGCGCGCCGATATCCGCCGCGTGAAGGATTCGGCTCCAATCCCTGGATTGCTGGAAAATCTCAAAAAGCTTGGGCATCGGTCGGAATGGCTGTACCTCATGAGGGTATCGGCGTGTCGGCATCAGGAGGACCACGCCTTCTTCATAGGTCTGAAGCCCAAAATGCCCCAAGCGACTGCTGTCCGGCAGCATAAAGCCATAGAGATAATCCTGATACTTTCCGAACTGGTACATATGCACCACTGAAAATCTCCGGTAGCGGAACAGGCGGAGTCTGGCGTTCAGTCCCATCTCCTTTGCTTTTTCCATCGCGTCCGGGAGGTCCAACAGCATCTGCTGAATGCGTTCCGGCTTATTAACCAGCTCCCGCATCCGCGCTTCAATGCGCCGCACCGCTTCCTGCGGATCCTTCTGGAACAGTTCGGACTGTTCAATCTCGCAATAGATCCCGTTGCCGATCGAATGCTTGACATAGATTCTGGCTCCCGGCTCCAGCACTTCATTGGCGCTGCGTAAGAAGAGCAGAAGGAGACTCCGCTGATAGATGCGGTATCCGTCCATATGCGCCAGCGTCAAAAATACCAGCTGGGCACTTTCCATCATGGGCACCGACAGCTCAGTGATCTTGCCATTTACCATTGCCGCCATCACGGGAGACGGACTATCCAGAACGCCGTCCATCCGGCTGATTTCTTCCAGCGTTGTTCCGGCCGGCACTTCCTTGACGGAGCCGTTCGGAAGCATCATCTTGATTCCGCTCATCTTCTATACCCTCCTTGATTATAATGTCTGAAAGGGATTGGTCTGCGCGGTAAACGGATATACCTGCAGGCCCTCTTCCTCCTGCTGCAAATACTGCGCCATCGCCTCCGCGATCGGAAGCTCGGTTGAAAAATGTCCGGCGTCCACGATGCTCACATCTCCGGCCAGCGCCGCTTCCGCCTCATGATAGGTCACATCCCCGGTAAGATACACATCGGCATGCTGACGGACAGCTTCTTCAAAGAAGCTCATTCCCTTACCGGTACACAGCGCTACTCTATACACGGTCCGCTCCTGATCCCGGCTGACCATACGGACACTCTCCGCGTCAAAGGCATCCTTGGCATATAGGGCAAATTCCCGGACGCTCATCGCCTTGGGCAGATTGCCAACCCGTCCCATTCCGGCTCCCGTGTCTCCTCCTACAGGAGACAGCGACCGTACATAGAGCAGGCCCAGCCGCTCCGCCGCGATATCATTGGTGCCGCCCAGAGCCGCGTCCATATTGGTATGCGCCGCATAGACCGCCAGCCGGTGTTCGATGATCTTAAGAAGCCTTGCTCCGTCCCTTGTATCATCCACAATCGACTTGACCGGATGGAAAATGAGCGGATGATGCGCGACGATCATCTGGGCACCCATACGAATCGCGTAATCCACCGTCTCTTCTGTCACATCCAGCGCCGTTACCACAGAATCCACCTGTTGTTCTCCATGCCCGATCAGCAGTCCGCAGTTATCATAGCTTTCCGCCCATGCAGGATCCGCCCATCCGGCCATCCTGTCCGCAATCTCCTTTACTGTGCATCCCATGCTCTCAGCATCCTTTCTTCCAGACGGATCATATTGTCCAACTCCTTCAAGCGAAGACGCACTGTCTCGGAAGCGTTGTCCCTCTCCTGAAGCGCTGTCCTGATCTTCCGGTCCTTTTCGGTCCGCGCTGTCAGGACTCTGTAAAAAACCGGATCCCGGAGTTCAAACAGCCGGCGGCCATACTCATATTCCTCTTCGCTGTAGCGCTCCTGTCCAGGAACGGCCTGCATCACGACATAAAATTTGCCTCGGTCTTCTGTCATGGCTTCTTTTTTTATCTGCCATCCGGCCTCATGCAATGCCCGGCGCACCCGATCCGGCTCCGACTGGGGCTGCAGGACCAGCGTGCGGCAGTAATCCAAGCGTCTCTGACTCCCGGCCCTTACTATCAGCTCCGCGATCAGATGTCCGCCCATTCCGGCCATCACCACGCACTCCAGCTCCTCCGGCAAAAAAGCATCCAAACCGTTGGAAAGCCTGACTGCGACTTTCTCTTCCGCATGATACTCCTGAATGTGCTTTCTGGCCGCTTCCAATGGGCCCGGACGGACATCCGCCGCTATAGCTCTCGGGCACTTTCCTGATAAAATGACAGAAAGCGGCAGATAAGCGTGATCGGTTCCTATATCGATAACACTCTCACCTGCCGGAATATATTCTGCGACCTGTTCCAGCCGGGGCGTCAGCTCTATACTGGCACTCATCCTCATTCCAGATAATCCCGTAATTTCTTACTGCGGCTGGGGTGACGGAGTTTGCGCAAAGCCTTGGCCTCGATCTGACGAATTCTCTCTCTCGTTACCTGAAACTCCTTACCGACTTCCTCCAGTGTTCTGGCACGGCCGTCGTCCAGTCCAAAGCGAAGCCTCAGGACCTTCTGCTCCCGATCTGTCAATGTCTTTAAAACCTCCAGAAGCTGCTCCTTCAACAGAGTAAAGGCCGCCGCGTCTGCCGGGATCATCATCTCCGTATCCGGAATAAAATCTCCCAGATGGCTGTCCTCTTCTTCTCCAATCGGAGTCTCCAGGGATACCGGCTCCTGTGCTACCTTCAGGATCTCGCGCACTTTGCCCACCGGCATGTCCATCTCTTCGGCAATCTCCTCCGGCGTAGGGTCTCTGCCCAGATCCTGCAGGAGCTGTCTGGAAACACGGATCAGTTTGTTGATCGTCTCTACCATATGCACCGGAATACGGATGGTTCTGGCCTGATCCGCGATCGCGCGGGTAATGGCCTGACGAATCCACCATGTCGCATAGGTACTGAATTTGTATCCCTTACGGTAATCGAACTTCTCCACAGCCTTAATCAGGCCCATATTGCCCTCCTGAATCAGATCCAGGAAGAGCATTCCGCGGCCCACATAACGCTTGGCAATACTTACCACCAGACGGAGATTGGCCTCGGCGAGTCTCTGCTTGGCTTCCTCATCTCCCTGCTCCATCCGCTTGGCAAGCTCGATCTCCTCGTCCGCGGACAAAAGCGGGACTTTGCCGATCTCCTTCAGGTACATCCGCACCGGATCATCGATACTGATACCCTCCGGAAGCGTCAGATCCAACTCTTCCTCTTCCGGCATCTCCTCCATGGAGCCGATTACGTCTATGTTGTATTTTTCCAGATAATCGTATACCTTCTCCATCATCTCTGGAGGCAGATTCATATCCTGAAAAACCTCGGCGACTTCTCCGGTCTCCAGCACATTCTTCTTCTTCTTGGCAAGTTCCAGCAGGAGCTTCAGCTTATCCCGGAATTTCTGCGCATCACTGGGCTGCATATTCTCATCCTTTCCTCTCATGAATCTATAACTGTATGTTGATTCTCTCTAATTGTTTTTTCTGACTGATAATCTCCTGCAGCTTCGCTGCGTCAGTCACACTGCGCAGCTGCGTATCCAGCGATACCGACCGGATCAGACGTACGGTCTCACCCGCGAGTTTGGCCAGTTCCGCCTTCTCCTCCGGCAGGGCCTGTGTCCCCAGGCGCGCCAGCTCCTCCTGGCCCTTTGCGTCCTCTGCCAGGCTGATCAGATCCGCGGCCGCGATCGTCTCGCCGCGTCTATCGTAGATATATTGCGCCGCGCGTCGGAAAATATTCTCAGAAGGCGCATCCGAAGCCGATTGGGCCGGTTCTTTTTCTGGAAAATCCTCCGGCTGCACATATCGGAATACCGCTTCCCGACAGGCCGGATACCGAAGGAGCAATGCCAGGAGCTGACATTGTGCTTTTTCCAGACCGCCCTGACCCTTTTCCGATCTTCTGGTCATCTGCATCTTGGCTTCCTGATAGGCCTGCACACCGGCTGTCCGCCGTGCCTCCTCTACCTGTGCCGCCAGCGTCTCCGGCTGAATCTTCAGCCGCTCCGCCACATCCCGGATATGGATCTGGCGCTCCGCATCGTCCTCGATCCGCATCAGACGCTCCCGCATGGTCCGCATGGTCTGCACGGTCCCGTCCACTGTGCTGGTATCGCTGATGGACAACTCAAAAGCCACCGGATCCAACGCGTTCTCAATCAGCTTTTCAAAAGCCTCCGCTCCGTTGCCCTTGATAAATTCATCCGGATCCTTGGCGCCCGGCACCCGCATCACGCGGACCCGGAGCCCTGCTCCTTCCAGGATCGGAATCGCCCGTCTGGCCGCATTGGTTCCCGCCGCGTCGCTGTCGTATACCAGACAGACCTCTTCAAAATACCGCTTCAGGAGTACCGCCTGCTCTGGTGTCAGCGCCGTTCCCAGAGAGGCTACCGCATTGTCAAATCCGGCCTGATGGAGTGAAAACACATCCATATATCCCTCTACCATCAGCGCCTGCGGGCGGCGGCTCTTCTTGGCAAGATTCATGGCGTATAGGTTCTTGCGCTTGTTGAAAAGCTCTGTATCTGAGGAGTTGAGGTATTTGGGCTCCCCCTTGCCGATCACGCGGCCTCCGAAAGCAATCACGCGGCCCCGCACATCAAAGATCGGAAACATCACCCGATTAAAGAAACGGTCATATGTACGGTGCTCATCTCCGCCGATCAGACAGGCTGCCCGCAGCAGCTCCGGATCATATCCCTTGGATATCAGATACCGTCCCAGCGTATCTCTTCCGATCGGAGCATACCCTAGGCCGAACTTCCGGAGATACTCCTCGGAAACCTTGCGTCCTGTCAGATACTCCCTGGCCGCCTGCGCGTAAGGACTCTTGACAAGCTGCACATAAAAGAACCGCGCCGCATCCCGATTGGCCTCATACATCCTCTCTCTTCTGACGATCCGCGCCTTCTCCTGCGGTGAGATCTCCGCCTCCGGGAGATCCACATGCGCTTCCTCCGCCAGCTGCTTCAAGGCTTCTACAAAAGAGATGTTCTCTATGTTCTGTAAAAAGGTAAATACATTGCCGCCGACGCCGCAGCCGAAGCAGTGATAGAACTGCTCCGTCGCGTTGACTGAAAAGGAGGGGGTCTTTTCCCCATGAAATGGACAGAGTCCAAAGTAATTACGTCCCTTGCGGGTCAGCGTCACATACCGTGAGATCACATTGACGATATCGCTCTTCTCCCGTACTTCCCGGATTGTCTCCTCCGGATAATACACCTCTGCCTCACCCCTTTCTGCCATAAAAAACGGAGGCCGCGCAGGCAGTCTCCGTTTACGCCCGGACACTTCAATTATTCGACAAAGTGTGTCCGATTCCTTTTTATTTTTAAAATTTTATCCGCGATTCTCTCACTTTTGAATCGGGCTGTAATACCGATAGCTGCCTGGCGCCACCTCTCTTGCCTCTCCGGCAATGACAATCCGGCCGGGGACCGGTGTAGTGATATCGTATTGCCACATACCATCCTTCTGAATCCAGCGGGAACGGATCTCGCCGTGTCTGGTCTCCAGTACCGCTTCCAGCATCGTAAGACGATCATCGGGGACCGGTGCGATCTGCACTGTACTGTAGCCGGGCGCAGCCGGCGTAATCCCCGCGGCCTTCTGATATACCCAGTCCATAACCGATCCATAGGCATAATGGTTATACGAATTCATATCCTTGCTCCAGAAGGAACCATCTTCTTTGATGCCGTCCCAATGCTCCCAGATCGTGGTCGCGCCTTTGCTGACAGGATACAGCCAGGACGGGTACTCTTTTCTGAGAAGCAGCTCATAGGCCAGCTCGTCATATCCGTAGTCGCTGAGCACATGCAGCAGATACGGCGTTCCGACAAAACCTGTCTGAAGCTGTCCGCCGCATTCCCGAACTCTTTGCGCGAGCTGCGCCGCCGCCTGTGCCGGATCTTCCGCCAGCCGGAAATGCGCCGCCAGTACGCACTCCGTCTGTGTATGATATTCCGGATAGGTCCTGCGGAACGTCTCCACAATCTTCTGATAGAGGCTCTTATACTCGCTGACATCCTCTCCCAGCGCCTCTCCTGCCCGAATTGTCAACTCGGTAGAGTACGCATAAAAAGCAGAAGCGATAAAATCCGCATTGCTGGATCCTTTATAACTGCCCGAAGGAGCGTCCAGACCCAGCCAGTCCCCATAATGGGTTCCGCCCGTCCACAGATACTGTGTCGTCGTATGGGTTCCGATATAGCTCACCCATTTTTTCATCATATCATACTGTGAGCGCAGTGTCTCGCGGTTGCCGTAAGCCATATACAATTCCCATGGGCAGATCGCCGCCGCGTCGCCCCACGCCGCGCTGCTAGGAGCATCGCCCATCAGATGCGGAATGACGTGCGGAATACACCCGTCTTCCCCCTGATCGGCCTTCATATCCTCCAGCCATTTGGTAAAGAACTTCTCTACATCATAATTCAGCGCCGCCGTACGGATAAAGACCTGCGCGTCTCCGGTCCATCCCATGCGCTCATCCCGCTGCGGACAGTCCGTCGGTACATCCAGGAAGTTTCCGCGCTGTCCCCAGATTACATTATCTGCCAGCTGATTGAGCATCGGATCAGAAGTGTGTATATATCCTGTACGCTTCATATCCGAATAGACGGCCACCGCCGTAAAATTCTGAAGCTCCGGCTGTCCCGGGAAGCGGTCGATACGAATATAGCGGAATCCATAGAAGGTCAGGCCGGGCTTATAGGTCTGCGTCCCCTCCGTGCAGGTGTATTCATACAGAGACTTCGCTGTACGGTAATTCTCTGTATAGAAATTCCCCTTTTGGTCCAGCACTTCCGCATGGGACAGCTTGACTGCCTCTCCCGCATGTGCTGTCAATGTGACCTCCACATACCCTGTCACATTCTGTCCGAAGTCCACCACAGTCTCTCCGGCAGGCGTCACGAAAATCTGCCTTGCGGCAATTCGTTCATGCTCCCGGACTTCCTCGCCCTGCTGCGCAATCAGCGCGTCATACGGACCGTCAAATACCCGAACCGCCTCGCCTAGACCATACTCTACCGTCGCGTCATAAATCTCTCCGTCATAGATCTCGGCAAAACGAACCGGTCCTTCGGTACAGCTCCAGCTCTCATCCGTCGCAAAAACCTCCCGGCTGCCGTCTGTATAGCATACTTCCAGCTGTGCCAACAGTCCGAGCGGCGCCTTATGCAGCTCCTTCTGCGCCGGAGAATTCTTCCAGCCCTGCATATTGGTATGATACCAGCCCTTGCCCACCGTGACTCTCAGGCAATTGTGCTCCTGCAAGAGCTCTGTCACATCATAGGTCTGATACTGCAGGCGCTTCTGGTACACAGTCCATCCCGGCGCCATGATGAACTTCCCTACTCTCTCTCCGTTCATCCTAGCTTCATAGACGCCCAGTGCCGTAATACTGAGGCTGGCGCTCTGTACCTGCTTGCCAACAGAGATTTCTTTTTGGAAAACCGGGCAGATCTCCTGTTTCTCTCCGCATCCGGCAATCCACTTCGCTTTCCACTCCATACTACATCCTCCTTTTGAATTTATAGCAAAACAACGAAGCAGAAGAGAATCTGCTTCGTTGTTAAAATTACTTGGTATAATTATCAAAATATCCCTGAATCAGGATGATCGGCGTCCCCTTGTCTCCGCTGCCGGAGGTAAGATCCGCCAAGGATCCGATCAGGTCTGTCAGACGTCTCGGCGTCGTTCCCTGAGACACCATGTTGCCCGTCAAGCTCTCCGCCTTGGCATCCTTTTCCCGGATATAGCCGGAGATCGCCTCTCTGAGGGCCTCTCCGGACAGATCCGCGAAGTTGTTATCCGCCAGATACTTCAGCTTGACCTCATTGGGCGT
Organism: uncultured Eubacteriales bacterium; assembly: GCA_902493345.1. Taxonomy (GTDB): domain Bacteria; phylum Bacillota; class Clostridia; order Lachnospirales; family Bianqueaceae; genus Faecimorpha. The sequence goes on along the minus strand of CABUPM010000046.1, from coordinate 9,093 downwards.
TCCTTCCAGGCCCGCTGTATAGGCCGGAGAAACCACCGGATCCGCCAGCTCCCAGATCTTGCCCACCGGATCCTTAAAGGCTCCGTCGCCGTATACCATCACTTCAATATGCTTGCCGGTCTTCTCCAGAAGCTGCTTCTGCACCTGATCCACAACCTCCTGGCAATGAATCGGGAACAGCTTAACCTTTTCTTCGGTCGCTTTATTAGAACCCAGCAGCCCGTACCGATCATTGTAGCCGCTGCCCTGTACGCTCTGCGTCAGAATATCGTCCAGCGTATACACCTTACGGGCGCCCGCCGCCTTCAGAACGCGCTTGGTACGAACCCGCGTATGAATATCGCAGGCCAGGACGCTGTCCGTATACGCCAGAATAGCCTTGGGATTATTGGCAAATACGATCTCTACTTCCGTCCCGCAGTCCTCGATGACTTTCTTATAATACTCCACATAATCCACACCAGTAAAGGTGTGCTTCTTATAACCAAACAGCTCCCGGTACTTCTGCTCATCCAGGACATCGCTCCAGGGATTCACACCGCTCAGATCCAGGTCATCCTCTGAGATCAGGTGATTGCCCACCTCATCGGAAGGATAGCTCAGCATCAGAATGATCTTGCGGCAGCCCATAGCGATTCCCTTGAGGCAAATCGCAAAACGGTTGCGGCTCAGAATCGGGAAGAGAACTCCCACTGTGTCCTCACCGAACTTCTCGTGGATATCCGCCGCGATCTGATCAACCGTGGCGTAATTGCCCTGTGCTCTCGCGACAACCGCCTCCGTCACCGCGACGACATCCCGGTCCCGCAGCGAAAAGCCTTCGCTCTGCGCCGCTGCCAGAACACTGTCCACGACGATCTGAACGATATTGTCACCCTCTCTGATAATCGGCGCTCTGACGCCTCTTGAAACGGTCCCCACCATTCTCTCCATAAATTATGCCTCCGCTTGATTGTTTTTATGTATTGCCGCGTGATAGACCTTGAGCAGGCACTTTGCCAGCTGCGTCTCTCCCTTTTCCTTCATGCTCTGGCGCACAGCTTCCTTACGAGCATGCTTTTCTTCCTCAGTGGCCTCAGCCATCCGCCGGATAATCTCCTCGAACTGCTCTTCTGTCTTATAAGTAAAGCTGTTCAGCCCTTCCTGATAGTGGTTCGCGTTCTTCTCATCATACCGCTGTACCACCGGCAGTCCAGACGCCGCGCCCTCCAACATCGAAATGGACATCATCTCCGACAGGGACGCGGTCACATAGAAGTCGCAGACCGCGTAATATTTGGCAATATGCGTATGCTCCACGCTGCCGGTAAAGGTCACCTGCGAATGGATGCCGAGGCGCTTGGCCTCATCCTCCAGGTTCTCCAGCTCCGGTCCGTCTCCCACAATCAGCAGCCGTTTTGCCGCATCCCCGCGGAAGAATCTGGCCCAGTATCCCAGGAGCACATCCACACTCTTTTCTTTTCCCATACGTCCTACAAAGATTCCCGTCACCGCGTCCTTCGGAATCCCCAGCTCTGCCCGCACCTGATCCAGCTCCGCTTCCGAAAACTGTGCCGGATTGAAGGCTTCGATCTCTACGCTGTTGGGAACCAGTCGAACCTTACGGTGTGCCTTGCACCTATCAAAAAACTCTTGTGCCTTGGCGGAAGGACTGGTAACATAGGTTGCCCTGCCCGCGAGCCACCGGAAATACTTATAGGCGATCGGTTTGGCCAACGGGATGAGCGGCTTGGGAACCACGTAGAATAAATATTCATCATACATCGTATGCAGCGTATAGACCAGAGGCTTATGAAGCTTCTTCGCTGCCTCGACTCCGAAGAGTCCGATGCCGAATTCCTGCTGAACATGCAGGACGTCCGGCTGAAACGCTTCCAGCAGCTGCATTCTCTTACGGCTCACCGGACTGGCCATTCCAAAGCCGTACAGCCTCTTCATCGTATGTGCCGGACAATGCAGCACTCCGTCCTTGATATAATGCTTTTTGGCTTCCGGATCCGCTGTTACAATCAGTACCTCATGTCCCAGCCTGGTCAAACCGTCTCTTAATACTTTCACATGCGTCACTACGCCATTGATAAAAGGGACATAGGTCTCCGCAAATATCGCAATTCTCATATATTTCCTCCATTGTTCACTGCATTACTGCTCAAATTATACACTATCGGCCGGTAAATTGCAATCCGTTCTCCTGAATAATTTTGAAAATCCCTTGACTTTCCGGGCAATTCAGGGTACAATACCGATAACGCAATGATGAAAGCTACGGCAGTCATGCCTGTTTCAGAGAGCCGGCGGTAGGTGCAAGCCGGTGCAGGGGAGCTGCTCTTCCACTTTCGGAGCATCGGTGAGAGCCGGGGCCGGCAGCCCATATCCTGCCGCAGAGTGGCCGGGTAACCGGCAATTTGGGTGGCAACACGGAGTCTCGTCCCATGGGGAGGCTCTTTTTTATTACTTTAAGAAAGGATGAAATTCTATGTTGGATCTGAAATTTGTCCGGGAGAATCCGGAAATCGTAAAGCAGAACATCCGCAATAAGTTTCAGGATGCAAAGCTTCCTCTGGTAGACGAGGTTATCGCTCTGGACGCGGAGAGCCGCGCCGCCAAGCAGGAGGCCGATCAGCTGCGTTCCGAGCGCAACAAACTGTCCAAGCAGATCGGCGCGCTGATGGGTCAGAAGAAATTTGACGAGGCCAATGCCGTCAAGGCACAGGTGACAGCGGATTCCGAGCGTCTGGCAGAGCTGGAAAAGAAGGAGGCCGAGCTGTCCGAAAAGGTCACCAAGATCATGATGACCATTCCCAATATCATCGATCCTTCCGTCCCGATCGGCAGAGATGACCGTGAGAATGTAGAGGTCGAGCGCTTTGGAGAGCCTGTCGTTCCGGATTTTGAGATTCCCTACCATACGGATATCATGGAGCGCTTTAACGGTATCGATCTGGACAGCGCCCGCCGTGTTGCCGGAAACGGCTTCTATTATCTGATGGGCGACATTGCCCGCCTGCATTCTTCCATCCTCTCCTACGCGCGAGACTTTATGATCGGCCGCGGCTTTACCTACTGCATCCCGCCGTTCATGATCCGCAGCAATGTCGTAACCGGCGTTATGAGCTTTTCTGAGATGGACGCTATGATGTATAAGATTGAAGGAGAAGATCTGTATCTGATCGGTACAAGTGAGCATTCCATGATCGGTAAATTCATCGACCAGATTCTGACCGAGGATCAGCTTCCGCAGACGCTGACCAGCTACTCTCCCTGCTTCCGTAAGGAAAAGGGCGCGCATGGTCTGGAAGAGCGCGGCGTCTACCGGATCCATCAGTTTGAAAAGCAGGAAATGATCGTCGTGTGCAAGCCGGAAGACAGCAAAATGTGGTTTGACAAGCTCTGGCAGAATACGGTTGACCTTTTCCGCAGCATGGACATTCCGGTCCGCACCCTGGAGTGCTGTTCCGGAGATCTGGCAGATCTGAAGGTAAAATCCGTAGACGTTGAGGCATGGAGCCCCCGTCAGAAGAAATATTTTGAAGTCGGAAGCTGCTCCAATCTTGGAGACGCACAGGCACGCCGCCTGAAGATCCGTGTCCGCGGTGAAAAGGGCAATTACTTTGCCCATACCCTGAACAACACTGTCGTCGCTCCTCCGCGTATGCTGATCGCCTTCCTGGAGAATAACCTGAACGAAGACGGCTCCGTCAATATTCCCAAGGTGCTGCAGCCTTACATGGGCGGCACCACCAAGCTGGTTCCCAGCAAATAATCCATACAAAAATAAACCGGGCAGTCCCCAAAAACAGGGATTGCCCGGTTTTATCATGCTCGGATTACCAGTTAAAATACGTATCACCGCCACCGGCCGCAGGGTGACTGTCTATCAGCTCACGCTCTCCGGTCTGGCGATCCATCCGCCATAGCATTCCCTGGCTGTCTGCATAACTGGACAGATAGATGCTGTCCTGCGTCACGGCCAGAATGCGCGGTCTTGGAATATCCGTCCCTAAAAGCCGCTCCGCTCCATTTTCATCCACTTCCAGCACCTGATCCCCATCGACCACATAGGATGCGCTGCCGTAATAGCGGATCTGCGCGCTTCGATTCGCCAGCGTCTCCCAGGCCGCCGGCGCGCTTTCCGGCAAATTCTCCGGCGTCTTTCCGGTATTCAGATCGATGCAGCCGGAGATCCCATAATATAGATATCCGCCGCAGATCACAAAGTTCAGACAGTTTCCGGCCTCGGATGAACCGCTGTATGTCGCGGGGTCAAAGGTATCCTCCGCCAACAACTCCGGTGCGCTCCCATCCGGGTTGCTCCTGTAGAGCTTGGAACTGATCTCGGAAGTTCCCGGCGTCTTGCAGGCATAATAGAGCTTGCCGTCATAGAAGGCAAAGGCGCAGATATCATATCCCTCCGCGCGCTGCGGGGACAGAACCGTCATCCCCGGCACCTCTCTGCTGCTGTACAACACCCCGTTATACTCGGCAATGTTGGAACCGATCACCATATACTGGTCATAGACATATTCCGGCGGAATACTCTCCCTTGTGCATCCCGGCTCATCGGAGTGGATATCCCGAAAATCCGTATTCAGCAGAATGAGTCCGTCATACTTGGAGGATTCCTTCAGCCTCATCAGGAACTCGGCTTCATCATAATAGGTATCACTCTGGTCCTCTTTACCGATCTCCCTCAGCTTTTCATGCGCGTGCAGCGCCGCGCACTCCATGATCTGCGCCGTAATACGGGTCTCATCCAGAAGCTCCTGACTGAGCGGCTCCCAGCCCAGTTTTCTTGCTGATTCTATATATGCCTGGCTCATTATGGCAGATAAATTGATCAAATACAGGCACAGGTGGGCATCCTCGGCTTTCTCCAGCATGACCTGCATCGCCGGGATCTCATTCTTCATCACCTCGACGCCCAGGCGGTACGCCGCGACAACCGTACTCATGGTCCGCAGCGGGCCAATCGCCAGATCTCCGGCGGCCAAATCCACTCCGGCCAGCGTCGTCGTTCCGTCAATGAGGGAACATATATCATCAAGCGTCACACCGTTAATCCACGCATAGACAACAGTTCCATAATACAGGTTATAGACCTCGGACGCATCCTTGGCAAAACGTTCGCGGAGGGTATCCGTATCTGAATTTCCAGAAGAGGTCAGCTGCGCGATCCGCTTCAGACGGTCGCCGAATCCCTTGGGCATCTGGTCTCTCGCCCACAGCGCCTCTCCGACTCCCAGAAAATACGGAATCAGGTCTCCGCCCAATCCGCCGATATTGCCGATTCTCTCCGCCGTATCCGCATCAACGCTGATATCTGACAGCGCGTACAGCATGTCGCTGATCGTCTCCGGACTCATCAATCCCAACGCAGCCCCGGCTGACTTCATAAAGTCACTGATCGCGCCCACACCGTCATCCACGGTCTTATAATCATCGGTTGCCGCTCCCTCCGGCAGATCGCTTCTAAGCGTCATCAGCGCGGCCTTGAGTACATCTTCCTCATACGTCGTCGCTGCCTTCATCCCCAATCCGGTAAGGATGGCATCCTTAAGAAATGTCATATCGATCTCATCAATGGCTGCCCAGAATCCGTATTGAAACGCATTCTTCCAGACCTCGTTCTCGTTCTTGCCCATGAGATCCGAATAATCCGGATTCTGGCTGCGCATTCTGCCGCTCTCCGCCACAATATCCAGAAGCGTCTCCGGCTGATAGACCAGAACGATTCCCTTTTGGCACAGCCACTCACAGCTGTACATGTAGAGCATCTCCTCCATGGGCAGATACCATGCCTGCTGCGCTTCGTTGTAAACGAGCTCCGACAGCGCGAATGTATCATACATGAAATACGTCCCTACCTCACCGCCGTCCACATTAAAATAGACCTTGGCCGTATTTTTCTCGGTATTGACATATACCTCGCGTTCCCCCTTCAGGAAACTCATGCCATGGCCGGAGTCACTGAGCTCGGCTCCGACAATCTGCGCAAAATCCTCCGCCCTTATATAGACCGTTCCGTCCTTCTCATTGCGGGCCGCGGAATACTCCTCTACCTGCTCCGCGCCCACGCCCAGAACCAGAATCTTTCCGAAAAAGAGATCCGCCTGCGCGGCATGAGCAGCAGGAAGCGACGAGGAAACCAGCAGTAACGCCGCCAGAAACAATGCGGCTCTTCGCTTTATCATCCCAACAGCCCTCCCAGCGCATCTGCCATTATATCGTACATTCCGCCCGTTAGAGCGTTGGCAAACTCAGTGCTGACCTCCATCTGATATCCTGCGCCTTCTTTATAGCGGAAGGATACCTGCACATCATAGCTTTTGGTCGGCGCCTGACTGACCATCGCCAGCATCGCCTGCCTCGCCTCTGTTTCAGAGGAAACATCATCCGGCAGGGATTCCAAGAGCTTCTTTAGATCGACTGCCGTAATCTGCATCCCTATCGTCACTGAACCGTCCTTCTGCTCCGCTGCCGACGTGATCTTATAGCTCATGCGGCCCAGCATCGCCTGCAGGATGCCTCCCTCTGTGCTCGGCACTCCTCCGGTGAGTCCGAACAGATTCAGATTTCCGGCCGCCGCCTCCCAATGACCGGCAGACACCTGTTCCATCAATTCCGTACACTGTGCGACAGCTGCTTTCTCCGCTTCTGTCTTTCCCTCTGCGTTTCCGCAAGAGGTGAGCAGGCACATGGACAATACAACGACTGCCCATCGGATTCCCCGTCCCAGTCCGCTCATTGCTTTTCTCCTATTTTCCATCGTCAGCCCTCCTTTGGTCCATATTCTACCATGGATTCTAATTGGTGGCAAGGCTCTGTCTATGGAAAATTATTGGATATAGTACTGTGCCTGCGCGTTCCAGAGCGCGTAGTATTCCCCGCCCTCGTCCGCGGCCAGTTCACTGTGCGTTCCCTGTTGGATCACTGTCCCCTGATGAAATACCAGGATCTTGTCGCAGAACTTACAGGAAGACAGGCGGTGGCTGATATAGATCGCCGTCTTGTCTCCGACAATCTCGTTGAGTTTCGCGTAGATCTCTGCCTCCGCGATCGGATCCAGGGCCGCTGTCGGCTCATCCAGGATAAGAAACGGCGCGTCCTTGTAGAGCGCCCGCGCAATCGCGATTTTCTGCGCCTCACCGCCGGAAATATCAACACCGGTTTTATCGTATTCTTTATACAGATAGGTGTTCAACCCTTCCGGCATCTTATCCAGCCTATTGGAAAATCCCGCTTTTTTCAGGCAGTCCTCGACCTGTTCCGCGTGATACGCTCTGCCTGCCGAGACATTTTCCCCAAGGGGCAGCGCGAACAGCTTGAAATCCTGGAATACCACTGAAAAAATATCCATATATTCCGCATAATTGTATTTTCGGATATTGATCCCATTCAGCAGGATCTCCCCCTCCGTCGGATCATACAAGCGGCATAACAGCTTGATAAATGTGGTCTTTCCGCTTCCGTTCATCCCTACTACAGCCATGCGCTGTCCGACTTCAAACTTCACGCTGACATTGCGCAGCGCATAGGAATCGCTGCCCGGATACCGAAAAGAGACATTGCGGAACTCGATCTCATACTTGCGGTCCCGCCTTTTCTCTACCGTCAGACTCCCCTGGTACATCGGATCCGGAATATCCAGGAACGCGAAGACCTGCTTGAGGAAGGCCGTGTTGTTGCGTATATCCCCCATCGTGGAGATCAGCCCGGATACGCCCTCCGACACCTTTAGGATCGAGGCCACATATTGCGTAACAGCGCCAAGACCAAAGGCGCCGGCCCAGGCCTTGATGCACACAAATCCATAAACCAAACCTGTAAAAACAACCGAGACGGCCGCGGACGCCGCGTTATACAGTCCCATCGGCCCCCAGCTCAGATGCGCGAACAGTCCATTGGAAGAAAATGTACCCTCTTTGTTGACATTATGCTTCTCGCAGATCTTGTCCTGCGCGTACATTCTCACATCGGCAGCCAGCTCTTTTTTATAGCCCAGATATCCGAAAAAGCCGTACATGCGGTTTCCGCCTTTGTGTGCGTCTGCGTTTTTGGCCCAATAACTCTCTCCCTTATTGGACAGGACCGGCGCAAGCAATGTAATGCCAAGCATCAGGAGGATCGTGAGAAGAACGATCAGCGGATGATTGAGGATCCTATAAGGGCTTCCTTCCGCCACTCGGCTTGTGAACAGAGATACGGTAAGCACGATGCCGCCCAGCATGGTAAAGACCGCACTGCCCAGTCTCTCGCATTGTTCCACCACTCGAAACAATCCCCAGGAGCCGCCGTTCTGGTTCTGGTAGACCTGGTACATGAGGTCCGCCGTACGGGTATCCTCACAATTTACATAATCCATATCCAGCATTTTCCGAATCAGAATCGCGTCCACCTTATAAAAAAGCCCCGCGTCCTGAATCTTCTGCCACCGGTTCAGAAGGGCCGTAACGAGCGCTGATACCGCGCCGACGACAAGGGTTGTCACAACGAGCCGAAGCAAGCGTTCCGGATCCCGTCCGCCCGCGAGTTCATCGATGATGAGCGCTGAAAAGTAGATCCCAATATAAGGAGCGAGCGCATTCCAGATGACACTGGACAACCGCGACAGGATGGTCTGCGGATACTGTTTGAAAAAGATACGGAACGCTCTCTGATTGACCTGCACAGTCTCACGCCAGCGGATCGGATTCTTCATCGTGATCGCCTCCCTCTTTATAATACTGACTCTGAACTTCATAGAGCTTCGCGTATTCTCCGCCTTTTCGCAGAAGTTCTTCATGTGTGCCTTCTTCCTGGATGCCGCCGTCCGCAATCAGAATGATGCGGTCACAGAAACGGGTACTGGCCAGACGATGAGAAATATATACGGAGGACTTGCCCTTTGTCATTTCGTTGTATTTCTGGTACATCTCGGATTCGGCAATGGGGTCGAGCGCCGCTGTAGGCTCATCCAGCACCACAAAAGGAGCGCCCTTATACAATGCCCTCGCCAGCATCAGCCGCTGCGTCTCACCGCCGGATAAAAGGACTGCGTCCTCATATACCTTGCGATACAGATGCGTTTCATATCCCTCCTTCAGCGACTCTATT
>CABUPM010000045.1 GCA_902493345.1 uncultured Eubacteriales bacterium | reverse complement strand
AAGAGCATCGGATTGTAATTTTATTTCAATCCACACGCCCCGTGTGGGGCGTGACGGCTTTTGATACTGGCATCATCTCACCTCCTGAAATTTCAATCCACACGCCCCGTGTGGGGCGTGACCGGGTACGTATCAATCGGCCTGGAGCGCGGAGACATTTCAATCCACACGCCCCGTGTGGGGCGTGACAGGGCGGAAATCAAGGCCCACGCCACAGCACGCGGAATTTCAATCCACACGCCCCGTGTGGGGCGTGACGTCATATATTCTCCTCCTTGAAAAAAGGAGAAGAAGCATTTCAATCCACACGCCCCGTGTGGGGCGTGACAACTCGGTAAAATCAAGCTCTCCGTCCGCTCCGGATTTCAATCCACACGCCCCGTGTGGGGCGTGACACTAGATATTATAAAGCGGATAAACCAGGCTTCATATTTCAATCCACACGCCCCGTGTGGGGCGTGACCACTAACGCATACGGCGCGGCCAATATGTCAGCGGAATTTCAATCCACACGCCCCGTGTGGGGCGTGACTATGTTGGCGTACCTGTCCCCGTATAAGTGCTTGCATTTCAATCCACACGCCCCGTGTGGGGCGTGACTTTTGCTGGACGAGGTGATAGAAAAGCGTGTCGGGATTTCAATCCACACGCCCCGTGTGGGGCGTGACAAGAGCATCAGATTGTAATTTTGAAAGGAGGTGAATTTCAATCCACACGCCCCGTGTGGGGCGTGACGACCTTTGGAGACATCATCCGGGCGCAGGCAGAAGCCATTTCAATCCACACGCCCCGTGTGGGGCGTGACGGCTGACAGAGTAATCGAAAAGATTGAGGAGGAAATTTCAATCCACACGCCCCGTGTGGGGCGTGACGTCCCCAAAGTCGTCCGGCGTCGTAAAATAGTTAAATTTCAATCCACACGCCCCGTGTGGGGCGTGACACGTTGCGCCATTGCCGGAGTATCCGGCTCCGGCGACTATTTCAATCCACACGCCCCGTGTGGGGCGTGACAGCGTGGGTGCTAAAGAGCATCGGATTGTAATTTTATTTCAATCCACACGCCCCGTGTGGGGCGTGACCGAGGCCAAGGAAAATATGTCTAATGATATGTTGATTTCAATCCACACGCCCCGTGTGGGGCGTGACGTGGATGCACTGGAGCCCGCCAGAGACGATTTAGAGTATTTCAATCCACACGCCCCGTGTGGGGCGTGACAGCGATCCTGCAGGCCATCGTGGAGGATGGCGGAGAATTTCAATCCACACGCCCCGTGTGGGGCGTGACAGGATTAATCCCGACAAAACCGCCCGTCGTAATATTTCAATCCACACGCCCCGTGTGGGGCGTGACGTTTACGCAGCCTGGGAGCTGATCCGGAAACTTGTTATTTCAATCCACACGCCCCGTGTGGGGCGTGACGATACTTACATGTACCATTAGGCTGTACTTCATATTTCAATCCACACGCCCCGTGTGGGGCGTGACCATAAGGCTACGATAGGCGTTGACAGCAAAGCTACATTTCAATCCACACGCCCCGTGTGGGGCGTGACGTCACGGGAAAATTCACGGGCTTTAACCAGTTCGGGATTTCAATCCACACGCCCCGTGTGGGGCGTGACGCGAGCGGCTTTCCGTGCTTGCCGCTCTTCCTTCTGATTTCAATCCACACGCCCCGTGTGGGGCGTGACTCCAGATCCAGGCTACAGAGTGCAGAGGTGTTCAATTTCAATCCACACGCCCCGTGTGGGGCGTGACATCAGAATACAGTGGATTTCCGAGCAGACAGGCATTTCAATCCACACGCCCCGTGTGGGGCGTGACATCATCGTACACTGTCTCCGGATCCACCGGAGTATTTCAATCCACACGCCCCGTGTGGGGCGTGACATAGTTCCATCGTCTCCACTCCCATCTTGGTATATTTCAATCCACACGCCCCGTGTGGGGCGTGACATCTGCGACAAGGTAGATGCGGCGTCTTCGCTGGGATTTCAATCCACACGCCCCGTGTGGGGCGTGACTACGACGATTTCTAACGCCATTGGCGGAGCGGTATTTCAATCCACACGCCCCGTGTGGGGCGTGACTGGGAGACTGTGAGCAAGTTTTTCTCTGATCTCTGATTTCAATCCACACGCCCCGTGTGGGGCGTGACCTGCGATCCAAGCAGCCCTACACGGGAAAAAAATATTTCAATCCACACGCCCCGTGTGGGGCGTGACTACTCCGAAGTGTTGTGTAAATTATCAGGATATTTATTTCAATCCACACGCCCCGTGTGGGGCGTGACACATTGCAGAATCCCTGTTTTGTGTCTATTTCAATTTCAATCCACACGCCCCGTGTGGGGCGTGACGGATACAGTGAAACAGGCAATATATAAAATCCTATTTCAATCCACACGCCCCGTGTGGGGCGTGACAGCAAAAATACACAAATTTCTCTGTGTGTTTTTGCGAAAACAAACAAAAAACTTCATTTTTTCGAAAGGGAAACCCTTTCAAAACCTTTTTTACCGGGAATTCATCAAAGAAATCCTCAAATATGGCGTGCGAACCCACCCGGGAATTTATGTACGCTTATGCTTCGCATTACACAATCATCGGGTCCTCCGGCATATACGTCGGTTTGCAGCCAAAGTGTTCTATCTTTTTCTCATACTGTTTTCCCAGATAATAAAACCGTAAACTATCCTTTTCCTCGTCCATGATCTGGCAAAGTTTATGCTGAAGGCTGCGGCATTGCGCCGGATCTAACAGGCATTCAAATACAGAATTCTGTACCCGTTGGCCATAATTTACGCACTGTTTTGCGATCTTCCGCAAGCGGCTTTTCCCAGCCGCGTCCTCCGTATTAACATCGTAAGTAATTAAAACCAACATAGGAACCTCACTTCCACAAAAACGGAGGGTATCCATCCAGATCGCCGCGCAAGTACCGTGCCAATAACAGGCTTTGCACATATGGCACCAATCCCCAGGGCACTTTTTCTTCCAGATACGGATGCGTAATCGTCTCCTTTTTTCGTTCCTGCCATTTCTGTACAAATGTCTTACGTCCATCATCCGTGAGCAGCACGGCCCCGCTTTCGCGGAACTCAAAGCTATCCGCTTTCATGATACGGTTATTGATTAATGTCAGGACAAAACGATCCGCAAGGCAGGGCCGCAGTTCCTCCATCAGATCCAGCGCCAGGGACTCCCGGCCCGGTCGGTCCCGATGCAGATAGCCTACATAGGCATCCAGGCCGACGCTTTCCAGTGCGGAAGCGCAATCGTGCGCCAGCAGAACATATGCGAAAGAGAGCAGCGCATTGAACGCATCCATGGGCGGACGACGGCTTCGTTCGTGGAAAAAGAATGTTTCTTTCCCTTGCAATATCATGTCGTCCAACACACTGAAATAGGCGGCCGCGCCGATTCCTTCCAGTCCCCGCAGGCTATCCAGTGTCGTCTCTTCTGCAATCTGCGGAAGCAGCCCCTGAAGCCTGGCGGATACTGCGGCAAAACGCTTCTCATCGATGCGCATGGCATGATCCCGCCGCATACGCTCAATGCTCCACCTCGCATTATACACTTTACCAAAGATCATATTTTTCGCAATCCGGCAGCTTTGCATCGGATCATCCGCTACACGGTACTGCATCCGGTGCAGCAGGACATTCCCCTGTGCGGATCCGGAGACCCGTGCTAAGAATCGTCCCCGCGGCGAACAGAAAGCCAAGCCGATTTTTTTCTCGGCACAGGCTCCCATCAGCGCCGGAGATGCCCCGGAGTAAGAGAACGACACAATACTTTGCAGTGTGTGCAGAGGGTACCGTGCCACCACATTGCCCTCACGGTTGGCCACCACGTTCTCCCCATCCAGGGACAGATATACATCCTCCGATGTGACAAAAAGAGTATTCATAAATTGCTTCATCATTCACTCTCCATCGTACGATGCAAATATGTCTCCACCGACTTGCTGCGCATCAATTTGGGCAGACACAGTTCCTTCAGAGAACAAGCATTGCATGCCTTTGTAGTCTTCACTTTAGGCGTATGCCCCCGGTCATACAGCGCATGCATTTCTGCCAAAAGATTCCGGACCTCCAGCCGTAGATCCGGCGTAAACAGGACCTCAGTGCGGTGGCGGATCTCACCGTAATATAAGGCTCCGACCGGGATCTCACAACACAGCATTTCTTCCAGACACATGGCCTGTCCGCACAGCTGCAGCGCATCCTCAGTGGCCTGCTTAGGCTTTCCACGCTTATATTCCACCGGATACGGCTGCCACAGCCCTGTTTTCCCTTTCAGGGGAATTCCGGTACTTCCACGATGGAATTCCAATATATCACAAGCTCCGGAGACACCCAGAGTTGCCGAAAACACCCGCATATCCCGCGTGATGAGTTTATCGCCACGCTGCTCGCTGAATTCACTGTTATGCGCGTTTTCATGCAGAATCCTTCCGTCTGCCGTCCGGTAGTTTTCCGCCCATTGATTCTCAATATGAATCAGCGCCCACTGCCTGCGGCAAAACTTAAAATGCTGCAGGCCTGACAGTTGGAGGAAATCCTCTTCATCATATTCCATCGATCTCTTCCACTGTCAATCCTGGCAGGGAATCTACTTTAATCTCATAATCCTCCGCGCAGGTAGGGATACTATCCTTGTCCTTCCGCTCCGCATGCGCCAGGCGGTGTACTTGCGCGGCCGAGTAGCTGCCTTCTTTTCCCGGATGCTTCCACCAGAACAGCTTGATTACTTCCATAGAGCCCTCCGGACGCGCGGAAGAGGCATCATTTACAAACAGGGTACGCAGGCACTGCTTCACTGTTTCTGCGTCTTCCTCTGAAAAACCGGTTTTCTCCGCCAGCTGAACATTGATGGAACCTTTGATCTTATATAGTCCGAACCGCACAAAATGCTTCATTCCCATCGTATCCGAAGATCTTGTTTCATCCTTGCTCTTTTTCTCACCGCTCACGCTCTTCGTAATCTGCATGGATTCTACCTCTACAGGATCCACACTGACCGCCTGATGGATCGAAACTGGTCCGCGTATTCCCAGAGAGAGTCCCTTGCCCTTAGCGTCCTTCAAATCCTTAAACGCAAAGACCTGGCCAAAAGAACGAACATCCAGCCATGTTTCACAAACAATCTGTTCCGCCTCTTCTCGTCTCTTGTTCTTCAACACGGCCGCGGCGCGCTCACTTAAGGTCGAATAACCGTCGTCGCAGCGGTCCTCGGATTGAACAAAAATCGCATTGCCCATATCCTGCATCCGATTGCGGATCTTTCGCTTGATGCATACGTCGGAGATCTCCCCGTATCCATTATAGTCCACTCTGGGACGGTTGCCATCCAGCGGATCCCCATTGCTGTTCGCCCGTGTCACGGAAACAAATGCTACAAAATCGATCTTATTCTGCAATACTGCCATTTTTTATTCCTCCTTATTCTCTGTTGTTTCCTGATTATTTGAATCCTTGCTTTCAAAAAACGCGTTTCGCTGAAGCGAATACCCTACCAGATAGAATTCGTTAAGCGGTGCGTTCAGATCCTCGCAGCACTGGCATAGAATCGCCACGATCTCATCCCGTAAGCGATAATACCGATTGCGGGACCTTTTATCCAATCGATTCAGGTACGCGCTCTCCAGCTTCTCATTGACTCTCTCAAACACTTTCCACGGTGTCTTCTTAAAAGCGGTAAGAGACTTCAACGCGTTGGTCTGACGGCTTTCGTTGGTCTTTCCGTAATAGTCCGCTTCTGCCCGCTCCATCACTGCCAGCAATCGGCCGTACTGGAAGCTGGGATCTTTACGGTCCAATTTCCACTCCATACACAGTTCCTCCTTTAACATTGGGGCATGATACTTTTGGATCACAGCACAGGTCACAAACAGCAGCTCCCGCCACAGTCCCTCGTCATAAGCCATCGGATTGGATGTCCTCTCCACCAAACGGCACAGAATATCTGCCGGCATCCTGGCTCGGTTGACTCTGCAGGCAACCATCCGCTGCATCTGCTGACGCAGCACCTTATCATCCGTAACGAATTGTGCGACTCCGTTTTGTACCCGCTGTACACCATAAGCGCAATCCACAATATTTTTCAGCCACGGTGACTGTACTCCGAATTTTCCATGATTCCAGCAGCAGCTCTCATCCCAGTCATGCAGACGCTGTACAAAATCCGAGGCCAATAATTCATTATAATACGTTACAGACAATCGGCCCGTTGTAGCGGCGTCGAATGCCGCGATAACGGCCTGCGCGTTCTGCGGCAGCCTCTCCTTTTCTCCCAGGAGCGTTCTCTGCAGATCCTGCCTGTATTCTGACGGCCGAAAAACTGCGGAACTCTTGCTAAGCCGCAATGGCATATTGACGCGTGGGAGCTGTACTCCGTCCGGATTCCAACAGAGAAATACTCGTCCGCCGATAATCGTACCCTGATTGGCGACCAACCAGCGCAATGCCGCATGGGCCTTCTGCGATACTTCATAACTGACTGTCGCTGTCTGCCGGTTATCTTCAAACCGTCCCCGATAGGTAAATCCAACCTTATCATTGGAAGAAATAATCTTAGCATTACCGTAGAGAGGCACCACTCCTTTGGGATGCTGATCGGTAATGCCGGTGACTGCTCCGGACACCATACATAAATCCTGTAGCATATTCTGCGTCGATGCATAATAATCAATGAAAGACTGAAACAGCGATTTATCTCTCCAACACTCCGGCGGAGCGTCGCTGTCCGCATTCAGTATTCTCCAACAGATCAGCAATTTATCCTTTTCGGGCTTACCGGCAGCATTCAGCGTAATCAGTCCGCATCGTACCAGATCCGACAACAGCTGCTTACTCTTAACGTAATTCAATACCGACTGTAGCTTCGGATGAGACCACGGCGAAGCATTCCATTGTTCCAGCTGCGTTACATACAACTGATACTTTTCTTCATCCTTGCCGCAAAGATATCCAATCTGCTCGCATAGAGGATGTGCCGCAGGTGCCGCGGTTCTTCCTGCGGATTCCTGCGTAACGGGAATGATAATCTTACCGTCCGTCTTATCTGCCGCTGCGGCCGTAATAAATTTTCCTTCCTGATCCAGTGTGATCTCAATCTGAGCGGCTGTAATCATATGAGAAACAGGCGCAAGCGGCTGTTTGCCTTCCTCATATTTTCCTATCTCCTGTCCCGCCGCGCAATAGGTCTTATAGGCGCTTTGAAGAAGTCCCATCACTCCACCTCCCCAAATTCCCTGAGTCCGCTAAAGTTCTCCAGATTCTCCCCAAACGGCTTTATGGGCATTTCTCTCAGGAACTTATGGCAGGGGCAATCTTCCGGACGCAGAAAACGTATCATTCCCTGCCTCATAACCGGATACCAGAAATTCGCGGTCATCTTCCCGGCAGTCTCCGGAGAATACGCTTCATCCGCATAGGTAATCCCATGATACATTAGGCCAAAAGCGAGCTCCGGCAAGGTATCGTAATACCCTGTGCCTTCTCCAAAGCTGCAGGCCTCTACATACCCCTGGCACTCCCTGGTGCCCAAAAAGATGTCTCTCCGGCCGCCCCGCTCAATGCTTCGGCGCGCGATGCAGTGATGCTTGTTCTCGTTTCGATCCTGCGCCAGCTCCGGCCGATTGTCATTCCACTCAAAATGAGCCTGGACCTGATAACGGCACTGCTTCAGATACGTATAGTACGCAAGATCATTTTCGTTGCTCTGATACCGAATCGGCCGGATCCCTTTGACCTCCGTCTGGATTGGATTCATGACACGAACCGCGTCGATGTACCAGACAATCGTGGGCTTCCAGTACACGCTGTGAAGAATCCCCTTCAACGCCTCGTAGGTTGGAATCTGGTAGCTGCATTTCTCCCCTCCCATTCGCATGATAGGATCCGTAAACAGCCCGTAATCCCCGGTTACCTGAAACTCCACATAATTTGGATGCTTGGTTTTCATATCACACCTCCCATAGATTGCTTCAGTGAAAAACCAATTGTATCATCATAGAAGCCGTCCAGCAGCACATGGATTCTGCCCTGACACAGCTGTGCCAGCGCGCCGTACTTTTCCAGCTCCTCCGACTGATATCGATACAATGAAACCGTGTACGCTTTTGCCTCCTGGAGCAATGTCTCCAATGCCTCATAATCCATCGCGTACTGACGGTCCATATCAAAAAGGCGATTGCTGATTTCCCGGCCCCGGCCATAGGGAACCAGGACATCCATCGTATCCTGCGCGAACACTGTAAAAACATCGCCCGCTGTTTTAAAAGCCTGGTTCAAAATATACTTTCCTACGGAAGGAGCACCTTGCAGATTGTTTCCATTGATGCTCAGCAATTCGAAGACGCTGCATCCGACTTCCGGGATATAATCATCCTGGTACTTTTCCTTCAGTCCCGCGTACAGCGTTCGATAGTACCGGCGGATCGCCGCATCCGAAGTCAGATCACCCATGAACTGCTCCGGCTTTTTGGAAAAAGCATTCAGGAGAGCTTCTGAGGCTTCCTTGCCGCGCTGAATATCCGCCAGACGCGTCAATTTTTCATCTGTGCAGCGGATAACATATACCGGTACGGTTCCCGATACCTCTCCGTTGCGGTTGCACCGTCCGGCTGCCTGTACAATACTGTCCATCCCGGCTGCCAAACGGATCACACAGCCAAATGAAATATCGACTCCGGCTTCTATCACCTGGGTTGCCACGCATATAATCTGCCTGCCATCGGCCAATGCGTCCTGAATCCGCTTCAGGATATCTCTCCGATGCTCCATGCACATGCCCGCAGACAGATGAAAACATTCCGCTGTACCGTCCGCCAAAGCTTCAAACAGGTACGTCGCTTCGGACTTGGTATTGCAGACCAGAAGAAGGCTTTGCGAGTCCTTGGCCTTTTCCCGGACAAATTCCGGGATCTCTTCCAATCGCAGGGATCCTGCGTCGCAGATCTCTGTGCGTCGGAACGGCTGCCAGAGGCTCTCCTCATAAGGAACCATTTCTTCCATACCGCCCAGAAGCGGATGCGCCGCCAATTCCAGGGCAGGCTGTGTCGCAGAACATAACACAACGGTGGTGTTGCAGATTACTGCCAAAAAATTCACTGCCAGATTAAACAGTGTCAGTAGGTGCGTTGGAACCGTCTGGACCTCGTCGATGACAATAATACTGTCCGTCAACGCCTGAAAACGACGGATACACGCGCTTTTCCCAGCAAACAATGTATTAAGGAGCTGAACCAGCGTTGTAATCACAATCGGCGCTGAATACTGCTCTGTCAGCATTTCCCACTCGATCTTTTCGTCTTCCTCTTTGGGCTGAACCACATTGGAATGATGCTCCAGGATCTGTACATCGTCCGGCAGATAGGAGCGGATCACCGCCGCGTTCTGATCCAATATAGAAAGAAGGCTGGATGTCAGGATAATGCGGGATTTGTTCCATTGTCTCGCATGCGTCAGCGCATAGCGCAGTGCTGAGAGCGTCTTGCCACCGCCGGTTGGAACATTCAGGCGGTAGATACCGGCGGGTTTATGGGCAAAAGCCGCGCATTGATCCGATATTCTGCGCCGTGCAATCTGAATCGGTTTATCCTGCGGAAACTTATCCAGCTCCCGCTCCATATAGTTCAGGCAGTTTTGCCACATTGCGGTTCGTTCTGCTCCTTGCAGCTGTTTCGGATATGGACGGTGCCGTATCCGTTCGATCCGCGTCCATGAGCGCGGAGAGAATCAGCCTGGCCAATAAACCATAATAAAAGAATCCATCGTGATTCTCATCTTCTGAATTCTCAATCAGGCTGTTGATTTTGACACATACTGCGTACAATTCTTCCTGTGCCTGATCGAATAGATGTTCTATTTCCGCCTCTTCCATTACTTCCATCAGAAAGTTACGGACAGACTCCTCGTAACCAATGTTTTCTTTTTCCAGACGATATTCAAACCCATTTTGATGATGAGAATCTACACAGTCGAATTGCCCATGATGTGCTCCGACCGCATATGCCAGCAACTCGGATGTCAATTGCTCCAGACCAGTCTCATCCTTGGCCTTATGAAACTGTTCCAACAGATATCTGCATCCGGCAAACGTGTGATTGACACTGCCCCTGCGTACAGAATCCCGATCCTGTACTGCTTTCTCCAAATACTCCGCGAATTCATTTTTGGCTTTTCCCATATCGTGAAGGATCCCGGCCAGGAAACCAAAGCGCTCCAATCCAATGCCCTTCAATCTATCTGACGCGTATTGTGCTGTCTTACAGCTATGCTGACGCACCGTCTGCTCGGTCCGTCCATTATTGTCTTGTCGAATATGTGCGAGGAATTCTCTCATGATCGTCCTCCTTTTGACCCTACTATACATTAATCTCCATCTTTTGTCAATTCTTTTTCTTATTTTAAATACAGAAATTTACAAAGAAAAGCGTCCGGCTCTTATCTTGAACCGGACGCTGCTTCCATCGTCTTCCACATAATATACGCGTCTTCACGCGGTTTTTCATAATACCCCGGCCGGACGCCGGCATCTGTAAATCCATGCTTTAAATATAGCTCATGCGCTGCCGTATTGCTGACACGCACCTCCAGGGTCGCATACAAGATCCCTCGAGACGCGTACTCCGCCTCCAGCGCCAAGAGGATGTTCCCGGCGATCCCCTGTCTGCGGTGTTCTCCATCGACGGCGATATTGGTGATATGAGCCTCGTCAAAGATCTGCCAATAGCCGCCGTAACCCACCACCCGGCCATCCGCACAGGCTACCATGTATCTTGCCATCTTGGCGTTTTCCCGAAGTTCCCGGAGCATCGCCTCCGCGGACCAGGGCTGAGAAAAGCATTGGTTCTCAATCTCTATCACATGGGGGATGTCCTCTTCGGTCATGGGACGGTATTCGATCATTTTCCCGCCTCCGCCGCCAGCCGCTCTTCCCGCTCCCGCTCGGCCTGAGGCTTGCGCAGGTATTCCAGCTGCAGGCTTCCGCCCGGAATGGTTTTTCCGGCTTCACACAGCTTCGCGCCAAGGACCGCGACCGTTCCGGCGCTGGCGTGGCATAACTGTGCCGGAGCCAGTAGGACCGGCTTCTCCGTCAGGCTCTGGAGCTTCTCACAATAGACCGGCGCTCCGTCTCCTACAAGAATCGCTGAAACCGCCAGTTCATTTAGCTTCTGCGCCAAGGTCTCCGGCGGAAGCGCCTCCGGAGCCATGATCTCCTCCATGGACTCTCCCTGATAACGGTAGATTGCCGTATATACCTGTCCTCTACGCGCGTCCATCATCGGCACGATCAGCCGGTCTGTCGGCGCGATATTGGCCGCGAGCGCCGTCAAGGTTCCGACGGGCGCCAACGGAATCTGGAGTCCCAGCGCCAATCCCTTTGCTGTGGCAGCGCCGATCCGGAGACCTGTAAACGATCCCGGTCCCTCGTCCAACGCGATCGCTGTAAGCTCTTCCGGCTGCACCTGTGCCTGGCGCAGCACAGAATCCACCATGGGCATCAGTGTCTCCGAGTGCGTCAGCGTCCCGCCGACCATCTGCTCCGCTACAATCTGCCCATCTCTGTATACCGCGGCTCCCGCAACCTTGGCCGCCGCTTCGATTCCCAAAATAATCATATCTGTTCTCCTGACGTCAAAACAATCCTCCGGTACTCTGTCCCCTTGGACAAATCCTTCTCAATCCGAATCCACTGCGTCTCCAGGGGCATACTCTCCGCCCGCTGCGAGGCCCATTCCACCAAACACACACCGGAAGCATCCAGATAATCCTCCCATCCGATCTCCCACAGCGCGTCCTCGTCTGTCAGCCGGTACACATCAAAATGAAACAGCGGAATCCGTCCCTCCCAATATTCATGCACAATCGTGAATGTGGGACTCATAATGTCCTGCGTAATGCCGAGACCACGGGCAAATCCTCTGGCAAGCACCGTTTTGCCTGTGCCCAGATCGCCATCCAGTCCATAGACCTGACCCGGCTTGGCACATTCTCCAAGACTCCGGCCGATCTCCTCCGTCTCCGCCATACTATGGCTCTCCCAATAACGTTCCGTCTTCATCTTCCCTGCTGCACTCCCGTACGAAGCTTCTGAAAGTCCTGATCATACTTTTTCATCAACTCATCAATACTCGCGTCCGCCGCACCATGATTCAGCTGACGAAAAGCACGCAGACGATCCAGCTGCGACTGCAGATCATTCTGCTTGTCCTCGGACACATACAGATCGTCCAGATCAAAATGGAAGTTGCTCCCGTTGGTCTCCAGATACGCCAGCACATTGCTGGCCTCTGTATACAGCTCCTGCAGCAGCTGCACACAATCCCGGTACCGCCCCAGGATCTGCGCCTTAGCATCTTCCTTCAGGTAGGTGTCATTCATCATCCGCCTTGCTTCCTGCTCCTTGCGTTTGATCTCCTCCTGAATCTCAATCCGCAGCCGACGGATCTGCTCCAACGCACTGTTCGGATCGGATTCATGGATCTCTTCCTCTACCTTATGAGACATCGTATCGTCCTGCTTCTTTTCCTTTTTCCCTGAATTCTCTTTTTTATACTGGCGCTTTAACGAGCTGGAAGTCCCCGTCACAAAGCCTAACAGGCCGCCCGCTACCGTTCCGAAAGAAAAGACGGTATCCAGCACTTCCAAAACTCCGTCTCCGTTGAGCAGTCCCCGCAGAAAAAAGAACAGGACCACATATATAAAGCCCTGCGTCGCGCCGCTCACCAGCCATTTGCGCAATCCCTGCTTGTTCTCCTTCAGGGCCGCTGGCAGCTTCACCAGTGCTCTGGCTCCCAGAAACGCGATAATAAATCCAAATAAACTATACATCCCATGCTCCCATCTTTTGTTTACCGCAATTCAAAATATGCAATTATCCGACTTCACGCCTATTATACCCCATCCCCCCTTAAGATTCAAGAAAAAAGCTTGACAAATTCCCGGATTTCTATTAGAATCAGGGTAAGTTCTTCAGGGCAGGGTGCGATTCCCTACCGGCGGTATAGTCCGCGAACGCCTCTGGCGCCGATCCGGTGCAATTCCGGGACCGACAGTATAGTCTGGATGAAAGAAGACGCTGCGCATATGACGTTTGCCCGGGAGTCCTTTTGGATTTCCGGCTTTTTGTTTTTCTGCGCAGCCCCGCGTTCTGAAGGCATAGAATGTATCAGGAGGAATATTTTATGTCTGCACAAAAGTTTTTTTCGGTTCACAATCTGGTCCTTATCGCTATGCTGGGCGCATTGGCCTTTGTTCTCATGTTCTTTGAGTTCCCGCTGCCGTTTTTAGCCCCCAGCTTCTATGAACTGGACTTCAGCGAGGTTCCGGTACTCATCGGCGCCTTCTCCATGGGGCCTCTGGCGGGTGTCGCCATCGAGGCGCTCAAGATTCTGCTGAAGCTCCTGTTTAAGGGGACTTCCACCTTCTATGTAGGGGACTTTGCCAACTTCATCATCGGCTGTGCTTTTGTCCTGCCTGCCGGAATTCTCTACCGGGTTCGCCATACCCGCAAGGGTGCGCTCCTCGGCATGGCTCTGGGCACACTGTGCATGATCGTGGTCGGCGTGATTACCAATGCGTATCTCCTGCTTCCCTGGTATGCCAACAACCTCTTCGGCTCCATGGAACCGATTCTGGCCGCCGGAAGAGAGATCTGGGGCAGTATCGACAGCGTCCTGTCCTTTGCGTTTCTGATCGTAGCTCCTTTTAACCTGTTCAAAGGAATCGTCGTAAGCTTGATCACCTTCCTGCTCTATAAGCATGTAAGCCGCCTGATCAACGCCTTTTCCCATAAAAACAAGGCATAAAAAACCAAAGCCTGTGACGGCAAAACCGCTGTCACAGGCTTTTTTCTTATACTTCTCCGTCCATCATCCGCTTGATGAAGCGCTTTACCAGCACATCCATCGCGTTGGAGTTATGTCCCTCTCCCGGAACCATCGTGAAGTGATACTGGAAAGGATCGTCCGGGAATGTCTGAACCATATCCCGAATCATCTCATTCATGTCACGCCACGGATCGAATTCTCCGCAGCCATGATCGATGATGGGCTTCAGGCCGTCTCCCGCGGCAACCTCCCGCAGTGCCTTCCGTACGCAATACTCGGACTCCTTGATGTTGCCCTTGCCGAAGAGGCGCTCTTTATCTCTCATCCGGCCCTCAAAATTGGCATCCGCCTTATCTCCCGCGCCGTACGCTCCGATCGCGCCGAAGGTCTCCAGATTGCGAAGTCCCACATGCAGGCATCCGTAGCCGCCGTTGGAGAAGCCGCTGATCCAGTTGTCCTCCCGCTTGGTGGACAGGCACGGCAGAAGCCGTCTCATGATGTCCGGCAGCTCCTTGCCCACATAGTCCGCGTATCTGGGGCCCTCTGCCATATTTACAAAGCAGGACTGATTGGCATTGACCAGAATCACCGCAAGATCCTCATAGGCTCCCGCGTACTCCTGAATTCTCGTATTGTGCAGCCATGCTGTCTGATCTCCGGAGCCGCCATGCAGCAGCCACAATACTTTCATGGGCTTCTGAAGCTTCTCAGGATGATCCGGCAGAAGCGCCCACACGTCCATTCCCATCTGCAATACCGCAGAATGAATATGAAACTGCATAAAGGTCATCGCTTCAGCCCTCCCTTCAACAACAGCGCAAACGCTTCTTCCATGCGGTCTGCCTGACTCTGTCTCTGTAACTGTACGATCTCGGCATTGCCGCAGGCCGTCTTCTCCGCGTCATTCCACGCGATCGTAACCGGAATCTGATACTGATGATGCAGCTTATAACCGTTCTTCTCCAGCTCTTCTTTCGGTCCGAACAGACACTCCGGCTTCGGCTCGAAACCGGTTCCGTACAGCTCCTCCACATCCAGCAGCGGATCCACCGCTACCGCCTGGCGATAGGACTCCGGATGATTCTGCGCCGCCATCAGCGCGCCGTATCCTCCCATGTCCACGCCCATCACCACAGGCTTTTCCTCCAACGGGAACCATCCTGTCAGCTGCTTGGTCACATCCTGCAGATAGTCTCCCCAACGATAATCCGCCATGCTGTTGACATAAAAGCTCTGATTGCCCTGTATCAACGCTATAGCGACTCCCGCGTTCTCCGCATACTTTTCCAGTCTTGTCTGACGCATCCATTGTGTACGGTCCTCTCCCCGTCCGTGCAGCAGCATCACCAGCGGATACTTCTTGCCCGGCAGCGGACGCGGCGGCAGAAATACCTCGACGCCCACAAAGGTGTGCGGGCCGTCCGCATAGCTCTGAACCTGAATCCAATTCATGCCATGACCCCCTTTTTCTATATTGATTGTCTGACCTCTTTATTATACTCTATCATTCGGAAAAAGACAAGCCTTCCAGAAAAACTCCTTCCATATCAACCAGAAAGCGCTTGTTTCTCCATGGGAGATATAGTATAATGCAAGCAAGAATTCTAATCCAAAGGAGCAAACGATTCATGATTCAATTTCGCGATGGTTTTTATGCTGACGTCCGAACCGAAGATCGAAGCCGTACTACCATCTCCTACACAGCCGGCATGCTGGAAGAGATGAAAAATCGTACCGAACAGCGTGCATTTCTCCGGGTTTATGACGGTAAGCTCTGGTACTACGCCGCTGTTACCGACCTTGCTCATCTGCAGAAAACTCTGGACGGACTCTATGCCGCCGCAACCGAGAATCCGCGGATTCTGGAGGATCCGATTGTCCGGCGCTTTGAGCGCAACCACGATACACTGCTGAATTTTACAGATTGTTCCGTTCGCGACATTCCTGTCAAGAAAAAGCAGGAGCTTCTGCTGTCCTACCTTCCGCTCCTGTCCGAGGATTCCTGTATCACGATGCCTTCTGGCACATATCTGGACCGGAACAGCCTCTTTCATTTTCAGTCCAGTCTGGGCGCTGACATTACCTATGATTATCAAACCTGCGGTATCGCCTTCTCCTGCAGCATGGCCGAAGGTGAGAAGAAGTTCTCCGGTCACTGGCAAAAGGGCGCCCTCCGCTTTGAAGAGCTGCAGAATATCGAGTCCGACATCCGTTCTGCAATCACGGAACAGACAGCTTTTCTCCGCAACTCCGTTCCGGTAACGCCGGGCAAATACCCTGTGGTACTCTCTCCGGAGGTTGCCGGTGTCTTCGCGCATGAATCCTTTGGTCACAAATCCGAATCCGACTTTATGCTCTCCGATGAATCGATGCGTGAAGAATGGCAGCTGGGCAAAACCGTCGGCTCTCCCATTCTGTCCATCGCCGAATGCGGTTCCATTCTCGGTTCCGGTTATGTTCCCTATGATGATGAGGGCACCAAGGCACGTAAGAACTACCTCATTAAGAACGGCGTTTTGACGGGCCGTCTTCATAACGCGCAGACAGCGGCCGCTCTAGACGAGGATCTCACCGGTAATGCCCGTGCTATCAATTGCACCTTTGAGCCCATTGTCCGCATGACCACCACCTATATCGAAGGCGGCGACCAAGATTTTGACCAGCTCATTGCTCCCATTCAAAAAGGATATTTCATCAAGACCTTCCGGCACGGCAGCGGTATGAGTACCTTTACCATCGCTCCCAGCCTGGCCTACGAGATTGTGGACGGCAAACTGGGATGTCCGGTACAGATCAGTGTATTGACAGGCTCTGTCTTTGAGACTCTGGGACTGATCGATGGACTGACCAAAGACGTGACACTGCTGTCCTTTGTCACCGGCGGCTGCGGCAAGCTGGAGCAGATGGGTCTGCCGGTAGGATTCGGCGGTCCCTACGTCCGAGTATCATCCATGAATGTACAGTGAGGTGAAATCAATGGAAAAAGAATTTTTGACAGAAACCAGCCGTTCCGTGACGCTGAACATTACTGGCGGCAAAATTGACAGCTTCCGTGAAAAGGAAGAGACCACCGGAACCGTCCGCGTCTATGATCATGACTGCATCGGCGTAGCCGGATGCCTTGGAACGCCGGACGAGGAGACCCTGACCGCCAAAGCCGTGGAAGCTCTGGAGCTGGGGATTCCATATCCCTGTAAACTAGAAGGCCCCCTGGTTCAGGAGGACCTTCATGAGGAGGAGATTCTGCCGATTCCGGAACTGATTCCTACCATGCAGTCCTTTTTGGACCGGCTGGGGGAGAGCTGCCCTCGATTTGCCTTCTCCAACAAGATCAGTCTGAGCTATGAAAAAGCGGAATACCGCAACTCTCTGGGCCGCCGTCTTGTCAGCTCCGGCAGCAGCCTCTCCCTGGAACTGCTGGTTCAAAACCGCGGTTCCGGCAACCTGTTTGATACGTATCTGGGATATTCAGGGAACCATTTTAACGCGGATGCGCTTCTGGAGCAGTTCAAAAAACAATATGACGCATATTATACCCCGGCCGATCTGGAACCCGGCCGCTATCCTGTAATTCTGGGGGCCTCCGATCTGTTCGGGATTTTCCTTCAGCAGTTTGTCGGTGAGCTCTACGTCTCCGGAGCCTCTCTCCTCAGCGGAAAGCTGGGACAGAAAGTCTTTTCTGAGAAGCTGACCTTCCAGGACGATATGAACCCCGCTACCCATCCGGGTGCCCGTTTCTTTGATGAAGAGGGCTGTGTCGCTCCGGAGCTTCGTCCCACACTGATTGATCAAGGTGTACTGACCGGTCTGCTCACTACCAAAAAGTCCGCCGCTCAGTTTGGTCTTCCCAATCTGGGGACCACCGCCGCGGCCTATGACGGCGTCCCCGGTCTGGGATTCCACCGCTTCTATCTAAAGCCCACCGCCACTGCTCTCCGTGATCTGGTTCCCGGCAAGGCCGTATATGTCGTTCTGGCTTCCGGAGGCGATACCACACCGGAAGGCCACTTCGCGACTCCGGTTCAAATGGCCTATCTCATGGATCACGGAACGCTGGTCGGCCGTCTGCCGGAACTGAATATCAGCGGTGATTTTTATGATATGCTAGATAAGGATTATCTTGGCGCTGTCAGCGGCGATCCACAAGAGGACAGTCTCCTGTGCGCCGTCACCATGAATGTGGAAAAGGCTTGATTCTGCTATCAGGGGCTGTCGCACTAATGCGATGGCTCCTTTTCTTATGTCAAAAACTCTGGTGCACTCTTGAGAATGAGAATCCTGAGTGTACCAGATGGTTTATGGGTTCTCCAGATCCTTGAAAACCCTCTGGTACACTTGGGAGAATGAAATTCTTAGGTGTACCAGAGGGTTTATTGGGTTCTATGGATTCTTAAAAAACCTCTGGTACACTTGGGAGAATGAGACTCTTGGTGTACCAGAGGCTTTATGGGGTTCTCTGGATTCTTGAAAAACCTCTGGTACACTTGGGAGAATGAGACTCTTGGTGTACCAGAGGTTTTATGGGTTTCTATGGATTCTTAAAAAACCTCTGGTACACTTTCGAGGAATAATGCTCTTATATGTACCAGAGGTTTATAGTTTTCGCTTGATTTTTCGTGGAGGGACGGACTTCTAGAGGAGGGATGAACAATTATAAGAATTGTCATTTTTTGATCTTTTTGATCAATTTCCTGGCTTTAGCAGCTGACAGAACCCCGCGGATTACGAGTTGCCAGAGGATTCTGGGTGTCTGGAAGTGTCTATTGGAACTTGTGATAACCAGGTTTTCGCCGAGCCGGATATCATGGGTTTTGTAGTTTTTGATCTTTTCAACCTGCTTGCGATGGTATCGGGGATCATCTAATTTGCCCATGTGTTCCAGATACACCCTTTTGCCATTGATGGTGAACGTAAAATCGGGCCAATAACTATAGGATCCAGAATCAATCGGGCAGTTATGCTCGGTCACAATACCTAGATTTTTCAAAAACTCATAGAGAATGATCTCCGCCCTGGAATCGAGAACCGTCCCGTCAAAGGATACATCCTTATCCAGGGGTAGTTTCTCAAGTCCAAGCTCCTGATATAATTTCATCTGCTGGCGGGCTTCGCGGCGCTCAGCAGGGGACAATTCCATCAACTGCTGGTTAAGTTCCTTGCGTTCCTGACGCCACTTCTGCCGCTCTTTATATTCAGCTAAAACCTGAGGTTCGTCACTACGTCTCACATAATAGGTCTTATTGCCAGTTTGTTTGTAATAATACATGTGACCGTTGGTATGGTGCTTAT
>CABUPM010000044.1 GCA_902493345.1 uncultured Eubacteriales bacterium | reverse complement strand
ACGGATTCAATGCGATACAAAAAAGTGCGTCTCCTGCGGAAAATGTAAAAAAGTATGCCCGATGGACGTGGACATAACGGACAATTCAAGAAAACGAAAAAACGGGACAGAGTGCATCCTCTGCATGGAATGTGTGAAGAACTGCCCTAAGAACGCGCTGTAAAGAGTCTGAAATTTCATGCTGCAGAAGCCGTAAAATTTGCGGAATGTATAATGAAAATGTTTCTTTCTGCAAGAAAAAGAGATTCTATGCGGAATTTTGTCGAATCCTCTTGATTTTTTTTGTTAAAAATGATATATTAAATATATATATTTAATATATATTAAAACAAAAGGCTGGTGAAGTAATGTCAACTAGGCAGGAAGTCCTGGAGATCAAGAAACGAATTCTCTCTGTCTGTGCCCGTCTGTTTCTGGAGCAGGGCTATCGACAGACATCTATAAGTCAAATTGTAGAAGAAGCGGAGGTCGCGAGAGGAAGCTATCAGAACTTTTTTCATACCAAAGACGGCATTTTGATGGAATTTGTAAAGGTGATGTTCGGCGGTCAGTTCGGTACCGCGCGGAACATTACGGGGGATCGGCTCTCTCCGTTGTATATCTATGCGGTAGAGACAGCGATACAGATCACGCTGACCGAATTGAATGAGAATCTGCGGGAGATCTATATCGAAGCGTATACTCTGCCGAGTACGTCAGAATATATTTATCTGCATACAACCCAGGAATTGAAGGAGATCTTCGGAGCCAATTTCCCGGGATATACCGAGAGTGATTTTTATGAGATGGAAATCGGTTCTGCGGGAATCATGCGGAGTTATATGGCAAAAAAATGCGATATGCATTTCCCTCTGGAGCGAAAGCTGGAACGCTTTTTGACGGCGTCGCTGCGGATGTATAAGGTGCCGCAGGAGGAGCAGGACGCGATATTGGCATACATCGCGGGATTGGACATGAAGGCGATTGCCATGCAGGTTATGCAGAAGCTGTTTACGATGCTTGAAATGAAGTTTGATTTTAAGCTCCCCGAAGATAGCGAAAAATAAAGCCGAAGGACAGGAGATAAAAGAACGTTACCCGTGAGTTTCTATGGGCAGCGTTCTTTTTGCGTATGAAAGATTTTCTTGACAAGAGTCCGAAATCGGACTATAATACATCGAGCGTCTGATTCCAGACTCTTGATTTGTATTTGTAGATCAAACGGGAGGTGCGCGATGAACATTACGGAATACATCATGCAAATCGAACAGCAGCGCAAAGAACAGGATTCCCTGTATCACAATGTGGCTGTGAAGTACGGCCTCTCAGAGACTGCCATGTGGGTATTATATCTGGCATCGGAGGATTGCGGTGACCTCACGCAGCAGGATTTGTGCCGGCGGAGCTGTTATGCCAAGCAGACCATTAACACAGCCGTCAACAGCCTTGTAAAGAATGGATTCTTGGAGCTGATCCCGATTCAGGGAACGAGAAATCATAAAAAGATACGGTTGACATCGACGGGATGGAAGCTTGCGAACAGCACAACTAAAAATCTGAAATCCGCCGAAGAAAGGGCGTATAGCAGATTGACCGAAGAGGAGCTTAGAGTCTACCTGGATATTACAAGCAGGCTGACAGCTTACTTTCGTGAAGAAACAGAACAATTATAAATAGGAAGGGAAATCAAGATGGAAATTATTACAATAAGCCGTGAATTTAGCAGCGGCGGCCGGGAATTGGGAAAGAGGCTCGCGGATTTGACTGGCTATGACTATTATGACAGCGAGATTATTTATACGGTTGCTAAGAATATAGGTGTTGCTCCGGATTATGTGGAGAATACCTTGTCCAATCACGGATGGCAGAATCTTGCCATCACTTATAGTGGAACCCTGTCTTCTACCACTTATGTTCGTGCCTCGCGAGTTCAGGTGCTGGTGGAGCAGAAGAAGGCGATTGAGCGCAGCATTAGGCAGGGATTGTATTATCGTAGGAAGAAATGCGGATATGATTCTTCAGGACTATCAGCCCTTTAATATTTTTGTCTGCGCAGAGATGAAGGCCAAGGTCAGACGCTGCATGGAGCGTGCGCTGGAGGGGGAAAAGCTGACGGAAAAAGAGCTGATTCGCAAAATGAAGCAGATCGATAAAATCCGCAGTCAAACAAGAGAACTGATGGGGGGTTCTGACTGGGGAAGACGGGATAGCTATCACCTGACCATCAATACAACAGATTGGAAAATCAAAGATTTAGTACCAGCGGTGGCGGATTTCGCGGACCGCTGGTTTGGGAGAAAAGAATGAAACATCAGATTCAATTATCAGATCACTTTACCAACAGCCGTTTGCTCCGATTTACTTTGCCATCGATCTGCATGATGATATTTACATCCATTTATGGTATGGTGGACGGCTTCTTTATCTCGAACTTTGTGGGAAAGACGGCTTTCGCGTCTGTCAATCTCATCATTCCGCTGCTGCAGGTGCTTGGCGGCGTAGGCGCAATGCTGGGTGTAGGAGGCAGCGCGTTGGTCGCGAAGACACTGGGGGAGAATGATATTCCTAGGGCCAGGAGGTACTTTACAATGATGATGTATCTGATGCTGGGGACCAGCGTCTTTTTCACGATTCTTGGTATCGTCATTTTAAGACCGGTTGTCTATCTGTTCGGCGCGACGGAAGCGATGTTATGACATATGGTACGATCTGCCTTGTGTTTAATACGGCCCTGCAGGCGCAGTATACTTTCCAAAGCTATCTGGTTACGGCGGAAAAGCCGAAGATGGCTCTGGGAGTGGTCATTGCCGCTTATGGTGTTGTGATGTACGCCGCGTTTATTTTTCTGGGCGTATTTAACGGCTATTCCCAGGGAAGCTCCCCTATTGTAGGATATCATTACGGAGCGCAAAATTACAAAGAAGTGAAGAACGTATTGAAGAGGAGCCTGATCATACTTGCTTCAGCGGCCATCGTGCTGACAGCGATTGCCATCGGGGCCGCGGGAGTACTGTCTTCTGTCTTTGTAGGTTATGACGCGGAACTTTTGAGCATGACCACAAGGGCGTTTCAGATGCCGCTGTACCCCATGCTGGATGACCGGGACAATCACGGCAGAGTGTGGAATACGAGAAAAAACCATTTTGCCTGGTATTGGTACCTGCGCGGTGTGGATCGGGAGCATTGTCCGGTGTATGCCGCACCTGCAGGGCTGAAGGATTTTCACGGCCTGCCGCCCGCGTATACGTTTGTGGGGGACGGAGAACCCTTTTACGCCGAAACGGTCCGATACATCGAAGCGCTTAAGGCATGCGGAATCCCGGCGGATATGGATGTGTATCCTACGGACACGCACGCGTTTGACATGATGAAACCGCAAGAAAGTCTGAGTATAAAAGCGGCCGCACGTTTTAACGAAGTCTTTGCCTATGCGAAGGAAAATTATTTTGCGCCGCAGGCACAGAACCGATAGAGGGAAAAGGCATGAAAAAAGCGTATTATCATCTTCCGGGTCTGTTTGAGTTTTATGAGCTGTATCAGGTATTTTTATCGGTATTTCGCAAGCACCGGGAATACTTCTATGATTGGTGTGAGATCGGTTCCATCTATGGTGCGCCGGCCGACTGTATCTGGGGCGGCGGACGTGTCGGCGGCGGGGAGCATGATCCGGAGGAGATCCTTGCCTGGATACGGGAATACAATATCTCAGCCAGGCTGACCTTCAGCAATTCTCTGTTAAGAGAAGAGCATCTTACGGATAAAAAGTGCAACGCACTGTGCCGCCTGTTTGAAAAGAGTACGAACCCGCAAAATGGCATTATCCTGCATTCGGAACTCCTGCTGGAGTATCTTAGGCGGCATTATCCTGGACTGTATTTGGTCTCTTCGACCACCAAGGTGCTGACAGAGTTTTCACAGCTCAGTCAGGAGCTGGAACGAGAAGAGTTTCGTTATGTAGTACCGGATTTTCGATGGAATAAAGCTTTTGATAAGCTGGAGACGCTGTCGGAGCCTCGGCGGGATAAGGTGGAGTTTCTGTGCAACGAATGCTGCTGGTTTGGCTGCAAGGACAGAAGATTCTGCTATGAAGCGGTCAGCCGAAAGAATCTCGGCGAGGAAGCTCCGGAGCACCGCTGTACGGCCCCGGACGCCGCAGACGGCTATCGTTTTTCCAAGGCAATGAAGAATCCGGGCTTTATCGGTATCGGAGACATTCTGAATACCTATTTGCCGCTGGGTTTTTCCAACTTTAAAATCGAAGGACGGGGACTGGGCAGCGCTTTGGTCCTGGAGTTTTTGCTGTATTATTTGACGAAGCCGGAATATCAGATTCATGTCAGAGAGGCCGTGTATCTGGATAATATGCTGGATCTGTTCTAAATGAATCACAAATAATAGATATCCCTTGCTTTTTGAGTTTAAATGTGGTATAATTAATTTGCGTATTAGAACTTGCAAAGGGGGAACAAGAATGAGGAGAGGAATTTGGAAAGCTCTATGCATGGTGTGTATGGTGTTGTGGCTGTTTCCGGCTGCGGTGTTTGCGGAAGAAGAGGCCGTCTGCCCAGGCTGTAATGAATCCGCGTACGCGGAGATAATGACGGGTGAATTTGTCGTGAGGCCGCTGGATATGGAAGTGAATCACTACCAGCTGTATGTCTGCAAGAATCCGGTGCATCCGGGACCGCATACGTTTCTGGCGGGAGATTCCATTCCTCATAGCTGGGTTAATGGTGTCTGCAGTGTCTGTAAATATGTATGCGACCATGCCGATAATACAACGCCTGCGAGCTGTACAGAAGAGACGCAGTGTTCTGTCTGCGGAGGAAAGATCGCACCGAAGGGGCATTCTTTCTCATGGAAGATCGAGGATGGAGAATATTGGCAGAAGTGCGATGAATGCGGATATGAAACGGCCAAGAAAGCTATGCCCGCGGAGATTGTACTGAACGGTGCGGACAGAGTATGCGCAACACAGGATTATGTGTTTTCCTTTACGCTTCCGGAGGGACTGACCCAAGCGGGAGCAGGGTATGAATTCACGATGATGGGCAGCGAAATCCCCCTGACAGAAGAAAATGGCGTATATACAGGTAGAATCGAGACTACATGGTACGATCTGAATGATTCGACCTTTGACGTCATCTTCAGCGGTATAACAGAGGACGGCATGTTTGTGAGTTACAGAAAGACGGTTACGCTCCTTATGGAACATGTCGGCGGTACGGCCAATTGTAAGGAGCAGGCGGTCTGTGAAGTCTGCGGCGCCTCCTACGGAGACTTGAATCCGGATGTGCATGTGGGAGGACAGGAGCTGAAGGACGACAAGCTTCCCAGCTGTACCGAAGAGGGATATACTGGAGATACCTATTGTAAAGGATGCTCCGTAAAAATCGCTTCCGGGTCGGTCATTCCGGCCGCCGCTCATCAGGGCGGCACCGCGAACTGCAAAGAGCAGGCAGCCTGTGAAGTCTGCGGTAAGACCTATGGAGAGCTGAATCCGGCAGAACACGCCAATCTCGTATATTTCCCGGCTAAGGAAGCTACGACTTCGGCGGAGGGCAATATCGCGTATTGGTTCTGTGACGGCTGCGGCAAATATTATGCCGATCAGGCGGCCTCCAAGGAGATTGCGCAGGCGGATACCGTAATCGAGCGGCTGAAGGAGGCGGAGCTCCCTAAAGCTGAGGATCCCAAGGCTCCGCAGACGGGCGATGAAAGCAATGTGTTCCTGTGGGTTGTGCTGCTTGGAATCAGCGGCGCTGCGGTAGTTGCTATTGTGTTTGTTGCCGTGAAAAAGAAAAAGAGCAGTAAATAACAGAGAGAACAGCGTCGCTTTGGCGGCGCTGTTCTTATATATTTTATAATTGCAAAATATTCAGAAAAATGCTATAATATCTCTCGAAGGAGGGATATTGTTGTTTCCAGTGATCTATTTTCTCTTCGTTACCGCCAAGTGCCTTTCGTACCGAGGTTCCTGGAGCTTATCTCACAAGCGCCATACCAATGGACACATGTATTATTACAAGCAAATTGCCAATAAGACCTATTATGTGCGGCGCAGGGACGAATCTCAGGTTTTAGCCGAATACAGCGAGCGGCAGAAATGGCGCCAGGAGCGCAAGAAACTCAACCAGCAGTTGATGAGTTTGTCCCCTGCTGAGCGCCGCGAAGCCCGCCAGCAGATGAAATTATATCAAGAGCTAGGACTTGAGAAATTGCCCTTAGATAAGGATATATCCTTTGATGGGACGGTTCTCGACTCAAGAGCCGAGATCATTCTCTATGAGTTCTTGAAAAATCTAGGCATCGTAAGCGAACATAACCGCCCGATTGATTCCGGATCCTATAGTTACTGGCCAGATTTCACATTCATCCTCAATGGCAAAAGGATCTATCTGGAGCACATGGGTAAATTAGATGATCCCCAATATCATCGCAAGCAGGTTGAAAAGATCAAAAACTACAAAACTCATGACATCCGCCTCGGCGAGAATCTAATTATCACAAGTTCTCATAGACATTTCCAGGCACCCAGAATCCTATGGCAACTCGTAATCCACGGAGTTTTGTCAGCTGCTAAAGCAAGAAAACTGATCAAAAAGAACAAAAATGATAATTCTTATCATTGATCCCCCTTCCTTTAGAAGTCCGTCCCTTCACAAAAAATGCACCAGATTTTCTTGAAAATCTGGAGAAACCTATAAAAAATCTGGTACACGTAAGAGTGATATACTCCCTCTAGAGTAGACACTCGAAATAACAAAAATTTCGAGACTACACTAGAGGGAGTATATCATTCCCAAGTGCGCTAGATTATTTCAAAAAACCAGAGAAACCTATAGAACACTGGCACACCCAGGAGTCTCACTTCCCAAAGTGCACTAGAATATTTTGAAAAACCAGAGGAAACCATAGAACCCTGGTACACCCAAGAGTCTCATTCTCCAAAATCTTCCAGAGGATGGGATGGTGTCTTTTGACAAACGGTGTACACCGTGCTATAATACCGAATATATGATATATAGTGTATGATATATATAACGAACAATTAGAAAGGATCAACATATATGGCGCCGAAAAACAAATTTACAAAAGAAGAAATGGTACAGGCCGCGCTGCGGGTTGTACAAAACAAAGGAGCGGACGGATTGACCGCCAAGACCATGGCAGAGGAGCTGGGAACCTCTACACAGCCTATTTTTACGGGATTTGGATCGATGGATGGGGTCAAGAAGGAGGTCTATATGGCCGCGGTAAGAGTTTATGAGCGTTACGCTGATGCCGGACTGAAGGAGAAGATTCCTTTTTTCGGCGTTGGAATGCAGTACATCCGCTTTGCCAAAGAGGAACCGGAGCTATATCGGCTCTTATTTTTAACACCGGATCAGGATCCGAAATTCGGCACGATGGGGGCCATGTACAGATTGCAGGAGATGGTTCGTCCGACACTGATCCGGATCTATCACATTACGGCAGAAGAAGCGGATCGGTATTTTCGGGATCTCTGGCTGGTAGTCCATAGCCTCGCGACATTGATCGTTACGGGAGGCTGCACGTATTCGGAGCAGGAGATCGGGCAGATTCTGACAGGGTTCAGCGTCAGTATCTGCAAGGCAATCAAGGAAATCCCGGGATTCGCAGATGGCAGCTTTGACCGGGATGCGGTCTTTGAGGGATTGGTAAAGGAATAAGAGAGGAAAAAGATCATGCTTCTGTTAAATAAAACGCTGATGAAGCTTGCCAGGGGCTTATGGGGATGGATCCTGGCGATAGCCGGAGTGGGATTTTTGACATTGGTGGGAACAACGATGCTGGCGGAGATCGTTGCAGGCTTTCTGGGAAGCCTGTTTCAGCCGCAGGAAATATTGGATACAGCTTGGAGCGCAGTCGGAGCGGCGTTCCTGGCCGCGGCCGTCACCTTTTTGGCGCAGCTGGCCAAGGGCCTGTTGGAATATAAAGCGGCCG
Source organism: uncultured Eubacteriales bacterium (assembly GCA_902493345.1). Lineage (GTDB taxonomy): Bacteria > Bacillota > Clostridia > Lachnospirales > Bianqueaceae > Faecimorpha. The sequence continues at coordinate 11,215 of CABUPM010000044.1, read as the reverse complement.
CCAAGGCAAGGGACAGTATGCGCCGTAGGATCTTTTCCAAAGTTCTGGAGCTCGATGCGGGCGGAATCGAGAAGATCGGGCCGGTCTCTGCGATTACGGCTTCCGTGGACGCTGTGGAACAGATGCAGACATACTTCAGCAGCTATCTGCCAAGCCTGATCTATAGTCTTGTAGCGCCGATCTATTTATTCTTTCACCTGAAGGATATTTCCCTGCCGATCGCGGTGTTGCTGTTGGTTGTTTCCCTGCTGCTCCTCCCGCTGAATAATCTTTTCCGCAGCCGGATCGAGGAAATACGGAAAACCTACTGGCGTTCGCTGGACGATATGACCGGATATTATATGGACAGCCTGCGCGGGCTTACCACGCTGAAGCTGTTTGACAGAGACAGAGAGCATTCGCGGGTTCTTGGAGAAAAGGCGGATATATTGAATCAGAATATTAACCGCTTCATGAAGATCAATTTTACTTCTTTTCTTGTTACGGAAACCATGATCTACGCGGCGATTGTGGCCGGACTGGTGGACTGCGCGGTACGGATCACCAGTGGGAGCATTACGATTGCGCAGGCCCTGGTTGTGCTGATGCTGGCATACAGCTATTTTTCTTCGGCACGGCAGCTGATGAGCGCCTCACATGGAGCGTTGACTGCCATCTCCGCGGCGGGCAAGGTAGAAGAGATTCTGGACATGGATACGTCCCGGCCGTGGGAGCCGTCGCTTCCGAAGGATCCCGAAGCCTTTGAAGGAATTCGTATGGAGCATGTTTCGTACGGATATGAGGGGAGAGGCCGCACGCTGCAGGATATCTCTCTTCGGATTCCCAGGGGATCGGTGGTGGCGCTGGTCGGATTGTCCGGGTGCGGAAAATCTACCACGGCTTCCTTGCTGATGCGTTTTTGTGATCCGGATACAGGACGGATCTTTATAGACGGACGGGATTATCTGAGTCTCCGGCCGGAAGAGCTGCGCAGACAGATTGTGATGGTTCCGCAGCAGGTAAATCTTTTTTCCGGGACAATACGGGAGAATCTTCAGCTAGCAGATCCGGAGGCGGATGATGCAGCGATGATGGAAGCGCTGCGGGAAGCGGGACTGGACAAGTTCGTCCGGTCGCTGGAAAAGGGACTGGATTCCGATGTGGGCAATGCGGGCGCTTCCCTGTCCGGAGGACAGAGGCAGAAGCTTGGAATCGCCCGTGCGCTGCTGTCGCAAGCAGAATACATGATCTTTGACGAGGCCACCTCCAGTGTGGATCCGGAGAGCGAGAGGGAGATCTGGGAGACGATCGGACATCTCGCGCATACACGGACACTGATTATCATCTCTCACCGAATGTCCACAGTCCGTAACGCGGATTGTATCTATGTGATGCAAAAAGGTGCGGTGGAACAGCAGGGCAGCCATGAAGAGCTGATGAAACGCGACGGATTGTACCGGGAACTCGTGACCCGGCAGCAGGCGATGGAGGAGGCGACAGAATGAAACGAAAATTCAGCTATTCGATTGGAGAGATGAACCGCAGGCTCCTGGCCATTGGCAGGCCCATCCGCAAATACATCGTGGTATCCACCATTGCCAGTATCCTCGGCGCACTGTCCCATATGGGACTGATGGGCTTTGGCGCGTTATGGCTCCTGGCGGCCGCCGGAATGTGCGGCGGAACGGGAGTATACGCGGCTTTGACGGTGAGCTGCGCGATACTGATCGCGGTGTGCCGGTATCTGGAGGGAGTATTTTCCCATCTGGGCGCTTATGGAATTCTCGCCAAGATGCGGGTACATCTCTTTGACGCGATTGACCGGGTGGCTCCGGCGTATCTGATCGGCAGAGAAACCGGAGATGTAATGAATATCGCCGTATCGGACATTGAAACGCTTGAGTTTTTCTTCGCGCACACGATTGGTCCGATGTTTACCGTGATTCTGCTTCCGGTAACAACCGTGGTTTTGGCGTACTGTGTTAATCCGCTCTATGCATGGACACTGATTCCGATCTACATTCTGATCAGTGTTGTGCTGCCCTATGCGGCGCTGAAGGCCGGACGCGGGATCGGCATGCGCTATAGAGAGCAGCTGGGCGTACTGAAATCCAAGATTCTGGAGAGTGTGTACAGTATCCGGGACATTCAGATTTTTGGTGCCGGACAGCGCAGAATGCAGGAGGTCGTAAAGGCCAATCGTCAGGTGAATAAGGCGGCGCTGGGATTAACTTTGCACCGGCAGACGGTGGCGTCTCTGCCCAATTTCTTTGTGTATCTGGCAAGGATCCTGATTCTTGTATGCGCAGGAGTCCTGGCGTCGCAAGGAGTCAATCAGCCGGTAGGGACCATCGCTATCTCTTTTGCGGCGACAGCCTCGCTGTCATCGACATTCAATCTGACATTTGTTGTTACTAGCCTCTTGGAAACCTATGGGGCGGCCGAACGTATTTTCCGGATCGAGGATACGGTTCCGGAGACGCAGGAGCCGGAGAAACCGATTCCGTGCGGGGAGATTCAGACGATCGAGTTCCGGGATGTGACCTTTTCCTATCCCCATACGGAACAGAAGGTATTGGAGCATTTCAATTATGTGATCCATAAGGGAGACCGCATTGGAATCGCGGGAGAATCCGGTGTGGGAAAGTCTACCATATTGCGGCTCCTGCTGCGGTTCTACGCGCCGACAGAAGGGGAGATTCGGATCAATGGAATTCCATTGGAACAGATCAGCTTTGCGGAGCTGCATCGTCGGATCGCCTTTATGGAGCAGGATACGTATCTGTTTGACGCAACCATAGCCGAGAACATCGGGATTGCCAGGCCGGATGCTACGATGGAGGAAATCCGCGGCACGGCCGAGCGTGCCGGAATTGCGGACTTCATCGAGACCCTGCCGGACGGATATGATACGGATATGGGACAGATGAGTGCCAGACTTTCCGGAGGAGAGCGCCAGCGGATCGGAATCGCGCGGGTTCTGCTGCGGGATCCGGATGTCTGCCTGATGGATGAGCCGTCCAGTGCGTTGGATGCCCTGCATGAAAAGGAACTGCTGCATACCCTGCAGACAGAATACACCGGGAAGACGCTGATCCTGATTTCACACCGAAGCAGTACGTTGACCGGATGCAATAGACTTTTGAAAATGGGAGAAGCAGAAGGATAAGGCTTCAAAGAAAAAAGGATATTATGCAACGTGAAAGCTGCATAATATCCTTTTTTATGATTGGGCGGTGATCCGTTCCCGTGCGCCGCGCATATGATCCTGCAGGATCTGATCCACAAAATCGATCAGTTCCCGCGGCGTCCGGTCGATTTTGCCAAGAAGCCAGTTCTCTACAATTCCTGCAAACGCGACCACATAGAAGTGGGACATCAGGTCCAGATCGGCCTCTTCGGTATCAGAACGCAGCGCACCGAGCTCCTGCCCGACCTGTTCAATAGTACGATGGATAATCTCGTAGATATCGGATTCGACAAAACGCCTGATATGGTCGCGGCCCACGGATTGTAGCGCACAGCAGCAAAACGCCCGGTTGGCGTCCAGATACAGGAATAGCTGCAGGAGCCCCTCCTGCCAGAGCATCGTTCCTTCATGCTGACGCAGGAGAGAGATGGCTTCTTCCTGAATAAGCCATCGCAGCAGATCATATATATCTTCAAAATGATAATAAAAATTCTGACGGTACATTCCGCAGCGGTCTGTAATATCATGAATTGATATTTTATCGAAGGGTTTCTGCGTCATGAGCACCTTGAGCGCTTCTGCGAGAGCATGCTTAGTCTGTTCCGATGTCGCATAATTTTTTCGTTCCATAAAATGGCCTCTCCGGAAAATAAAAATGATGGTGCCTCCGGTAGGTCGGAAGCTGGCTTTATTATATCATATTTTGAAAGTAATTACATAGACGCAAATGAAAAAAATGTCGTAAATATGACAGATGGGTAGAATCTGAATATTGCATATTCGATGTCTTTGGGGTATTCTTAATGGGAAAATGGAAAGGAGTATGGAAATGACACGATTCCAAATCTTTTTAGAGAGTCCGTTGGGCGAGCGGCAAGGAAATCTGACGCTCGAAGACAGCGACGGCATGGTCCATGGGATATTCTCCCTTCTCGGATTCGAGAACTCGGTAGAGGGGACATGTACAGGAGAAGAGTATTGTCTGAAGCATCAGCTGCACACGCTGATAAGCAATCTGGACTGTGTTACAACGATGCATGCAGAGGAAAAGTCGGTCTATGGTACACTGACCACAGAACGGGCAACCATGAAGCTATGGGGCAATAGAATGGAGAGCAGTCGAATCCATACGGCAGAAAAGGGAAAATGAACTCTATGAATCCGCAATCCACAACGAAACAGCCATTTATGGTTAAGCTTGCGACTTTGATTGTCGATAAGCGCAATCTGTTTTTTCTGATTATAATCATAGGACTCATCTTCTCGATCTTTTCACGAAATTGGGTAAAGGTAGAGAATGATCTTACGAGCTTCCTGCCGGATACCGCGGAAACCAAGCTGGCGCTCAAGGTGATGGAGGAGCAGTTTACAACCTATGGAACCGCTCAGGTGATGGTTGCCAATATCACCTATGAGGACGCACAGAAGCTGGCGGATGAGCTGGCGGAGGTCAAGGGCGTACAGAGCGTAGATTTTGATGAGAGCACGGACCATTATCATAATGTTTCGGCTATGTTCTCTGTGACCTTTGACGCGGACGAAGATGATGACGCGTGCCTGGAGTCACTTGAGCGCGTTAAGGAAACGCTCGCGGGCTATGATCTGTATGTTTCTACAGAGCTGGGGAATACCCTGCAGGAAACGATTGACAAAGAGATCAGCGTCATCATGATTTATGTGGCGGTGATCGTGGTTGTCGTCCTGACGCTGACCAGCCAGACCTTCGGCGAGGTACCGGTACTACTGCTGACATTTGTTATGGCGATGATCCTGAACCAAGGCAGTAATTTTGTCTTCGGCACGATCTCTTTTGTCTCCAATTCGGTAACCAGTATCCTGCAGTTGGCGCTGTCGCTGGACTATGCCGTAATCCTCTGCAACCGTTTTAAAGAGGAGAGGGAGACGATGAATGTGCGAGACGCCGCGATCACGGCGCTGAGCAAGGCGATACCGGAGATCTGCGCCAGCTCGCTCACGACCATCGGCGGTCTGGCAGCGATGCTGTTCATGCAGTTCAAGATCGGACCGGATATGGGAATCTGCCTTATCAAGGCGATCTTTTATGCGCTGCTGTCCGTATTTATATTCATGCCGGGGCTGCTGGTGCTTTTTGGCCCATTGATTGAAAAGACACGTCATCGGAATTTTGTACCGAAGATACCCTTTGTCGGAAAATTCGACTATGCGACCCGGCATATCATTCCCGTGGTGTTCCTGGTACTGATCTGTTTGGGATATGTTTTTTCCAACCGCTGCCCGTATGTCTACGGATATAGTACATTGACTACGCCGAAACTCAATGAAACGCAGATTGCTGAGAATATGATTTCCGATAATTTCGCGTCGGACAATATGGTGGCGTTGGTGGTTCCGGCCGGGGATTATGAGAAAGAGGCCAAGCTGCTGCAGGAGCTGGAGAACTACGACGAGATCGATTATACCATGGGCCTTGTCAATATAGAAGCCATGGATGGGTATATGTTGGCGGACGCGTTGACGCCGCGGCAGTTCGCGGAACTGGCAGGCCTGGATTATGAGGTTGCGCAGGTTGTATATGCGGCCTATGCGGTCGAGCAGGAGGATTATGGGCGTCTGGCCGGGAATATCACGGATTATAAGGTGCCTTTGATCGACATGTTCCTCTTTGTATGCGATCAGGTAGACAGCGGCATTGTGACGTTGGATCAGGAACAGACAGATATGCTCGCGGACGCGCAGAAACAGATGAACGCGGCCAAGGCACAGCTGAGCGGTACAGAATATGACCGTATGCTTCTGTATCTGACGCTGCCGGTGAGTGGGGACGAGACCTATGCGTTTACGGACACGATCCAAGAAGTGGCGCAGGAATATTATCCGGACGGTACGGTTTATGTAGCGGGTAATTCGACCAATGAGTACGATTTCCAGAAATCTTTTTCACGGGACAATATGGTGGTCAGCATCGTGTCCATCCTCATCGTACTGGTCGTGCTGCTCTTTACCTTCAAATCGGCCGGTATGCCGATATTGTTGATCCTGGTGATTCAGGGCAGTATCTGGATTAACTTTTCCATACCATACCTCACCAGTTCCAACCTCTTCTTTATGAGTTATCTGGTGGTCAGCTCCATTCAGATGGGCGCCAATATCGATTACGCCATCGTAATTGCCAGCCGTTATCAGGAGCTGAAGAATAAGATGGATCACAAGACCGCGATGATTGAGACACTGAACTTTGCGTTCCCGACAGTAATCACGTCCGGAGCGATCCTTTCGGTTGCCGGTATTCTGATCGGACAGATGACATCGGAGGCGACGATCGCGGGAATCGGGCAGAGCCTGGGACGCGGAACCATCCTGTCCATGTTCCTGGTACTCTTTGTGCTGCCGCAGATCTTGCTGATCGGCGGAAATCTCGCGGACAAGACGAGCTTTTCGGTATCCAGTGCGGTCAAGAAGGAGCAGAGGAGCGGACGCGTATTTGTAGACGGAGTTGTTGCCGGAGAGATCCATGGCAGCGTCAGCGGAATTATGCGTGCCAATGTGGACGGCGATGTAGATCTACGGTTGGTCAGCGGCAGTGTGACCGGCGGTACAGAGGAGAAGCAGCCGGGCGAGGAGGAAAAACACGATGAAAAGTAAAAAGAACATTCAGCGTGTCATCGCGGTGTGGATGACGTTGATACTCCTGATCTGCGGGACACCGGCGGTTTTCGCGAAGGATGTGGTGCATATCCGGTCGGCAGTGGATCTGATTGCCTTTTCTAAAAGCTGTGTGCTGGATACATGGTCACAGAATAAGACAGTAGAGCTGGAAGCCAATATATCGTTGGAAGGATCCGATTTCACGCCGATTCCCAGCTTCAGCGGCGTATTTCACGGAAATGGATACACGATCAGCGGTCTGAATCTGAATAGCACGATGTCCCATGCGGGATTATTCTATACGATTGAAAAGGGAGGGGCAGTCTATCGGCTGAATGTTTCCGGCACGGTCATTGCCACGGGCAGCGAAGCCGCGGGCGGAATCGCCGCGGTCAATTCCGGAACGATCTTTGACTGCAGCTTTTCCGGCACCGTCAGCGGAAAAGAAAATGTCGGCGGAATTGTCGGCAGAAATACGCTTCAGGGTTCCATCTGGAATAGTCGGAGCGCCGGCGCGGTCTATGGAGACAGTATGACGGGCGGAATTGCCGGACAAAACGCTGGATTGATCTCCGGATGCAACAACGCTGCCTATGTCAATACCACGGTTAAGGATACGGCACTTTCCGCGGAAGACATTTCATTTGATATTTCCTTTGACAGGACCAAACTGAGTATGGCGGATCCGCTGTCTTCCGCGATGGACAGCGGCGGAATCGCCGGGTACTCCTCCGGTATCATCCGAAGCAGTGTGAATACAGTGGCCGTCGGATATCCGCATGTCGGCTATAATGTCGGCGGAATCGCCGGACGAAGCTGCGGTTTTGTATTCGGCTGCGAGAACAGAGGAGCGGTCTATGGCAGAAAGGATGTCGGCGGAATCGCCGGACAGATGGAGCCGTATATTGAGATGACCTTCTCGGAAAATATGCTGGAGACACTGCAGCGGCAGCTGGCGGAACTGAATGAGCTGATCGATAAGGCTGCGGACGATGCGGAAGGGGGCACGGCCGGAGTTTCTTCCCGGCTGAACAGCATGGTAGGATATGCCCAGAACGCCGCATCTGAGGCAGAAAATATGAAGGTTGTAATCGATGCAGGAGGCTCTCTGACCGGAGAGGGACAGGGTGAGCATGAGACGGATATCACGGTTACGCCGGGCGGAAACACCAATATCGATGTGGATGTTTCCGAGGGATCGGTTTCTGTCGGAATCTCTCATGGAGAAGGCGATGAAGGCAGTGCCGAGATTGATGGTAGCGGCAGTGCCAGCGGAACGATCGATGGCTCTGCGCAGGTGATCGCGACTCCGGATCTGGGGGGCCTGACTTCCGCAATTAACGGAATCGGAAGCCAGCTCAGCCAGCTGAACGGAGCCGTATCCGGGATGACCGGCCAGCTGGCCGAGGATGTCCGCGAGATCAACGCCAAGTTCAATGAGCTGTCCAATACGCTGTTTGACGCGGTATTTACCGTACAAAACGGAGAGATCATCTCAGATACCTCTATCGTGGATGTGGAGCAGATCACGCTGGGCAAGATCGCGGAGAGCCAGAATACGGCGCCGGTGAACGGAGACCTGAATGTCGGCGGTATTGCCGGTTGTATGGCCATTGAATATACCCTGGATCCGGAGGATGACGCATCCTCAGCTATTTCTTCGGAGTACAGGAAGGAGTACGAGTTAAAGGCAGTGATCCTGGGGTGTACCAATACTGGCGAGGTTGAGGCCAAACGAAGCTATCTGGGTGGTATATGCGGCCGGATGGATCTGGGACTGATCACCGAAAGCAGCGGTTTGGCGGATGTGACCAGCGAGAGCGGAAGCTATGTCGGCGGTATTGCCGGACTCGCCGGAGGTACGATTCGGGGGAGCTTTGCCAAGGGAACCCTTAGCGGGAAAAAATATGTCGGAGGTATTGTCGGTTCCGGAATTACAGAGACCATGACCGGGGCTGCCAGCACGGTAACCGGTTGCTACAGTATGGTAGAGATTCTGGAAGATCCGCAGTATGCCGGAGCGGTTTCCGGCGCGCGAGCCGGTAACTTCCTGGAAAACTATTTCGTTTCGGATACGTTGGCCGGAATTGACGGGCAAAGCTATGGAGGGCAGGCGGAACCCATCCGCTACCGGGAACTGTTATCTGTTGAGCAGCTGCCGGAAAAGATGCAGAAGCTGCATCTGTCCTTTGTGACCGACGACGTGGTTCTGTACGAAGAAGATTTTGATTATGGCGCTTCCTTTGGACAGGAAGTGTATCCAGAGATTCCGCAGAAGGAAGGCTATTACGCAGTGTGGGATAAGACAGAACTGAAGAATCTGCACTTTGATACGCAGGTTACAGCGGCCTATTATCCTTATACGACCGCGATTTCGGCGGAGAAGGAGACAAAAGAAGAAAAGCCGGTATTTCTTGTGGAAGGAGACTTTGACAGCGACGCGGTCCTGGGCGCGGAAGCCATGATCCTTCAGACAGAGGATTTCGCACCGCTTTCTGCCGGATTTTCCAAGGCAATAGGAAATTATCTGGGGAGTACGGACTGGTATCGGCTGCTGGTGACGCCGATTCACAGGAATGTAGAGGAACAGTGGCACCTGGTGCTTCCGGAGGACGGAGCCGCGGTTCATAAGGTGCATTATACTTACGACAATGGCAAGCTTAATAGTCTCCGGATTTATATCCGTCAGGGAGAGGAGTGGGAGCAGGCCGAGTGCGAGACCTTCGGCAGCTATCTTGTCTTTGAAGTGCCTGGCACACAGGCGGATGTCGCGGTTGTATCCGTTCTGCCGGTTTGGTGGGCATGGCTCATTCTGGCGGTCATAGGTCTGGGCTTGACCGTGCTTTTGGTGCTGCTGGCACGCAAGGCAGTACATGCGGTTCAGAATCGGATTCGCCAGAAGAAAGGGACGCAGCCCAAACAGGAAGAGGCGGCGGATCCGAAGCCGGACTCTAAAAAACGGCGCTGGATATGGGTGATCCCCGGGGTGGTATTGGCCGTATTGGCGCCGGCAGCGATTCTGTTCTTCATCCTGGGAAGGCAGTTGGCGCCGTATCAGGCGCTGCACAGGCTGCAGACGCAGGAAGAGCTATCGGTGAAGATCGCGATCGATACAGAGCTGGATGGAAGTACAAGCCATACGGAATCCGTGCTGCAGAGAAAAACAATCGACGGACAGAAAATCACATATGCACAGATCGAAGGGATTCCCTTCTATTACGCGAACGGCGCCGTGATTCTGGAAAACGGCAAAGCGTATCAGATTCTGCAGGGATTTCCGGATTATATGGAGCTGCTGCAGAGACTGGCGCCTCTGTATCAAAATGTAGAAGTAGAGCATAACGAGGATGTATGGGAGGTCGAAGCGGAAGGAGAAACAGCGCAGAAGCTTGTTACGGCGGTTCTTCCGGAATTGTCCGGCCGCATGGCGCAGACACAATCCCTGACCGCACAGGTGGAGCTGAAGGGACGGACGATTCAGGGGATTCGGCTGATCATGGCCGGAACCTTGCAGGATGGAACCCCATTTTCTGTAGAGATCTCCATGAAGAACTTTTCCAATTCAGCCAGCTTTACAGTACCGGACGCGGTTGCCGAATCGGCCGCGGCGCAGCGGGACGATCTGCCGGTCATCACAGAGGATACGCTGACGCTTCTTGCGGCATGGCAGCGGTACAGCCAAAAGGAAAATACGGCAGCGGAAGTCACGCTGTCTGTCAACTGCGGGCCGGTGGTAGCGTCTTCCAGCTTTACGTATTATACGCAGCAGTCCGGAGAAAAACGGATTCACAGCATCAGCAAGGACGGAATCGCGATCTATTGGAGCGATGACCAGATACTTCGGCAGGATGGAACGGCAGTCTCCAAGGCGGAGGAAGAATGGAAGGATTACGCGCAGGTCATCGACATCGCGTATCGGATCTGTCAGAGCGGAGAACTGGAGAAAACAGAATCAGCGGACGCCGAACAGTATACCATTCATCTGGACAGCGATACGATGAAGGAGATCGCGGCGCTTCTGGCGCCGGACAGCGCCAAACTTGATCTGGACTTTACAGAAGGCACTCTGACGATGGATCTCACGGAAGGCAATCTCAGTGAGATTCACCTGGATTGTCAGGGACGGGTAAAGGTCGCCGTATTGGAGGCAACGGCAGGTCTTTCAGCGGACATTGTCTTTACGGATGCGGTTTTGAAGCTGCCGAAAGCGGTAGAGAACAGCTTCCGTTAAAAATTTTACAAGAATTCGATAGAATTTATCGAGACAAGGTGGTACAATAGAGAGGAGACAGCAAGAGGAGGTGGGTGTATGAAAGGAAAGGCAGCGATCGATTTTAATGAGAAAAAGGGTTTTATCTGTGATATGGACGGTGTGATCTATCATGGCAATCGGATTCTGCCGGGAGTGGCGGAGTTCAT
>CABUPM010000043.1 GCA_902493345.1 uncultured Eubacteriales bacterium | reverse complement strand
GGTGGGAGCGATTACACCAGCGCTCTGGCAGGCAATGTAGTGGTGGGACGTTTTTATGATGATCTCGTAGAGCAGGGCGGCACAGCGATCTTTGAGGAGATCGTAGAAGCGGTCGGGCTGGGAGATCAGCTGGTGGCGCGCGCGGCGACACCGGAAGCGGCACGCCAGCTTCGGGAGACCTACGATAAGGCAATGGCGTATTGCAGAGAAGTCCGGCAGTACTCGGTCAGCCCGGGCAACTTCGCGGGCGGATTGTCCACCATCGAAGAAAAGAGCATGGGAGCGGTGATCAAGAGCGGAAGCAAACCGATCGAAGGCGTGCTCAAGGTGAGCGAGAGGCCGCCGCATCCGGGACTCTGGCTTCTGGATTCGACGCCGGATCCGCACTGGATGCAGTTTGGCATTACCAATCCCAATGATAATGAGGGGCTGATGGATCTGATCAGCTGCGGGGCACAGATTGTATTCCTTGTGACGGGACGCGGCAATGTAGTCGGCAGTGCCGTCGCGCCGGTCATCAAGGTGACGGGCAATAGCCGTACCTATGCGCGGATGAGTGAAGATATGGATTTTGACGCAGGGCGGGTATTGGCAGGAAAGTGCTCCATGGAAGAGCTGAAGGAAGAACTGAAGGCGTTGGTTTTGAAAGTGGCCTCAGGAACTCCTTCTAAGGCAGAAGGAATAGGACATCGGGAGTATTTTATCCCTTACAAATATCAGGAGCCTAGTTGCAGAAAGGAATGAATAGAATGTTTGAGACAGCAGATCTGTTTTCTTTGAAAGGACGTACGGCGGTCATTACCGGAGGATTGACCGGGTTGGGAATGGGTATTACACGCTGCATGGTCGGCGCGGGAGCCAGAGTTGTCGTACTCAGCCGGGAAAATCCGGACAAGGCGGCGCAGATCCTGTCTGAGTTTGAGGGACAGGCTGTATTTTATCAGTATGATATTACGAATACGGAAAAAGCGCAGGAGATGGCGGATAAGATCATCGCGGAGCAGGGACCGATCACAATCCTGGTGAATAACGCCGGCAACCATTGCAAGAAGCCGATCGAGGAGATGAGTGTAGAGGAGTACCAGAGTGTATTGAATGTGCATCTGGTAGGCGCGTTTGCGCTGACCAAGGCGCTGATTCCGCATATGAAGGAACAGAAAAAGGGCAGCATTCTCTTCCAGGCCAGTATGACCAGTTATATCGGACAGCCTTATGTGGCAGGTTACGCGACAGCCAAGGCGGGATATCTGGGATTGGTGCATGTGCTGGCGGCTGAGTGCGGCGCGGACGGTGTACGGGTGAACGCGATCGCGCCGGGATGGATCGAGACTCCGATGTTCCATAAGGCGACAGATAACGATCCGGCGCGTCTTGCCAAGATCATGGGACGGATTCCGATGAAGCGGGTAGGAGAAGCGCAGGATATCGGAACGGCAGCGGTATTTCTGTGCAGCGACGCTGCAAAGTACATCAATGGCGTATGCCTGCCGGTCGATGGCGGAGCGCTGATTGGATTTTAAGGAGGACAGTATGGAACTGGAGATATCCAAAAAGGATCAGAAATGGGCAGAGGAGACACTGGAAAAGGTCTATGCCAAGATGGAGCAGGTGCGGGAGAGATCCGCGAAAAAGATTCCGTTTCGTTCGGATGGCGGAATTCATGACGATCATTCCGACATCCATGGACTGCACTGGTGGACCAATGGCTTTTGGGGCGGCCTGATGTGGCAGCTGTATCATGCGACCAAGGATCCGAGATACGCGGAGATTGCCCGGTATTCAGAAGAGCGGCTGGATCTGTGTTTTAACCAGTTTACGAAGCTGCACCATGACGTAGGCTTTATGTGGATGCCCACAGCGGTGGCGGATTATCGCCTGAACGCATCAGAAGACAGTTTGCAGCGCGGTCTGCACGCGGCGACACTGCTGGCCGGCCGATTCAACCTCAACGGTAAGTTTATCCGGGCATGGAATGAGAAATGGCATGGACATGATAATGTGGGCTGGGCGATCATTGATTGTATGATGAACCTGTCCCTGCTGTACTGGGCGTCGGAGGTGACGGGCGATCCCCGTTTTGCGCAGATTGCGCAGGCACACGCGGATACGGCGCTGACAGCGTTTATCCGTCCGGACGGCTCGGTCAACCACATTGTAGAATTTGATCCGGAGACAGGAGAAATGCTCTGCTCGCACGGAGGCCAGGGCTATGGCCAGGGATCCTCCTGGACGCGCGGCCAGGGCTGGGGGATCTACGGCTTTATGATCAGCTACCGCCATACGCACCGGCCAGAGTATCTGGATGCGGCCAAGCGGGTTGCACACTATTTTATGGCCAATATTCCGGAAGACGGGCGGATTCCGATTGATTTTCGGATGCCGGCCGAGCCGTGGTATGAAGATTCTACCGCGGCGGCGATCGCGGCATGCGGTATGCTTGAAATCGCGAGAGAAGTTCCGGAATTGGAGAAAAGGGTGTACACAGAAGGAGCCTTACGGCTTCTGCGTCCTCTTGTGGCGGATCGCTGCGACTGGGATACGCTGACGGATGGAATCCTGCAAAAGTGCTCCAGTTCCTATTCGGAGCCTGAGCATGAGTATAATATCATTTACGGAGATTATTATCTGGTCGAGGCTCTGCTGAAGCTGACGAATAAGGATTTGTGGATTTGGTAAAAAGGTGGAGAAGCCCGGTATGGCAGAGAGTCATACTGGGCCTTTTAAATGCAGGTATACCGGAAGGAAAAGATTGAAAATACAAAAGAATTGTGCTATACTGACTGTGTATAGATTAGAGGAGGCAATTTATGGCAAAACAGTGTATAGCGGTCATTGCCGCAGAGGAACAGGAATTACAGGGGTTGGCAGAGTTTCTGGAGGATGCCCGGAAAGAAGAAGGGCCGGCCGGATGCGTCTTTTTGACGGGTTCTGTGGGAGAAGTACAGGTCGCGGCTATGCGCTGTGGTATTGGTAAGGTGAATGCCGCCATAGGAACACAGGTGCTGATAGATTTGTTCCATCCGCAGGCGCTGATCAATGTGGGTTCCGCGGGTGCGATTGCGCCCGGAATGAAGATCTATGATATTGTCGTGTCTCAGGATACGGTACAGCATGATATGAATGTAACCGGATTAGGTTATGCCCGGGGCGTGATTCCGGATCAGAATGAGAGCCTCTTTCCGGCGGATCCGGAGCTGATCCGCATGGCACAGGAAGCAGGAAGGGACGAAGGGCTTTCGGTCCATACAGGACGGATTGCCAGCGGTGATCTGTTTGTCGCGGGTGAGGAAGCCAGGACTAAGATCTACGAGAGATTTGACGCATTGTGCGCAGAGATGGAGGGAGCCGCGTTAGCACAGGCTTGCTGGCGCAACCGAGTACCCTATGTGGTAATCCGTTCCATGTCGGATACGGCCGGAGAGGAAGCTGGCGTCAGCTACGCGGAGTTCTCGGCTAAGGCAGCGGCACAGGCGGTCGAGATCCTGAAGCATATGATTACGGTATGGGGAGGAACAAGAGCATGATTCTGGTAACAGGCGGAGCCGGATATATCGGAAGCCATACCTGCGTGGAGCTTTTGAACGCGGGATATGATATTGTGGTATTGGATAATTTCTGCAATTCCAAGCCGGAGGCTTTGGAGGGGATTCGGACGATTACAGGACGGGACTTTCCGTTTTATCAGGTGGATCTGCTGGATCAGGAGGGTGTGAATCGTGTGTTCGATGAGCAGCCGATCACGGCAGTCATTCATTTCGCAGGCCTGAAGGCGGTAGGCGAGTCCTGTGAGCAGCCGCTGCGGTATTATCATAATAACCTGACAGGAACGCTGCATCTGTGCAATGCGATGCAGGCGCATCAGGTGAAAAGGATCATTTTCAGCTCGTCAGCAACCGTATACGGAGATCCCGCGAGCGTTCCCATTCGGGAGGACTTTCCGTTATCGACGACCAATCCGTATGGGACAACTAAGCTTTTTATCGAACGTATATTGACCGATCTGCAAAAGGCGGATCCGGAGTGGAATGTGGTGCTGCTGCGGTATTTCAATCCGGTAGGCGCGCATGAGAGCGGACTTTTGGGAGAAGATCCCAATGGAATCCCCAATAATCTGACGCCGTATATCGCTAAAGTAGCGCTGGGAGAGCTGCCGTATGTCCGGGTGTTCGGCGATGATTATCCGACGCCGGACGGAACGGGAGTCCGGGATTATATCCATGTGGTAGATCTTGCGAAGGGGCATCTGAAGGCCTTGGACAAGAAGGAAACGGGAGTGCATATCTACAACCTGGGAACGGGAACCGGATACAGCGTTCTGGATATGATTCATGCCTATGAAGAAGCCTGTGGGAAAAAGCTGCCGTACAAGATTATCGGGAGACGACCGGGAGATATTGCCGAGTGTTATGCTGATCCGGCAAAGGCGGAGCGTGAGCTGGGCTGGAAGGCAGAGAAAGATGTACGGCAGATGTGCGCGGACAGCTGGAATTTTATGATCAAAAACAGATAAGGAGGAGACGCTATGGAGTTTCAGAGAATGACCGATTTTTTGGACAGTCTGGCGGAAAAAGGAATCCCGGGCTGCAGTTTTGCGCTGCTGAAGGATGGAGAAAAGGTCTATGAGCATTATACAGGGTACGCGGACCTGGAAAGTGGACGCAAAATCGGACTGGATACGATGTTTCGAATCTACTCCATGACGAAGCTCTTTACTTGTGTGGCAGCGATGCAGCTGTACGAGCAGGGCAAGTTCCTGCTGACCGATCCGGTCAGTACATATCTTCCGGAATTTGCCGAGATGCGGGTGCTGTATACCAAACCCAACGCAAAAACAGAACTGCGCAGAGCTGTTCAGCCGATTCGGGTGGGAGATCTGTTTGGAATGACAGCCGGACTCACCTATGAAGGTGACGGTGGCGATGCGGCGCGTGAGGTCGCCGGCAGGCTTGCCCGGCTGCGTCAGGAAAAGCCGGAACATACCACAAGAGAATTGGTACAGGCGCTGGCGGAGTGCCCGCTGGCATTTGAGCCGAACAGTCATTGGCGGTATAGCATGTGCCATGAAGTGCTGGGAGCTATGATCGAGGCCCTAAGCGGGGAGAGGTTGAGTGAGTACATCGCGCATCATATAACAGACCCTTTGGGGCTCAAGGATACAGTATTCCGCTGCGACAGCCGGACGCTGGAGGAGCGGATGGCCGGATTCTACGAGAGACAGGCGGATGGTACATATCGCAAGCTGGTTAAGCAGGATGTGTACTACCGGCCGGATTGCAGAGTCGATCGGGGCGGCGCCGGGATGATCTCCACACTGGGGGATTATCTGACCTTCGCGCAGGCGTTGTGTGACGGAGGGACGACGCGGGGAGGCATAAGAATTCTGGGTGAGGAGACGCTGCGTCTCATGAGGACCAATCGGCTGAATGAGGTTCAGCGGGCAGATTTTGACTGGACACACTGCCGTGGATATGGTTATGGACTCGGAATGCGTGTTATGATGGATCCGGATAAGGCCGGAGGAGGAAATGTAGGAGAGTTTGGATGGAGCGGCATGGCGGGAACATGGGTCATGATGGATCCGGAAAAACGTTTGACTGCGGTTTATATGGAACAGGCCAGTCCAAGTCTGGAGCCCTATATCGCGCCAAGACTCAGAAATATGATCTACAGTTGTCTGTAAAAGGAAAGGGCCGGATACAATGATGAAAGTAAAGGAATCGGCGGAGGATTATCTGGAAACGATTCTGGTATTAAAAGAAAGATTGGGACAGGTGCGTTCCATCGATATCGCCAATGATATGGGATATTCGAAGCCAAGCATCAGCGTGGCAATGAAGCGCCTGAGAGAGAACGGCTATATCGATATGGACGGGCAGGGCATGATAACCCTGACGGACAGCGGTATGGAGATTGCCAGCAAAATCTATGAGCGGCATCGCTTTTTGAGCTATTATCTGCAGAAGATCGGTGTCGATCCCAAGACAGCCGCGGAGGACGCGTGCCGTATCGAGCATGTCATCAGTCAGGAGACTTTTGACTGCTTAAGAAAATTTGTTCATCGAGATGCAGGAGAAGAATTGTAAATCATGAGCAAAACAGTTAATCTGCTGGAGGGGAGAATTCTTCCGGCGTTGGTTCGTTTGGCGGTGCCTATCACGGCGACGGCTCTGATTCAGATGGCGTACAATCTGACGGATATGATCTGGATTGGGCGATTGGGCAGCAATCAGGTCGCGGCGGTTGGCGCGGCTGGCATGTACAGCTGGTTGGCGGCTGGCCTCGCGACGATGTGTCGCATGGGCGGACAGGTTAAAACAGCGCAATCGCTGGGGGCGAGGGAGCCTTCGGATGCTGCGCGCTATGCCAAAACGGCGCTGATTCTGGGACTTCTTGCCGGAATCATTTTCGGCGGCGCGGCAGGATTGCTGCATCGTCCGCTGATCGGCTTCTTTCATTTAAATAGTCCGCAGGTAATAGCCGATGCCGAGATCTATATGATCATCACCTGCGGCGGTATTGTGTTCAACTATATTAACCAGATCATGACAGGGCTCCTGACCGCAAGCGGCAACAGTACGGCGCCATTTCTGGCGACAACCGTGGGCTTGGTATCCAACATCGCGCTGGATCCGCTTCTGATCTTTGGCTTGGGACCGATTCCGGCGCTGGGAGTTATGGGTGCGGCTATCGCAACGGTGTTTGCACAGCTTGTCGTAATGGTGATCATGATCTATTTTGCCAGCCGGGATACGGTGCTGTTCGTGTTTATCCGCTGGAGAGAAAAGCTGCGCGGACAGGATATCCTACAGGTGGTGAAGATTGGACTGCCGACAGCGGTCCAGAGCATGATCTTCTCAGCCATTTCTATGGTGGTCGCCCGGTTGATCGCGGGATGGGGCGACGCTGCGGTAGCGGTGCAGAAGGTTGGAAGCCAGATCGAATCCATCTCATGGATGACGGCGGATGGATTCTCTGCGTCCATCAACGCGTTTATCGGACAGAACTATGGCGCGGGCAACAAGGAACGGGTGCGCAAGGGCTTTTATACTTCCTCTGTGATTGTTGTCATCTGGGGAATTTTTACGACGCTGATGCTGACAGTTTTTCCAGAACCTCTTTTTCGGATATTCATTACAGAGGCGGATGTCATTCCGATGGGCGTGGAGTATCTGAGGATTCTGGGCTATTCTCAGCTCTTTATGTGTCTTGAGATCGCAACCGAAGGAGCTTTTGCCGGACTTGGCAAGACCCTGCCGCCGTCGATTGTCAGCATCCTCTTTACATCCATCCGGATTCCGATGGTTATGCTTCTGGGAAGCAAGTGGGGACTCAGCGGGGTCTGGTGGAGCCTTACGATTAGTTCGATTCTTAAGGGCGTAATCTTGATCGTTTGGTTTATAATTTACCTGAAAAAGAAGCTTGGTACTACAAGTTTTCAAAATTAAGGGTTGACGAAGATTTAGTTGTATGATATAATAATCTTCGTTCTGGGGGTATAGCGCAGTTGGGAGCGCGTCTGAATGGCATTCAGAAGGTCAGGGGTTCGAATCCCCTTATCTCCATTAAAGGTCCATCGTGATTTTGATAGAATCGCGGTGGATTTTTTCTATTCTCAAAAATCGTAGTTGTTTTGGATACAAGGGAACCAGCCAAATGTCCCGAATAATATATAAAATTCGGGATACAGAATCTCGTCATTCATGTGGTGACATGATTGACGAGATAATTGAAGTAAATTCCGGTTTGTAGAAAAGAGAATGGCAAAAGAAATAACGGGGCTGGCGCTTAGCAAAAAAATTGCTAATGCGACAGCCCCGAGCCAGTAAAGGCAAGCAAAAAATAACCAACCGCTTTAGCTGTAGCTAAGGGGCCGTTAGCGGTTGGCAGATTTATTCGTTGGACTTTCAGTCCAGCCAGTAACAGCGGCATATAACAACAGAACAAACTACCGGCTAAGCCGGTAGTCATGATTATGCTTAAATACCGAAATGGTATGTGAGGTTATTTAGAACAAGCCTTGCATTTTAGCTTGTATTAGCCCTGCTGCAACATTGGCCCCTGTATTGATTAAAAAGTCTTTTAATCCAATCAATGCCGATCTTAAAATGTGAGGTTTCTTTTCTTCTTCAATTTTCGATTTGATATCAGCTAACAATTCTGTTGCTGTTTCCATGTCATCTTTTGATAAATTGGATTCACCAATACTTTTTTCAACGGTATCAACTACATCTTTAACCTTATCATATGAAAATGAAATGGTATTCTCACTGCCTGATATTATATGTACATTATCGGATGGTGAATTGATAACACTTGTATTCCCGTAATAATTATTCACTGTTTGTGGTATATTCGCTGCACAGTCTTTTTCTGTTTCAGAGAACACCATATTTTCTCCTACAATACCTTCTGACTCTAATTTCAATGTCCACTCTAAAATAGTGTTTTTGACTCTTTCTTCAATGTCTTTAACTGCAGTTGTAGGAATATGTAATGCATATTTCATTGGAAATGGCGAATCAAACATTTTATTAAGCAATGCAAGATGTTCGCCTGAAAATTCTGAAATCAGCCCGTTTCCTGACGACTCACATAATGAAATGATTTCGGAAATTGAATTTGCTATCTTCCTTTCACAAATTATTTTTTCAAATTTATTATCCTGTATTAAGGCCGGAATCCAACCGTGATAAGGAGTGAGAGCTTTTAAACTTCCATGAATTTTTCTATACTCAGGACAAGATTCTTGGTCAGGATAACCATTTAATTCATGTTGAATCCATTGATCAAAATCAGCAAGCTTTAATTTTGACGCAATCAAATGTGCTTTGCGTAATATATTAACAACATCACAATTTGATGAGACGATTTCATTCTGTAATTCTAAAACAATACCTCCCATATTATTCACCATCCTTTTTCTCGCCATAAGATGCAGAATCCTCTGCAACCATAAGAAGTTCTCTTCCAGTAGTCTCCTGTGACAGATAGTATTTCTGACGGATTTTATATATTTCATCCGAATAAGTCATCATATTTCATCTCCCCATGCATCTATGTCAGCGATATAGCATAATTATAGCATAAATTTGTGAATTTTTCTACCCTTCTGGTCCATTTGTAACTTTGATATGTGTCCCCAGTACTGGACACCAAGTATTGGAGATACACAGCAACCCACAAAAGCTGTTCTTTTTTCATATAGAAAACTTATTATATTGCCAATTCGGAAGCAGCTTTTGGATATATTATTGACAATAGTTCGGGCAACCGATATAATAATGACATGGAGGTGAGAAAGGTGTATCTTAATGATTTGCTGACCGAAAAGAAAATATCTAAATATCGTCTTGCGAAGGAAAGCGGTATTCCTCAGACTACGGTTATAGATATATGTAGCCGTAAGGCACGTATTGAAAAGTGTTCTGCTGATACAATATATAAAATCGCAAAGGTTCTTGGGGTTTCTATGGAAAGTCTGATCGAGCAGGAAATGGAAAGTACTGCACCCCATCCGAAACGTCCCACTTTTGAGGTGTTCAAGAGTAATGTCTGTCACCTTGTAAAAGATAAGGGTGATATTGATTTTATTATAGATGTGCTTACAACAGATGAGGTTAGGACTTTGTATGATCGCCAATGGTATGCGGAAGCTTTTTATCTCCTTGCTATGGTGGATTATTTATCGAGAGAGAATGATGTACCGCTTTGTACAAAGTATAATGATATCCGCGTTCAAAAGCTGCAAGATGTCATCTATCCTGCTGGTGCTGTGCTTTTGGATACGGCAGCAAAAAATGATAAGCACTGCAGTGAGTGCATGAAGAATGCTATACCCGAGTTCTTACACTTTAATATAGTGGAAAGCGAGGTAAGAAATGTCTACTGAGATTGTATTTACAAAAGAAAATTTAGACGCCTGTTTGAGCAGGCTTGCGAGAGAATTTCGAAAATTGAATGGGACAAAAGTCCCTGCGGAGATTGTACTGATCGGTGGGGCTGCAGTTCTTGCTAATTATGGATTTCGGGATATGACTTACGATATTGATGCGATCATTCAAGCATCCTCTTCTATGAAGGATGCTATTAATCGAGTTGGTGACGAAATGGGGCTTCCGAATGGCTGGCTTAATTCGGATTTCACAAAAACGAAGTCATACTCGCCAAAACTACTGCAATATTCAGAGTATTATAAGCGATTCGGATATGTTTTGGAGGTTCGTACAGTTTCAGGAGAATATCTTGTGGCGATGAAGTTGATGTCTGGGCGGCAATATAAGAATGATATTTCGGATGTCATCGGTATTCTCCGAGAACAAAAGGCGCTTGGGAAACCGCTTACATTTGAAAGAATTCAAGCTGCTGTATGTGCTCTTTATGATAGCTGGGAGAATCTTCCGCAGGATTCCAGAAATTTAATCACAGAGATTATGCGAGATGAACAATATGAGGTGTTGTACGAGCAATACCGTAGCCATGAGAAAATGGCGAAAGAGTCCTTGATTGATTTTGAAAAGAAATATCCGGGCGTGACCAATATGGATAATGTGAATGATATTATCCGCAATTTGAAAAAACGCAAAGAACAGGAACATTGAATTCAAATAAAAATGGGATAACACCAACAAGGGGCTGGCGCAAACTGCGCCAGCCCCTTCATAGTATCAGATTATACCTCTTCCGTATAGCGTACCGTACCCTCCATGGCTTTGATAAAGTGTAGGACTCCGCATGGTTTGGGGAGAACGGCGACGATATGGAGCCGCGCGAGCTCTTCTTTGTCATAGGGCAGGGAAGAAGGAGTGGCGGAAGACGCTACGATTGCGATCCGGGGGAACCGGTGCAGGATCTGTTCGGCAAGCTCCGGAAGGTTGGACAGCTCACTGGTCAGTATGAGCAGCGAGGGCTCAAATTGCCGGCAGGCTTCAAGAATGTCCGGAATATCCGTGGACAACAGAACCTCCAGTGCTTGAGCCTTTTTTAAGAACTCTTCTTTGAAAAAGGTGTTCAAAAACATAGAGGCGCCGCAGAGCAACACCCGGTCATGAGCGACCAGGGAATGAGCGGTGGAAAAGAAGCCGGTATGTTCAGACGGAACCTTGTCTTCCTCTTCCGGGCGGTTGGCTTCTTCAATTTTCTTGTTTTTTCTGAAATGAAATAGTCCAAACATGGGATCTCCTTTCGAATCGCTAAGAGCGCAGTGGATTATGGGTACAACTTTTTAATTATATCATACGGAAGGTGTTTGTCAAGGAACAGAAATCCAGAAAAATGCCTGCAAAATGGTAAACGGTATGGTATAATAGACGGGATTCTATATGGAAAGGAAGAAAGCAGTATGGCTTATAATTACCGTATGCTGATACAATACGACGGTACAAGATACGCCGGTTGGCAGAAACAGGGCAATACCGACGCGACGGTGCAGGGAAAGTTCGAGCAGCTGTTGTCCCGTCTCTACGGCTATGAGATAGAGGTTTTCGGAGCAGGCAGGACGGACGCAGGGGTCCATGCGGCGGGACAGGTGGCCAATTTTAAGCTGGAAACACAGGAAGATACGGAGGAACTTATGAAGAAGATCAATCAGTATCTGCCGGAGGATATCGCGGTGATTCAGCTGGAAGAGGCAGAGGCAAGGTTTCACAGTCGGTTGAATGCCAAAGGAAAGACCTATGTGTACCGCATCTGGAATAGCTCTGTGCCCAATGTATTTGAACGCCGGTTTGTTTTGCGGTTAGCGGAGAAGCTGGATATAGAAGCAATGCGAGCCGCAGCGCGTGAACTTACGGGAACGCATGATTTTCGGGCCTTTTGCTCGCTGAAGCGTTACAAAAAATCCACTGTGCGTTCCATTTATTCGCTTGAGATAGAGGAGGAAGGGCCAGAGATCCGATTGATCGTCCGAGGGGACGGCTTTTTATACAATATGGTCCGTATCCTTGCGGGAACGCTGATAGAAGTAGGACTGGGCGAGAGAAAGCCAGAGGAAATGCAGACGATCCTTGCATCCGAGGATCGTCTGCAGGCAGGGTATACAGCGCCGCCTCAAGGGTTAATTCTTCAGGAAGTATGGTATTGACATTAGAAGAACGCTATGGTATACTTTCTCTGCTTGTAAAAAAGCATTTTTTGTTGTGTCTACGTAATGGAGAAGAGAGTAGAAAGGATTGGAGTTAAACAATGATTTGTGATACCAGTGTCCAGGAATTAAAGTACAAAGCATTAAAAGAGATTGCTACATTGGAGTATGAGGGACGTCTGGCAGAGGGGCTTTTGGGAGCAGCGGAGCGTCTGGTTCCGGGACCGAAGCCGTCAATGCGCTGCTGTATTTATAAAGAGCGTGCCGTTATGAATGAGAGATTGAAAATGGCAATGGGCGGAGATAAGTCCAATCCCAATATTATCGAGGTTATGCCCGTCGCGTGTGACGAATGTCCTGTGGCAGGTGTGGAGGTTACTCAGGCCTGCCGTGGATGTATCGCGCACCATTGTATGAATACATGTCCCAAGAAGGCAATTTCGATTGTAGACCGCAAGGCTCACATTGATAAATCCAAATGTATTGAGTGCGGACGCTGTGTAACGGTATGTCCCTACAGCGCGATCGTAAAGCATACCCGTCCTTGTATGAATGCATGTAAGCCGAATGCCATCAGCATCAATGATGATATGAAGGCAGAGATCAACAACGACAAATGTATTCAGTGCGGCGCCTGTGTATATCAGTGTCCTTTTGGAGCGATTATGGACAAGTCGTTTATCCTGGATGCGATCCGGATGCTGAGAGAGTCCGAGAATAACACCAAATACCATGTATATGCCGTTGTAGCTCCGGCGATCTCCGGACAGTTCAACCTTCCCTTAGGCAAGGTCGTTGCCGGAATCAAGAAGCTGGGTATCTACAGCGTTGTCGAGGCGGCGCTGGGCGCGGACATGGTCGCGTACAATGAGGCCGCGGAGTTGGCGGAGAAGGGATTCCTGACCAGTTCCTGCTGCCCGGCGTTTGTACGCTATATCGAGACCCAGTTCCCCAAGCTGAAGGAGAATATTTCTCATAATCCGTCCCCGATGGTGGAGATTTCCAAGCACCTGAAGAAGCTGGATCCGAACAGCAAGGTAATCTTTATCGGACCCTGTACGGCGAAGAAGGCAGAGGTTCGTAAGGAAGCCGTTAAGCCCTATGTGGACCTGGCACTGACCTTTGAAGAGCTGCAGGCGCTGTTTGACAGCCGGGAGATTGAGCTGGCGAAGCTGGATGAGGAGCCGCTGGATAACGCGTCTTATTACGGCAGAATTTTCGCACGCTGCGGAGGTCTGGCCGAGGCAGTTGCTGAGGCGCTGAAGGAGCAGGGAATCACGGAAGAGCAGTTCAAGCTCAATGCGGTAGCCTGCGATGGTATTGCCAATTGCCGGATGGCGCTTCTGAAGGCGCAGAGCGGCAAGCGGGAGGAGAACTTCATCGAAGGTATGGCCTGCATCAATGGCTGTATCGGCGGCGCGGCGGCGCTGTCTCATGGTCCCAAGAATCGTCTCGCGGTGGACAAATACGGCAAAGAAGCCAAGGAAAAGAACATTAAGGACGCGATCAAGGTGTACGAGCTGTAATAGAAGCCTTATAAATCGACGCGGCTGTTCCTTCAAAAGAGGAAACAGCCGCGTCGGCTTTTAAAATACCGCAGCCAAATAGATCCCGGTGACAGCAATCAGAATTCCCAGAATGCAGTTGATCCATAGAATATCGATCAGGACGGCAAACAGGATGCCGAAGCCAAAGCAGGCGGCCATACAGCCCAGAGGTTTGAGAGGAAAACCGCATTTACGCACAGGATTGTCCTCCGAAGTCAGGTGCCGGAAGGCAAAAGGGCTTTAGAGCAAGCGGTGCGGATGGCCCGCAGGAGATAAGCGGCCGTATCCTGTGAGGCGGAATCCGGCTGGATGGCAGAGGGATCCCCACCGGATTCCACTTGCTTTTCAATCATGGCGCTGGCGGCGCGGATCAGAGGATATACACTGGATACATCCTCCGGAATCTCATAGGAGACAGACTGGATCCCTGTCGAGGTCATGATGATCTCAACCGAGACCGTTTGCGCGCCAAAGGCGACGCTGGCGCTGTAGATCCCCGGCTGATAGACAGCGGCCTCACTGGAGACTCTTTTGCCGCCGGAGCCCAGGGTCAGAAAGAGTAGAATGCCGGCGAGGATTACGGCGAGAGCGGCCGCGCCGATGCGCAGCAGCCCGGGAAGACGGAGAGTGACAACACGGAAAGCCATAGTGTAGAATCCTCCATAAGTCTTTTACTGCCACCATTTTATGAAAAGAAAAAACCATTTATGTGTATTCCGGAGCGGGAAATTATGTTATAATGCAGATAAGTAAGGAGAGGAGGGATAGACATGCTGCTCAGACTGCTTATGGGCGAGGTCGGATCCGGCAAAACGCATTGGATCCACAGAAAGATTTTATCCGACGGTCAAGGATTGCCGCAGGAGAGGCACATCCTGATTGTACCGGAACAGGTGACTCTGTCCGAACAGAAAACACTGATTCAGGAACATCCGGGACATGGACTGATCGGGACGGATGTCCTGAGCTTTCAGCGCATGGCGCACCGGGTATTGTCGGAACAGGGGGAAAAAGAGCTGGTCGTGCTGGATGAAGTCGGTAAGAGTATGCTTTTATATCGGTTGGCACAGGAACATGCTCCGCAGCTTGCCTATTACGGAGGCAGTGTTCACTCCGCCGGCTTTTTGCAGAGATTAAAAAGCCTTTTCTCCGAATTCGCACAGTATGAAATCAGTCAGGAAACACTCCAGAAGGCGATGGAACAGACGGAAAAGGAGAGCAGTCTTCATCTAAAGCTGCAGGATCTGGTACTGCTTCATGGCGCATACGAAGAAGCGCTGCTGCAGTACGGAGAGATCAGTGAGAAGCTGCTGGACCGTCTGGCGGAGAACCTTCCGGATTCACATCTGGTACGCGGCGCCAGAATCTACGTGGATGATTTTTACGGGTTTACGCCGCAGCAGATGCGGGTTCTGACGCTGCTTATGCATTACGCAGGAGAAGTGACAATCTGCTTGACGATTCCGGAAGCCGCGGCAAGAGAAGTCGAGAGGGGACGGGAGAGTGAGAAGGGCGATCTCTTTGACACCTCGCGCAGGACATTGGCGGCCCTTTATGAGGCGGCCAGGCAGATGCGCATCCCGGTGCAGGAAGTCTATATGCAGGCGGCGGAAGAGACCTGCCTGAACCATACTGCACGGGAATTCTTCAAGGTTCCGCCCAGACCATGGTCGGGGGAAAAGAACGCGGTGCATTTGTATGCGGCATCCGGCTGCCGGTCGGAAGTGCAGAGGATGTTTGAGCAGATTGTATATCTGATCCGGGAACAGGGCTATCAGTATCGGCAGATCGGTGTTGCGGTAAGCGATGTCGGTACATATCAGGGCCTGATCCGGCAGTATGCGCAGGAGTATGGTTTCCCGATTTTTATGGACGAAACGGGGGGTGTCATGTCCCATCCCTTTATCCGGATGATTCGTTCCCTCCTTCAGATGCTGCAGAGTCGGTGCAGCTACGATACGCTATTTTCTTTTTTGAAGAGCGGGTACACTCCGTTTACCAGAAAACAGCGGGATCTGTTGGAGAATCAGGCGCTGGCACGAGGAACACGAGGATTTCATAAGGCGGCGGAATTGATGCGGGAGTGTGCCGTAGGCAGTGAAAACGAGCAGGCGGTACGGCTCTATACGGACTGTCTGGAAGCCTTCTGGCAGGATGCGCAGGACAAAACGGCTGAAAAATGGTGCAGCCAGATTGAGAGCTTTTTGGAGGCGACCGGTGCGGAGTATCTGCTGAACCATCAGGCGGATCAGCTTCGCAGAGACGGCCTGTTCTTGCAGGAGGCGCATAGCCGCCAGATCTATGCGCAGGTGATTCTGGTATTGGAACGGATCCGGGAGATGATGGGGGAGACAGAGCTTAGTACGGATGCCTTCTTGGGGATCCTTACGGCGGGCTTTGGCGAGCTGAAGCTGGGAATGCTTCCGCCCTCTCTGGACCAGATCACGGTGGGAGACATGGACCGTTCCCGTTTTCAGGGCTTGAAGGCGCTCTTTATCCTTGGGTTCGGAGAAGAGGGCTTTCCCAGGGTTGTGCAGGATCATGGCCTATTACTGGAAAAGGAACGTGCGGAACTGCAAGGGACGATGCGGCTTGCGCCGGATGGACTGCGCCAGCTCTGCGAGCAGCAGTTTCGGCTCTATATTCTGCTCTCAGCGCCGACAGAAGCTCTCTATGTGAGCTATGACGCCAGTCTGGAAAAGGGCGAGCCCAAGCGGGCCTCCCTCTATTGGAGCCGGTTCCTGCAAATCCATGGAGATAAGGTTCTGGATACAGAGCCGGAGGAGAGGCTTAGCTTGGCGGAGCCTTGTTTTCAGCGCTGGTGCGAATCGGAAGAGAAGAATGCGCAGCTGCAGCGTTGGTTCCTGCGGCATGGCTACGCGCAGCGGATGCGGCGTTTGGCGCAGGCAGGGCGTATAGAAGAGGAGAGGATTTCGGAGGAGACAGCGCACAGGCTCTGGCAGCCGGACAGCTGGGAGCTGTCCGTGACCCGGATGGAGCGGTATGCCAGCTGCCCTTATGCGCATTTCCTGAGGTATGGTCTGAGGCTGCGGGAACGGGAGCTGTTCCAGGCCAGCTTTGCCAGCGACGGACGGATTCTGCATGGGATTCTGGAAGGGGCGGGGCTCCTTTTGCAGCGCTTTTACGATGAGAATGCGGGAGCAGAGGCGATAACGGATCTGGTGCAGAAGCTTTTTCAGGAGAGCGAGCAGGAGTATGCTTCCTATCAGGATAACAGCCGATACCGCTATTATTGGCGAAAACTCCAGAGACGGGCCGTGCGGGCCCTGCAATATCTGCGGGAACAGGTGGAAGCCGGAAGCTTCCGGCCGGAATATTTTGAGTGGGGCTTTGGCAGCGGCCGCGGTAAGAGTCTCCCACCGGTAGAGGTGCCGCTGGAAGGCGGTCAGGTGCTTCGGATGAGCGGAATCATCGACCGGGTAGACCTCTTGCAGGAGGACGGCGTGACCTATGTGCGGATCATCGACTACAAATCTGGATCCACCTCCTTTTCGGAGACAGAGATTGACGACGGAATCAGTCTGCAGCTTCCGGTATACATGCAGGCGGTAACGGACGGCCTTAGGGAAATGGGACGAGAGGTCAAACCGGCCGGAATGTTCTATTTTCATCTGACACCGGATATTATCAAGGCTAAGAAGCCGATGGGGGAAGAGGACGCGGAAGAAATCGCACGGAAAGGGGCAAGGCTCTCCGGAATCGCTGTGAACGATAAGATCGTGTTGGAAGGAATGGCACAGGACCCGCAGCAGCTGCAGAATATCCTGCCGCTGCGTGTTACCAAGGCGGGAGCTGTGCATAAGAGCGATATGGGCAAGCTTCGTACCGAAGAGGAGATGAACGGCCTTACGAAGTTTGCTATCCAGAAGATCGCCGGGCTGGCACAGGAGGAGCTGTCCGGATGCATTCGCCAGTATCCCTACCGAGGGGATACGTACAGTGCGTGTACGTACTGCGCCTACCGTGAGGCGTGCTCGTTTGACATCCGTCAGGAGGGCGCCGAAGAGCGGTGGGCAATCAAGGAGAATAAGGAAGAATTCTGGCAGAAGATCAGGGAGGTGCAGCAGGATGATAGAAGCGGCAGACCTTAAACTGCGTGAGAGAACCGAGGCGCTGGAGGAGCAGATACTGTCTCCCTATGCCTCCAAGAGTTCGCAGACGCGTGGCCGAAAGAGACCGGAGGAGCAGTGCGATATGCGTACCGTGTACCAGCGGGACCGCGACCGGATCCTACACTGCAAATCCTTTCGGCGGATGATGCATAAGACGCAGGTCTTTATACAGCCGGAAGGGGACCATTACAGAACGCGGCTTACGCACACGCTGGAGGTCGCGCAGATTGCCCGGACGATCAGCCGGGCCCTGCAGCTGAACGAGGACCTGACGGAAGCGATTGCGTTGGGGCATGATATCGGTCATACGCCCTTCGGCCACGCAGGCGAGCGTGTGCTTGCTCGCAAGATGCCGGGAGGATTCTCCCATGCCGCACAGAGCATCCGTGTGGTAGAAGTCCTGGAAAAGAGGGGACAGGGGCTCAATCTGACCTGGGAGGTGCTGGACGGCATTGCCAATCATTCGATCAGCAAAATGCCTTCCACGCTGGAGGGGCAGGTCGTGCGCCTGGCCGATAAGATGGCTTATATCCATCATGATATCGATGATGCGATCCGCGGACAGATCATCCAGGAAAAAGAACTGCCGTCCGACTGCACAGAAGTGCTGGGACATAACGTGAAGGAGAGATTAAACCGGATGATCCGGGATGTTATCGCGCACAGCGTAATGAAGCCGGAGATCCGGCAGACGCCGCAGGTGGAGGAAGCCATGATGCGCCTCCGGCAGTTTATGTTTGAGAATGTATATATCGGTTCCATCGCCAAGGCGGAGGAAGGAAAGGCGGAGAAGCTGGTAGAAAGTTTGGTAGATTATTTCCGTGAGCATCCGGAAAGGCTTCCGCAGGTATATCAAGAAAGACTGTCTCTGGGAGACAGTCTGGATACGGCGATCTGCGATTATGTGTCCGGTATGTCGGATCATTATGCGGTGCGCTGCTACGAGCAGCTGTTTGTTCCCAAAGGTTGGGATGTATATTAGAGAGAGCTTCGTTCCAGAAGCAGCTTCTCCAGAACGCCTGCGGCGATGCCGGTGGGACGGTCAGCACGTTTGACCAGGCAGATATAGCGCTGGGGAATCTTGACGGAGAGCTTAACCTCCAGAATTTCCCCATTTTCAATCGCGCTCCTCGCGAAGGTTTCCGGCATAAAACCGATTCCCAGGTTTTCCTTGACCAGCGGAAGAATCTGGTCGGTGGTCGCGACTTCCAGATCGGGGGAGAGCATCACGCCGTGATCGGCAAAGAAACGGCTGTAGAACTCATAGGTTCGTGTATCGTGTGAGGTACAGATCAGCGGATATTTTTGCAGGTCCAACAGATGCAGAGTGTGCCCGCATAGTTCCTTAAATCGGGGGCCGGCGGTCAGAATCTCACGGAAAGCGTGCAGACGCTTTTCTTTGAGCGGCTTGCTGGCGCCGGTGGGAGTTGTGATGACGGCAAAATCCACCAGGCCGGTCTGCAGGGCGTGAATGGCCTGCGGATTGGAATAGTTGGAGATCCGGATCCGGACCTCCGGGTAATCGATTCGGTACTGGCGCAGTGCGGGCAGCAGGAAGCCGTGCAGCGCGGTCTCGGTCGTTCCGATAGAGACGATGCCGCGCTGCAGCTGCAGATCCTGACTGAGCTCATTTTCTCCGGCCTGCAGCTGTTCGCAGGCGATGGAGACATATTTATACAGTTTAGAACCCTCCGGAGTCAGTGTGACTCCGCGGTTGGAGCGGATAAAGAGCGTACAGCCAAGCTCCGCTTCCAGATTTTTGACGGCGCGGGTCAGGTTGGGCTGGTTACTCATGAGAACATTGGCCGCCTGAGTAAAGTTGCCGTATTTTGCGACAAAATAGAAAATCCTGTAATAATCGTAACTGATTAACATAACAGCCTCCACTAATATATCAAAATGATATGTAAACGATATCAAAAATGTATTTTACATATAACGACGACTGTATTATAATCGAAATGCTCTGAGGAGTCAAGTACTGTGGG